>JAERIN010000001.1 GCA_016757515.1 Alphaproteobacteria bacterium
AGATATTTGGGCTGCTATATAATATTGGTATCTTGCAGACAGCCCCTGGCGGGATACCACACCCCAACCGCCCGCTTGGTCCGCATCCCATAGGTCCTCGGGGGTTGCGGTTTCGCCCGCGATTGTAATTGTGCCGCTTGAATAGGTGATGGACATAGCCTATCCCTCCTCCGGCGCGCGCGGGCCGTCATCGCACAGACTCGCCAGAGCGCAGAAGTGGTACGGCGCGTCGGCGGGGTCCTGTTTGGGAAGTGGGGCGGGGGTCAGCATGGCGGGGCCCTCCTTTAGCTCACTGTAACGCTTGTCATGCGCCCGCTGCCGTCGTACCCGAAGGTCCGGCTCACCGCGCCGTCGCTTGTGCCTGTCAGCACGCCGTCCGTGTAGGTGAAGGTCGTGGTCCGCCCGGCCTTGGTGAGGGTGGCCATGGTGCCGTCGGGGTTGTAGGTCATGGCGGCATTCGCCAGGCCCCAATAGCGCAGGTCGGCCCGGTAGGTGGTTGTCCCGTCGTCCACAACGCCCACCTCTCCGCCCGCGTAGGGCAGAGTCTTGGCTTGCAGGTCCGTGATGCGCTTGTTTGCCATGTTTTACCTCCATATCAGCAGGTCTCCGTTCTGAGTTTCCAGAAAGTCAAAGGCTTGC
Source organism: Alphaproteobacteria bacterium (assembly GCA_016757515.1). Lineage (GTDB taxonomy): Bacteria > Pseudomonadota > Alphaproteobacteria > Micavibrionales > Micavibrionaceae > UBA10425. The sequence goes on from JAERIN010000001.1 coordinate 640, forward strand.
GTGAGAAGAAAGAAGGTATCTGGCGAGAGGGCCGCCCCCCCCGCCGTCAGCCCCGCCATGTAGTAGCCCAGCCGGAGCATCGGCCTTGTCCTCCTCGCGCACCTCGCGACCCGCTCACCGCGAGCAGGCCATAGGCGCGTTATAGGACAAGAGTCCTGTCTTTGTCAAGGACTTTTTTCCGCTTTAAGGATTTTTTTCTTATGAGAGGGGTCGCGGGGTCACGGAGCCGCCCACATGGAAGTCATAAAACGACTGCAATCCCCCCTGTTCCTGCAGGAACTGGGCAATGGTGCCCAGGGTGGCCGTGCGAAACGGCCCATTGTGGTCAGAGACCGCGACACCCTTCACAAAAGCGGGGCCCAGGAGACTCTTAAAAAATCCCAGGCGCACCGTTTGGGGCGTGAAGTGAGTCGCCGCGTACGCCTTCACAGCATCATAATTGTCTATGCCCAAGATCCCGGCGATAATCACGTCCAGCACAAACTCCGTGCAGTTTTGAAACTTGGCGTTCAGCGGGTTGGCCAAGAGAGAGTATCTCTCCACATGCATGGCGGCATAACGGGGAGAAGAGATCACACCCAGAATCTTGTTCTGCATGTCGGGCGTGGGGATGATGACGCCCAGATACGGCTCGGCCATGTCGGCCACCATATTTATGGGAAAGTCCTGCTCTAAGTAGCTGCGGGCCTTATCGCCGTCCAGGCCCTGGTACAGGTTGTAGACCACATAGCCCGGTACCACGCGCCCGTCAGCCAGGGTGATGTCAGAGTACACGAAAAATCCCGTGTGGGTGTAGGCGATGCCCTTGGGGAGATCCTCAGCCTTCCGCCCCGCGCGGGCCACGATGGCCACGCGGACCCTGTTGGCGGCCAAGTGCTTCTCTAGCGCCTTGGCAAAAGCCGCCGCATCATCCGGCTTGCCCGTCCAGAGCTTGCCCTCGCCCCCGTTCTGGCTGGAGGAGGACGCCACAGAGGCCGGGGTGGACCACTGCGCCGCTGCGGGCAGGGCCAGGCAGGCCAGAAACAGGGCGCACAGAACGCGGGTGGTCACGCTATCGCCTCCTTAATTGTGGATTGTCTCGTCCGTCACCGGGAACTCCGCATCTATAAGAGCGTGACCAGCCTGCGCGGTGGATTGTCCGGCGGAGGCCGCGACTTCCCCCGCGGCCTGCGTGGAGGCCCCGACGCCCACGGAGGCCACGCCAACGGCGGTCGTGGTGGAGTCCAGCGTGGCCGCGACGGCAGCATCAGACGCCATGGCCGAGGCCGTTAAGCCCTGGGCGGAGGCCTGGCCAGACTCGTACAGGGGGTCACCCGCCAGGGCAGGCATGGCTAAGACAGAAGCGGTGAGGGCAAGGGCAAAAGCGCGCATGGTTCTGGGTCTCCTTGTTTTGTGCAGGAGGCACGCTAGCCCCCTTTCACCGGCGGCACAACCCGGATGTGCAGGTCGGCCAGCTGCGCCGCATCCACAGCGGAAGGTGCGCCCATCATGGGGTCCTCGTACTGCCCGTTCATGACGAAGGCGTTCACCTCGCGCAGGTTGTCCTCCCCCGCCAGGAGCATCAGGATGCGGTCAATGCCGAACGCGCAGCCCCCGTGCGGCGGCGCGCCAAAGCGCATGGCGTTCAGCATGCCGCCAAAGCGCGCCTCCAGGACCTCGGGCCCATAGCCCGCGATGGCAAAGGCCCTTTCCATGATCGCGGGGTCGTGGTTGCGGATGGCGCCGGAGGAAAGCTCGTGCCCGTTGCACACGCAGTCGTACTGGTGCGCGAGGATGGCCAGGGGGTCTTGGGTGTTGAGGGCGTCCAGGCCGCCCTGGGGCATGGAAAACGGGTTGTGGGAGAACTCCACCTTGCCCGTCTTCTCGTCGCGCTCGTACAGCGGGAAGTCCACCACCCAGCAGAACGTGTATACGCCCTCCTCCCGCACGCCCATCGCGTCGCAGATCGCGTCCCGCGCGCGGCCGGCCAGGGCCGTGGGGTCCTCGCCCGCGATGAAGAACACGGCGTCGCCGTCGTGCGCCCCGGCCGCGTCGTACAGGGCCCCCAGGGCCCCCTCGGGCAGGAACTTCGCAATCGGCCCCTTGCCCCCCGCGCCCGCGCGCAGGATATAGCCCATGCCCGCCGCGCCCTCGCCTTGGGCCCAGGCGTTCAACTTATCAAAGAAACTCCGGGGCTTATCGGAGACTCCTGGGGCGCGGATGGCCCTGACCGTGACACCCTTAAACGCCTTGAACGCCACGTCCTCCCGCTGAAAAATGTCCGTCACATCCACAATCTCCAGCGGGTTGCGCAGGTCCGGCTTGTCGCTCCCGTACCGCGCCATCGCGTCCTTATACGTGATGCGCGGCCACGGCGCGGGCGTCACCGCCGCCCCGCCCCCGAAAGCTGCGAACACCCCTGCGACCACCGGCTCCATGGTGGCGAACAGGTCGTCCTGCGTGATGAAGGACATCTCCACGTCCAGCTGATAGTGCTCGGCCAGGCGGCTTGCCCGGCTGTCCTCGTCCCGGAAGCACGGGGCGATCTGGAAGTACCGGTCAAAGCCCGCGATCATGAGGAGTTGCTTGAACTGCTGCGGCGCCTGGGGCAGGGCATAGAACTTCCCCGGGTGCAGGCGGCTGGGCACCAGGAAGTCGCGCGCGCCCTCGGGGCTGGAGGCCGTTAGGATGGGCGTTTGGAACTCATGGAACCCGGCGTCCCACATGCGCCGGCGGATGTCCGCGATGACCCGGCTGCGCAGACGCACTTTGTCCGCCATCCACGGGCGGCGCAGGTCCAAATAGCGATAGCGCAGCCGTGCCTCCTCCCCCGCGCCGTCGTCCTCCGCGACCTGGAAGGGCAGCACAGCCGCGGCGGAGCGCAGCACGGCCTCCTCCACGCGCAGCTCCACCGCGCCCGTGGGCATGTCCGGGTTGGCCGTGCCCTCGGGCCGCGCCGCCACGGGCCCCGTGAGGGTTAGGACCGACTCCACGCGCCAGCGCGCCGCGTCGGCCAGCAGGGGTGAGCCCTCGTCCACCACGCACTGCGTCACGCCGTACGCGTCGCGCAGGTCTATGAACAGGACGCCCCCGTGGTCGCGCACGCGGTGGACCCAGCCGGACAGGCGCACGACCTGGCCGATGTGCTCGGCGCGGAGGTCTGCGCAGGTGTGGGTGCGGTGGGGGTGCATGGCTCTACTCTGTCTCCAGTGTGTCGTAGTCTAGATCTTCGCCCTCTATAGCTGCGCGCCCCTCTTCAGGTGCAACGATAGTGATGTCCGGCCTGGCGTCCCAGAAACCAAACTCTATACTGCCACGTATGTAATACGTCTCTCCTGGTTCTACGAGAAGCCTGCGACTCACGTCGTCGCGCAGGCCGTCTTCAGCAGAGAAGACATGTGCCCCAGGATCTGCCGGATAGGCAAAGTACGATCCGTTGTTCAGCGCGCCTATTCTCTTTCCATCATGAGCTATATACATGCTGCGGGCTATACCAGCGTAGGCGCGCTCCCTGTAGAAATATACGATTCCCTGTTCGGGGCCCACTGTGGACTCATCAAAGGGCCGGTCGTGCTCCTCGAGATCTAGCGTAACGGGCGTTGCGCATGCCGCGAGGGCGGCACACGCCAAGAAGCACAAAAAGAAGCGGGTTTTCATGGTTTGGTATCCTTTCTTTCCAACAGGGTGTTGCGGGCTGTTTCTCTTTCTACTGCAAACCCCGCTGCGCGCAGGGCCGCAACGGCGGGCTCCAGGGCCTCGGTTTTAACAAGTATGCAGTCCGTGTTAAAGGTTGAAAGTGCAAAAGGCTGATTTCGGCGGCGGCCAGGGGGGCGGTGAGGCTGGCCAGGACGCCCGTGAGTGCGAAATCCAGGGTGCCCGCGCCGCGCGGCGCGGCCCAGCCCCGCTCGGCCTGCACCCCCGGCGGCTTGTCAGCGTCCAGGCACACGAGGGAAGTCTCCTCCGGCGTGCGGATTAGGCTATAAAGCGCGCCATCCTGGCCCCACGCGGGCACCGCTGCACCGGGGGGCAGGCGCGCCACCGCATAGGTGCCCGGAACGCGCTCCAGACGCATCACCATATCAACTGCACGATATCGTTCAGGTTGGTGAACAGCATCACGCCGATGAGGAACACGAACCCCGCCTGGAACGCCCAGTCCTGGACCTTCTCCGGCACGGGGCGGCCCAGGACGGCCTCAATGGCGTAGAACACAAGGTGCCCGCCGTCCAGCACGGGGATGGGAAACAGGTTGATAAGGCCGAGCGTCACGGACAGGAAGGCCGTCAGGGCGATGAGGGCGGGCAGGCCCCCCTCCACCATATCGCTGATCACCGCGCCGATGCGGATGACCCCGCCCAGCTCCCGCGGGCTGCGCTCGCCCGTGAAAATCTGACCGAAGGAGGCCAGGATGGTCGCGTTCACGGCCCACACCCGGGCCCCCGCTGCGGCTAGGGCCTGCACCGGCCCCAGACGCACTGGCTCCATCCCGTCCTTGTCCGTCACATACAGTATCTCCGCCGTGGCGCAGTCCGGGTTGCCCGCCACCGTGGGGCGGAGGATAAAGACGTCCTCCTCTCCCGCCACGCGCAGGCGCACCTCCTGCCCCAGGCGGTCGCACACCGGCCCATCCCCGTCTATGACCTCCACCTTGTCCATCTTGAACGCGCCCTGCGGCCCCAGGAGGCCCAGGCGCGCCCGGCTGGTGGCGAAGCCCATATCGTCCTCGTGCTCCTCCACCTTTGGCGCGGCGGTGAGGTATAAGACCTGGTCCCCCCGGTGAACCGTGAGGCGCTTGGCCTCCCCGCGCGCGAGGAGCATCACCCGCGTAATGTCGTCAAAGCTGTGCATCGGGCGCCCGTCTATGGCCACCACGGCGTCCCCGGGTGCAATTCCTATCTCCTCCGCCACAGAGCCCGCCATGACCCCTGCGGCCACGGGCGGGGCCATGGGCTTGCCCACAGTCGCGTACAGCCCGGCCAAGAGGACAAAGGCGAACAGGTAGTTCACCCCTGGCCCCGCCGCGATGACTAGGGCCCGTTTCCACAGGGGCTTGGCGTAAAAGGTGTCCTTTTGCTCCTCGGGCGTGAGGGAGGTGTCCTTGCCCGCGCTGGCTGCGTCTGTGTCACCGAACATTTTCACGTAGCCGCCCAGGGGCACCGCGCAGACCTTCCACCGCGTGCCGTGGCGGTCGCTCCAGCCGCACAGCTCCGGCCCGAAGCCGATGGAAAACGCCTCCACCCGCACCCCGGCCAGGCGCGCGACGGCATAGTGCCCCCACTCGTGCACAAACACCAGCGCGCTGAACACCGCCGCGATGGCCAGGGCCGCCAGGGCGTAGTCGAGGATGGTAGCCAGGTCGATCACGGAACTCTTATATAACCACGGGGGCGGCGTGCGCCACCCGTGCGATGGCCTTATCCAGTTCTTCAAAGGGCACCTCCTGGGCCCCCAGTGCGCACAAGCGCGCCAGAGACAGGCTCTTTTGCGTCCCCAGACCGGCATCTAAATCTGCAGCAGACATAACATAGAACGTCCACTGGTCCATGTTCAGGGGGTCTATGCTCTCCCGCTCCCGGTGGTGGAGCAAACAGAAAACGTACACATCCGCCTGACGCCTTTGCGCCTGCGCATACGCGCCGCTTTGGGCGTCCCAGGCCCGCGAAGGCTTGATACTAAACGCAATGCGCGAGGGGCCCTTCTGGGCCCAGCTCTGAACATACGCGGCGGATTTTACCTCTATCTTCACACCCTGCGGCGTTTCCAGGTCATAGGCCTCCCATTCCGTGCGGGTGGTATGGTGGGCGCGGGTGGCCAGGCCCACGATATACTCGGCCAGGATGCCGCGCAGGGCGTTGCCCGTTAAATCTCTCCGGGTCTCATTCCCCGCCCCTTGGGGCGCACCTCCCAAAAAAGGCAGACGACCAGGATAGCGCCGTAATACACCGCCGCTTGCGGCGGGGATAGGCGCTTCAGGCTGCCGGTTTATTCAGACGCAACTTTGTTTTTGCAAAAGCCTCGGACACGCTGTCACAAGTAAGCAATAGATCTATGAAACATTCACAACGTGCGGATCGCTGTATCTGCGTATAGCCTTTGGCTTTGTCAATCGTTCTCACCTCCCTGGGCGGACGAATTGCTGTTCCCAGCTCATAAAGATAGTGCTTTTCGCCGGTTGGGTGTGGAGATGACAGATTGAAAGCTTCCTGATAATCCTCAATCACCCTGTAAGATTCTATGTGATGAATTGATTGCAGTTTGCCGTAATATCGAAAGCCTATATAGTTTGGCGGCTCTATCGGCCAACGATTGCCGACCGGATGGAAATATTTCTGATGTTTTTCGATAACATCAACAAAGCTGATTCCTTTGTCTTTGAAAAACACCTCATCGCTGACGGAAACAACATATACAAGGTTGGACGTTTGGTTTTGCATAATGGTTACCTTCTCTAAATATTCAATAAGCTGGCGGAGCAGCCTTTTCTCAGAATGCGCCATGGTTTTTGCCGCGCAAGTGATCGCCATTTTCTGAAATCGTCGCCACGAAATCGCCTGAACCACCACCTGTTTAACATGGGTTGGTGCACGCTGCGCAAGCCATTGCTCTTCGCGGTCTGATTCTGCCAGTACCAGCAGCATCTTCTCCGCTTTTGTGTCTGCGCTGGCGTGGAGCCTGTCTGCATATTTTTCCAGTTGTTCTCGAAAGGGAATGTTAAAGCCGCGCTTCGCTTCAATAATAATATGGAATCTACCGGGATCGATGATTTCAATGTCGGTAAATCCTTTTTCTTTGAAATGATCCTGCAAACGTATATGCACGGCGTCAGAAAAACCGTCTTGAATGCCCAACATCCCAGCTAGCCCCTGACAAAAGCCATTGCACTTTGCAAGCGCCCAGCCAAGGCTATAGGTCATGGCGTTTTCGTCGTTCCCCAACAACTCAAAAACGGTATCCACTTTTTGACCATGCACCGTTAGCTGCGTCATGCGGCCTCCTTCAATCTCTCCGGGTCTTATTCCCCGCCCCTTGGGGCGCACCTCCTAAAAAAGGCAGCCGACCAGGAAGCACCATAATACCACGCCGCTTGCGGCGGGGATAGGCGCTTCAGGCTGCCGGTTTATTCCGATGCCGACCACTGCCAAAAGGACAAAAGGTCCGCGCCCAGCGGGCAGCCCCCGGCGCGGAAGGGCTCTTTGCCTGTTTTGCGGGATATGGCCATGCTAAGATTACAGGGTTTCCTCTACTGCTTTCCTGGCAGTAGCGTCCAGGGCCTCAATGGCGTCCAGAGTATCCACGGGGCCTGTGGGCGCGGCCTCTAGCCCCCTGTCAATACAGCGTATTATCTCGGAAAAGGGTATGCGCCCGGCCAGGAAGGCCCCCACCGCGACCTCATTGGCGGCATTGAACGCCACGCACGCCGCCGGCCCGGCGGCCAGGGCCTCGTACCCCCGCTGGAGGGCGGGGAAGCGCGCGTGGTCTGGGGGGAAAAACTCCAGGTTTGTGAAATCTCTGAGGCAAAGACGGCGGCCCGGCGTGGGCATCCGGTCCGGCCAGGCCAGGGCGTGCGCGATGGGCGTGCGCATGTCGTTGGGCCCCATGTGCGCCAGGACGGAACCGTCGGCGTATTCCGCCATGCCGTGCACCACAGATTGCGGGTGGATGAGGACGTCTATCTTGTGCGCGGGCAGGCCAAAGAGGTGGTATGCCTCCATGACCTCCAGGGCCTTGTTCGCCATGGTCGCGCTGTCCACCGATATTTTGGCCCCCATGCGCCACTTCGGGTGGGCCAGGGCCTCCTCCGGCGTGGCATTGGCCATTTTTTTCGCGCTCCAGCCCCAAAACGGCCCGCCCGAGGCCGTGAGGGTAATGCGCTCCAGCCCTTTTTTATCAAAGACCTGGAACACCCCGTTGTGCTCGCTGTCCAGGGGCAGGATCGTTGTGTTGTGGCGGCGGGCGGCGGCCAGGACCAGGGGCCCGGCGGCCACCAGCGGCTCCTTGTTCGCGATGGCCACCGTGCGCCCCTGCTCCATGGCGCGCATGAGAGGGCGCAGGCCCGCGAGGCCCACGATGGCCGCGATGGTGATGTCCGCCGGGAGCGCTGCGGCCTGCTCCACGGCCTCGGGGCCCGCTGCGACCTCTATGCCCGTCCCGGCCAGTGCGTCTTTAAGAGCTTGATAGCGCTCTGCTTCTGCCAGGACGGCCCGCTGGGCATTCAAAGACATGGCCATGGCCGCCAGACCCCCCGCGTCCCGCCGGGCCGTGACGGCCTGGACCGAAAACCGCCCCGGCGCGGACGCAATGACATCCGCCGCCGCGCGACCCACGGAGCCCGTCGCGCCCAGGATGGTGACGGTCCGAGTCATGCGAGCAGGGCCCACAGGCCGAACAGCGCGCAGGGCAGGAGGAGGGAGTCCACGCGGTCCAGCACGCCCCCGTGCCCGGGTATCAGATCCCCGGAGTCCTTAACCCCCGCCGCGCGCTTGAGGGCGGAGATGAGGAGGTCGCCCGCCTGGCCTAAAAGGCCAACTGCACATCCAGCAAAGATTCCAACGACTGTGTAGAGTGCTATGAAGAGGCTGTCTTCCAAGGATCCGCACCCCCCCCAGAGACACATTCTCATATCACCATAAAGCCACCCGAAAAACGCTAGCGGCAAGGCAGGACCTACACACGCGCCAACAACACCGCTCCAGGTTTTGTTTGGACTGATTCTAGGAAACACCTTAGGTCCCTTAAACAGTTTTCCGAATACATATGCGAATACATCGCTTAATATCAAACAGACAAAGAACCAGAAGGCAAAGTCGCCATCCATCATATAGAGGCCGGGTATCTTGATATGGTCTCCTATGCCATGGAGAAAGTGTGCGCCGTAGACGGCCAGTCCCACATAGGCAAGGCCCGTTGCTCCAAAGGCCCAGGGGCGGCGAGAGCGGCGAGCCAGGGCCGTCCACTCTATAAGGGCCAGTGCAGCCACCAAAACAACCATGGCTGCAAACGGCCACCCGCCGTGCCACAGGATAATGCCCGCCAGAGGGGCCAGGACGGCGGCGGACGCAAGGCGTTTTTGAAGGGACGTCATGTGCCTAGCCCTCCAAACCGCCGCTCACGCCTCGCGAAGTCGGCCAGGGCCGCGCGCCAGTCCGCCTCGCCAAAATCGGGCCACAGAACGTCCGTGAAGTGCAGCTCTGTGTACGCCAGGTCCCACAGCAGGAAGTTGGACAACCGCCGCTCCCCCGCCGTGCGGATCAACAGGTCCGGCGGTGGCAGGCCAGCGGTGTACAGGTGCCCCGCCAGAGCGTCTTCGCGCCACGGGCCTCCGGCGGCGGCCAACCTCTGGCACGCCCGGAGAATGTCCGCGCGCCCGCCGTAGTTCAGCGCCACGACCAGGACCAGACCAGCATTGCCCGCCGTCAAGGCCTCTGCGTCCTGAATAAGGGTCACAATATCAGGGGGCAGCGCCGCGCGATCCCCAATGACGCGCAGCAGCACATTGTTGGTGTGTAGCTCTGTCACTTCAGCCTTCAGATAGTGCCGCAATAGGGCCATCAGGCCCTCCACCTCCTGCGGCGGACGGTGCCAGTTCTCCGTGGAAAAGCCAAACACAGTCAGGGTCTTAACCCCGTCCCGGGCGGCGCAGCTCACAAGGCCAAGCAGCGCGCCTGCTCCGCGCCGGTGGCCCTCTATGCGCGGAAGACCGCGCCGCGCAGCCCACCGCCCGTTGCCGTCCATGATAAGGGCCACATGCTGCGGGAGTGCGGGCATACGGGCGTTCTACACCACCCCCGCAGCGCGGGGAAGGCGGGCCCGCACCCTACCGGAACAGCTCTGAGATAGAGCGCTCCTCGTGCACGCGCAGCACGGCCTCGCCCAGAAGGGCCGCCACGGACACGCGCTCTATGCCCTTGGCCGCAGAAACCGCCTCCGTCGCCGCGATGGAGTCTGTGATGACCAAGCTGTTGAGGGGAGAGGCGGCCACCCGCTCCAGCGCCGGGCCGGAGAGCACCCCGTGCACCACATAGGCGTAAACCGCCTTGGCGCCGTTTGCAGACAGTGCCGCCGCCGCCTGGCACAGCGTCCCGCCGGAGTCGATGATGTCGTCCACGAGGATGCAAACCTTGTCCGCGACATCCCCTATTACGTGCATAACCTTGCTCTCCCCGGGGGCGGAGCGGCGCTTGTCTATGATGGCCAGGTCCGCCCCCAGGCGGCCCGCCATGCCCCGCGCACGGACCACGCCCCCGACGTCTGGGGAGACGATGCACACCCGCTCCCCGTCAAAGCGGGTTTCTATGTGTGGGCGGAAGACGGGGGACACGATGAGATTGTCTACAGGTACGTCAAAAAAGCCCTGTATCTGCGCGGCGTGCAGCTCCAGGGTCAGAACACGGTGGACCCCCGCCGCAGTGAGAATGTCCGCCACCAGCTTGGCCGTGATAGGCGTGCGGGAGCCAGTCTTGCGGTCCTGCCGGGCGTAGCCGAAATACGGGATAACCGCCGTCACCCGCCGCGCCGAGCCGCGCTTAAGCGCATCCACAGCGATAAGCAGCTCCATCAGGTGGTCGTTCGCGGGGTACGACGTGGACTGGATGACAAACACATCTGCGCCCCGGACATTGCCCTCGATCTCCACAAAAATCTCGCGGTCCGGAAAGCGCTTAAACACCGCGCCGGTCAGCGGCGTGTGCAAATAGTCCGCAATTGCTTGGGCCAGGGCAGGGTTCGCGTTGCCGGAAACTAGCTTCATGGTGACGGAGGTATAGCACGCCCGTACGCACATAAAAAGCCATATCGTGTTTTGACGTCTGGGCGGCTAGCGTGTGCCCGCTCCGCTCCCTCCACCGCATTAGAGGGAAGGGGTCAGGCCACAGCGTCCAGGGTGCCGAGGCGGTGGTGGACCATCAGCTGTGCGAAGGATGCGCCCGCAAGGCGGGAAAGCAGGTCCCCGGCGCGGGAGGTGAGGATAATCGGGACCTTTGCACCGAGGATGAGGCCTGCGGCCTCCGCACCGGAGAGGTAGATAAGCTGCTTGGCCATGAGGCTCCCGGCCTCTAGGTCCGGGGCGATAAGGATGTCTGCGTCCCCGGCCACGGGGGAATTAAAGCCCTTCATGGTTGCCACGGCGGGCGACACAGCGTTCTCAAAAGCGATGGGCCCGTCCAGGATGCCGCCCGTGATCTGCCCCCGGTTGGCCATCTGCCACAGGGCTGCAGCCTCCACGGTGGAGGGGATGCGCTCCACGACTTTTTCCACGGCAGACAGGAGCGCAACTTTCGGGCAGGGGATGCCCAGGGCGTGCGCGAGGTCTATGGCGTTTTGGATGATGTCCTTCTTTTTGGCGAGCGTGGGCCAACGGATCATGGCCGCGTCCGTGATGAACAGGGGCTTGGGGTAGTGCGGAACGTCCAGGACCACGGCGTGGGTCATGTACCGCCCGGTGTGCAGGCCCCTGCTCTCGTCGCGTATGGGGTTCAGAAATTCCTCTGTGTCCAAGACGCCCTTCATAATTGCGTCTACGCGCCCAGCCTTGGCCAGAGCCACGGCAGCTTCTGCGGCGGCGGCACCATTCGGTGCGTCTATGATGGTTATGCCAGAAAGGGGCAAATCCGCCTGCCGCGCGGCGGCCCGTATCTGATTCTTTGGGCCAACAAGGACCGGGGTGATGATGCCCCTAGCCTGGGCCGCGAGGGCGCCGGACAAAGAGGCCTCGTCGCAGGGCTGGACAACGGCGACCGTGATCGGGTCCAGGTTGCTTGCACGGGCGATGATCTCGCGGTAGCGGACCCCCCGCTCGTGCAGGTGGACGTCAGGCAGGGTGACGCGGGGGCGGCGAACTTTCTCCTTGGGCGCGATGACCTCGGCCTCCCCCGTGATGACCTCTTCCCCCTCTTGATTCAGGCAGACGCAGTCCAGGAGCACACGGCCCTTGTCCTTCTTCTCCCGCACGGTCACGCGCACCGTCACCTTGTCCCCGACATACACCGGGCGGCGAAAAGCCAGGGACTGCTTCAGGTAGATTGTGCCTGGGCCGGGCAGCTCTGTGCCCAGAACGGCGGAGATAAGGGCCCCGCCCCACATGCCGTGGGCGATGACCTTCTGGAACATGCTGGCCTTGGCGTAATCGTCATCCAGGTGGGCGGGGTTTACGTCCTCAGACATGACGGCGAAAAGGTCTATGTCCTCGGCGCGCAGGACGCGAGAAATCTCTGCGCTCTGGCCCTCAACCATCTCGTCGTAAGTCGTATTCTCTATATAGGCGATGTCGGTCATGGCGCGGGCCTCCTCACGGGGCAGGGTAGGGAACAAAAGTTAACAAAGGGCAAAGCCACGCAAGGCATGGTAGCAGAGTTTTGTGCGTCGCACAACAAAGCCTACTCCCCGGATGCACTCTCCCCGCCCAGCTCTTGGTTGGGCACGCCATGGCGGTAATCCTCCAGCATTTGGCCCACGCGCTGGCCGTGGCGGGGCGGCAGGGCTTTGTCCTCGCCCAGAAGATCCGCCGGATGGGCGATCTGCTTGGCGTGCGCCGTAGCCACGGCGCAGCCCATGGGGTAGTCGCGGTCCAGTTCCGCGCCCAGGCCGTCCACGCCGGGCATGGGATCACATTCCTCGGGGGCGCGGGCCGCGTAGGTGGTGAAGGAGAAGGTCACCAGGGCGGGGCCCTCTGCGGGCAGGGCTGCGGTGCGAACATCCCGTACACCGGCGCGGCGGAGGTCGCGGGCGATGATGTCTGCGCGGCTGCGGGCCTCTTGCGCAGCCTTGGCGCTCGTGGGGGGATACGTGACCACGAGGTCCAGGGGCCCGCCGCCCGCGTTGGCATAGGTCCGGGCGAGGTCGCCCACCAGGGCCGAGGTGACGTCCGCCGCTGCGACCTCGCGGTACTCCCTGCCCTGGACAAGGCGGATTTTGTGCGGGTTCATATAGGTTGGGGCGTTCATGTCTATCCCGTGCTGCGGGTCCAGCATCTCCAGCACCCCGCACCCGCCCAGAAGGCACGCTGCGGGCAGAAAGAGGACCGCTTTACTCCACCAGGTAGCCATACCGCCCCCCTTCCGTCGTCAGTTTGGCCAGAGCCTTGGGCCCAAAGGCCTTTTGCACATTCGCCAGAAACGCCCGCTCCAGCGCGGGAGCCTGCGCGGGCTCTGGCGTGGCCTCGGCGTCCAGCCCCTTGTGCCCAAAGGGCTTGACCAGATAAGGCGTCACCATCACAACCAGCTCCGTCTCGCTACGCGTGAAGCTGTCTGAGGACATGAGATCCCCCAGGATAGGCGTATTCTTCACCCCCGGCAGGCCAGAAATGTTTTTCAGGGTCTCGGACTGCAAAATCCCCGCGATCATCAAGGTGGCCCCGCTGGGCACCTCCACCGTTGTGGACGCCTTGCGGACGTCCAGGCCAGGGATGGTCAGGTCCCCTGCTTGCTCTGCGTTGCTGAAGTCCAGGGAGGAGACCTCGGTCTTCAGTTGTAAGCTGATGCGGTCCTCAGAGAGCACGAGGGGGCGGAAGTTGAGCGAAACCCCGAACTGCTTAAACTCTATAATGATGTTTCCCTCCCGGTCCCGGCCCACAGGCACGGGGAACTCCCCACCGGCCAGAAACCCGGCTGTTTCGCCCGACACGGCGGTCAGGTTCGGCTCGGCCAAAATATTGACCAGGCCTTCGGTTTCCAGTGCCTTGAGGGTGAAGCCCAGGTACTGGAAGGCGTCCGCGCCTGTCCACAGAGCAAGGGATGTTTCCACTATGGGGTCATCCAAGGGCGCGGAAGAGCGAGAGATAAGGGACTGCCCCAAAACGCCGGGCGGCGCCCCCCGGGGCGCGCCGAAGGCCCACTGCCCGCCGGTGCCCGGCTCTGTGAACTCAAACCCCCCACCCTCTGTCGCCATCCCGTTCAGGAAAGTTTGCACGCCAAGATTGCGCGCAATGGACCGCGACGCCTCCACCAGGCGGACCTTGAGCATCACCTGCTGCTCTCCCTGCACCTCCAAAAGGATGGTGGCCTTGTCGCCCAGCGCCTCAAATTCTTCCCCGAAAACGCCCGAGAGGTAGTACGCCACCACGCTCTGCACCTTGTTCGCCACGCCGGGGCTAGAGACCGTGCCCTGGAGGATAAGCTGTGTGCCCATGGCGCTGACCGTGACGTCCTCGTCGGGGAAAAGGGAATCCAAAGAGCTTTGGAGTGTTTGAGTGTCCATAGCCACATGGACATCCAGGGTGTTCAGGGTGTTGCCCTCCGCATCCAGGGCGATGACGTTGGTGTTGCCCACGGCCAGGCCCACGACATAAAGCTTGTTGGACTGGACGGCCTGGACCTCCACGATGTTGGGGTCGGCGACCATGACGTCCGCCACGGCGGCGGGCAAAGAAACAATCTGGGCCTTACCCTGGCGGAGAGTAACGGGGGCCGCAGCCTGGGCTACGCTCGCAGACAAGATGAAGCAAACACACGCAATGGCAAGAGCCAGGCGGAAAGTGGCCACTGGGATCTGTTTACGCAGCATCACCTCTCTCCTCCGTCGACCTTCTGGGCGTCGCCGCCCTCATAAACCATCACGGGATCGTTGCCCTTGCCCTGTTCTTCCAGGGCAGCTTTGATTTTGAGGTAGTTCTGAACCATCTCCTCGTTGATACCCGAGACCCGCGCGTCTGTGGGCGTGGGCCAATCACGCTCCACCTCTTCCTCATCTCCCAGGCCACGCAGGATCAAAGTCAAGTCTCCCATCTTCGCAGCAACGCCCAGGACTTCCGCTTGTTGCGTGGTCAGGGCCAGTGTGACGGTCTTGCCCACCTGCCCCACCTCCCCGGCGGGCTTTTTGGCGTCCTGGTCAATAGCCAAAACGCGGACATTTTGCAGTACAACCTCAGACACCACAGAGCCCACAGTGCGACCCTGCATAATTCTGACAGAGGGGTTCCTATCGTCAAAATCCAACTTCTTTGCGTACTTATAGGTCAGCATCACGTCCACATAGTCCCCGGGCCAGATGAATCCGGCAACGGAGGCCTCGGCGTCTATACCGATGGTCATGGCACGCATGCCCGGAGCCAAAGCGATAGACAGCACATTGTCGCCTTGGACCATATCGGCTTTTATCACCGGCTCTCCGGCCAGAACGTCTCGGCGCAGGCGGCCCTTCAAGCGTCCGCTCGTGGGTGCGTTGGCGTCCTTGCCTGTGATGGCCGCAAGCGGCAAGCGGGTGAGGTCGCGGGGGTCCGGCGCTTCACCGTCCTCAAGCGGCGCAGGCTCTCCTTCCGGCCTTTCCGCCCAGGTGAGGTCAGCCGCGCCCGGCTCTATGCCCCGGTTTAGGTCCCTAGCCGCAACCAAGACATACGTCTTGGGCACAGGCTTGGGGCCCTCAGCCACGACCTCCGGCTTCGGCGGGGGTTTCGCGCCGAGCATAAGGATGACCACAACGGCCACGAGGAGCACGACCACGGCCAGGGCCCCCGTGACGATGATGACTTGCTTGTTCATTTAGGTCGCCCCCTCAGGAAGTCGATGAGGCCAGGAAAGGTAAACACACGCGAATCAGGGTAGCACAGCCGGGCAACAGACAAAAGGCGGGCGGGGAACGTTTATCCACAGGCTGCCCACAGATTCACCTACAGGCGGCTCGCGTCTATGGCCCCTATGGCCACGAAGTTAAAGTATCCGGCTTGTATTATGGCGATCACAAAGCCCGCCGCAATCGCCGCGCCATAGGGCACAGAGCCATCGCCTGCCTGGGCCCGGCCTACCCAGCTGCCCGCGTCTGGGTTGTGCAAGGGCTTCCATTGCCGAATCGCAAGGGTGGCCAGAGCCAAAACGCCCCCCGCGAGAGACGCCGCCACAAGAAAGGTGATAAGCCCGCCGGGTGCAGCGGTCCACAGAGCGCAAGCGCTGGCCAGCTTTGAGTCTCCAGCACCCAGCCACTTCAAGCCGAACATGGCCATAGTGACAACCAAAACGCCACCGCCGGAGGCGAGGTGCTGCCACAGAGCGCCGAAGGCCGCGCCGTCCTTCCCCGCACCCACAAGAGCCCCATACCCCACCACGAAGGCCACGGCGGTAAGGATGGAATAGATGTTGTCTATCACCATGCCCGATATGTCGGACCATGCTGCGAGAAGGGCCATAAGCGCGGCAAAGATCACCGCAAAGACGTAGAGAGTGAATAGGACCGCTTCCATGATGCACGCCATGGTACAAGAGCCCCGTAATTCCGGCAAGCATATTTTTTGTGGTTGGGTCGCTTTTCGGTTGGGGCCCAGATAAGGGCGCGCCTACTCCACCTGCGCGAGGCGCAGCTGCCGGGCACGAGTCAATATGGCGTCCTCTATGGTTCGCCCAGTGGAGAGGTCCGAATCTGTATCGGCCCAGCCCCCGTCTTTGCGCACCTGGCGGAACACGCGGACCGTCACGCCCTCAGCGCGGAGCTGGGATCCTGTGATAAACACATTCAGCTTCAAGCGCTCCCCTGGTTCTTCGGGCGGGCTGTACCAGTCCGTGAGGATAACGCCGCCGAACGGGTCCACGCTGCTCAAAGGCGTGAAAGACACCGTGTCCAGCGCGGCCCGCCACAAGTACCCGTTGACTACAATGCCGTCCAGGTCTGCCTTCTTGCCTCTGTCCCCACCAAGGGTGAGGCCATCAGGGCCAAAAATCGAGTCGGGCTTGCTGTATATGTCAGGAGCCCCGGCCCGATCCGCACCTGTGGGGTACTTGGCTTCGGTTTTTATCGTGTCTCCACACGCGGGCAGGACAAGCGCGGCAGAGACCAGAGCACACAAAAAAGGACGATGCTGTGCCATATGTCTCCCTTACCACCTGTGTTCACCTGTGTCCACCCGTGTCTCCGCAAACGCTAGCCCCACTCGCCCAAGGCCTCATCTCGGACAGGCAAGTTTTGAAGCATTACAGTCTCTTCGCTCAGATTGACCACCCCATCTGGGCCTACAGCGACGCGTGCCAAAAACAGACTCCGGGCAAGAACAAAGCACCCTGTGAGAAGAAATGTATCGCCCGGTCCACGGCCCAGCAGTGTGAGGGGGCGGAGTATAGCGGCCACCTCCCGTCGCACGGCGGTCAACATGTCCGAGACCCAGGCAAGGTCCTCTGGGCCCTCCACAAGGTGAAATCGCCCGTGGGGCCCGCGCGCCCAGGCGAAAAAAAACCGGGCGTAGGGCAGAATGGTCTCCTGCGTAATCGCGGGCCTAAGGGCATAAAGCGTCTGGGCCTGCCCGTCCTCAGGCACGACCTCTCCCGCTCTGTATAAAAAAGATCGCCGCACAGTCGTTCCACCCACATCTCCGGACAAGTCCACCTGCCGCCAGCCTGGCAAAAAGGGCAACGTCCGCGCCAAGAGGGTGGTGGCGTGCGCCGGGGGCAAGGCCCCGTGCAGTCGCGGGGACGCTGCGTCCAGAATCGGGGTAGCCTCATGCAAAGACAGTTTCTCAAAAGCAGACATGCTGTGGCCAAAACGGTGGGCGAATCGGGCCCAAAATCTGTGGGCAAAAGAGTGGGCAACTCTACCCCGAACTGATCCGCGCGGAAAGGGGGCGTGTATCCCCCCTGTGCACGGAACAAAGGGTCATTAACCCCAAAGCGGGGACGAATCGGGGCGAATCGCCGTGTATCCTGGATAGACCTGCGGGGCCAATCTGTGGGCACCCTGTGGGCAGCGATTCCTCCCCCGCAATCCCCAGCCCCAATAACAAGAACAACCTTTCTCTTAAAAGAAGGAAGATATAGGAAGGGGGGACATGACCGCTCCAAACCTTTTGCGCGCCCTGCGTGGTGAGCGCCTGGATGCGCCCCCTCTGTGGCTTATGCGGCAGGCGGGGCGGTACTTGCCAGAGTACCGCGCGCTGCGCGCTAAGGCCGGGGGCTTTTGGGCCATGGCCTCTGATCCCGTTCTCGCGTCTGAGGTAACCCTCCAGCCTGTTCGGCGGTTTGGCTTGGATGCCGCAATCCTCTTTTCTGACATTTTGGTCGCACCATATGCGTTGGGGCAGGACGTAGCATTTCACGAGGGGCAAGGACCTGTCCTGGGGCCTGTACCCCCATCTTTGGATTTTGATCTCTCCCGCATCGGCTTTGTGTATGACACCATCCGGCGCGTACGTGACGCACTCCCTGCAGACAAGGCCCTTATAGGCTTTGCGGGTGGGCCATGGACCCTGGCGTGCTATATGCTTTCTGGCCGTGGTGGGGATTTTATGCCCGCTCGTGCGGCGGCGTGGCGGGGGGAAATAGGCCCCCTTATGGCCGCCCTGGTGGAGACCACGGCGGGGCATCTGGTGGAACAGGCCCGCGTGGGGGCGGATGCGCTGCAGATTTTTGAGAGCTGGGCCGGGCTGTGCCCAGACGTGCCCCGCTGGGTGGTGGAGCCCACGCGGGCCGTGGTGGAGCGGGTCCGGGCCGCCGCACCCGATACGCCCATCATCGGCTTCCCCAGGGGTCTGACCCAGGGCTGGGCAACGTATGCGCAGACCACAGGCGTGGACGCTTTAGGGCTGGACGAGCGGGTGGACGCCGCATGGGCTGCAGAGCACCTTCAGCCTCGCTGGCCCGTGCAAGGCAACTTGGACCCCGCGTGCCTCTTGGCTGGGGGCCGGGCCCTGGACGCCGAAGTTCGGCGCATCCGCGCTGCCCTTTCCGGTGGGCCTTTCGTGTTCAACCTCGGCCATGGGGTGCACAAGCACACCCCGCCGGAGCATATTCACGCCCTTATCTCTGTCCTGCGCGGAGTTTAGCCCAGTAGGCTAGGCGCTTGGAGATTTCACGCTCAAAGCCCCGTTCGGCTGGGCGGTAGAACACCCGCCGCTCCATGCCCTCGGGGAAGTGGTCCTGGCCCGCGAAGCTCTCGGGCGTGTCGGGGTCATAGACATACCCTGCGCCGTGGCCCAGGGCCTTCATCAAGCGCGTGGGGGCGTTCACGGCGTGCCGGGGCGGGGGCAGAGAGCCAGACTCTTTTGCTGTGCGGTTCGCTGCCCCGAACGCCTTGTACACCCCCACGGACTTTGGCGCGGTGGCCAGATACACCACCGCCTGGGCCAGGGCCAAGTCCCCCTCCGGCGTGCCCAGGCGCGCATACGCCTGCCATGCCGCTATGCACTGCGGCAGTGCCGCCGGGTCTGCCAGGCCGATGTCCTCCACCGCCATGCGGGTCATGCGCCGGGCGATGAAGTGGGGGTCCTCCCCCCCGGCTAGCATCCGCGCGAGCCAGTACAGCGCGGCGTCCGGGTCGCTCCCCCGTACGGACTTATGCAGGGCTGAGATCAAGTCATAGTGCCCGTCGCCACCCTTGTCGTACATGGGCGCGCGCCTTTGTGTGAGGGCGGCCAGGGCGGCCGTGTCCAGGGCTTCGTTCTGCGCAAAGACCTGCTCCGCCAGCGTCAGGGCATAACGTCCGTCTCCGTCCGCCATGGCGATGAGGGCCGCCCGGGCCTCCGGCGTGAGGGGCAGCTCTTGCTCCGCGGTGCTCTCGGCGCGGCGCAATAAGGCGTCTAGGGCCTCTGGTCCCAGGCGGTGCAGCACAAACGTTTGGCAGCGGGAGAGAAGCGCAGCGTTGAGTTCAAACGACGGGTTTTCTGTCGTTGCGCCGATGAGCACAATGGTCCCGTCCTCCAGCACGGGCAGGAAGGCGTCCTGCTGGGACTTCATAAACCGGTGGATCTCGTCCACGAACAGCAGGGTCGCCCCGCCCCGCTGGCGGGCCTCGTCAAACACGGCCTTCAGGTCCTTGACCCCCGCGAAAATGGCTGAGAGCTGCGCAAACGGCAGGCCAGCCTCCCGCGCCAGGATGCGGGCGATGGTCGTCTTGCCGCAGCCCGGCGGGCCCCACAGGATGAGGGAGGACAGGTGCGCGCCCGCGACCATCTGCGCCAGGCGGGTGGTGACGGCTTCTTGTCCCACAACTTCTGTCAGGGTCTGGGGTCGCAGGCGGTCTGCCAGCGGGCGAGGGGTGTCAGCGGTGAACAGGTCGGGCATGGCCCTATCCTACACACATCCCCCGGCGTGCGTCGTGGCCCCCGTCCGCGCGGGGCCGACCTGGGCGGCGTATTTTGACAGGGTGCCGGAGGTATAGCGTGGCGTGGCGGGCTGCCAGGCCTTGCGCCGCGCGGCCAGATCGGCCTCGGAGAGGTCTACGTCCAGGGTGCCCGCTGCAGCGTCGATCCGGATGATGTCTCCGTCGCGCAGTAGGCCAATGGGCCCGCCGCACGCGGCCTCTGGCCCCACGTGGCCGATGCACAAGCCGCGCGTGCCACCGGAAAAGCGCCCGTCGGTGACGAGGGCGACCTTGGCCCCCTGCCCGTACAGTGCAGCGGTGGTGGAGAGCATCTCCCGCATACCCGGCCCGCCGCGCGGCCCCTCTTGCCGGATCACGATGACGTCCCCGTCCTTGTACTGCCGGGCCAAGACGGCGGCCAGGGCGGCCTCCTCCCCCTCAAACACGCGGGCGGGGCCCTCAAACCGCAGGGCCTCCTCGGCCATGCCGGCGACCTTTACAATCGCCCCTTCTGGTGCGAGGGAGCCTTTGAGCGCCACCACCCCACCCGTGGGGCTGAGGGGCGCGGACAGGGGCCGGACGACGTCCTGCCCGGCGGGCAGCGCCACATGGGCATAGTTCTCGGCCAGGGTCTTGCCCGTGACGGTCAGGCAGTCGCCGTGCAGGTGCCCCCCCCGCAGCAGCTCCGCAATCACCACGCCCACGCCGCCGATGTCGTAAAGGTCCTTGGCCACGTACCGCCCGCCGGGGCGCAGGTCCGCGATGTAGGGCGTGCGGGCGAACACCGCCCCCACGGCAAAGAGGTCAAAGTCTATCCCGGCCTCGTGCGCGATGGCTGGCAGGTGCAGCGCTGCATTTGTGGAGCCGCCTGTTGCGGCCACGACGGCAGCGGCGTTCTCCAGACTCTTGCGCGTCACAATGTCCCGCGGCAGGGGCCCGCTACGGTGCAACAGATCCACCACGGCTTGCCCGGAGGCTGCGGCGTAGGCGTCCCGGCTCTCATACTCCGCAGGCGTGCCGGCGGAGTTCGGCAGGGCCAGGCCCAGGGCCTCGCTCGCGCAGGCCATAGTGTTCGCGGTGAACTGCCCCCCGCAGGCCCCCCCGCCGGGGCAGGCGCAGCACTCCAGCTCGCGCAGGTCTGCGTCGCTCATCTTCCCTGCGGCGTGCTGGCCCACGCCCTCAAAGACCGTGACGATGTCCGCGTCCTTGCCCCGGAAGCGGCCGGGCAGGATGGTCCCGCCGTAGAGGAACACGCTCGGCACGTTCAGGCGGACCATGGCCATCATCATGCCGGGCAGGGACTTGTCGCACCCCGCGATGCCCACCAGGGCGTCGTACCCATGGCCCAGCATGGTCAGCTCCACAGAGTCCGCAATCACCTCCCGCGAGGGCAGGGAGGCAAACATGCCCGCGTGTCCCATGGCGATGCCGTCCGTGACGGTGATGGTGCCGAAGATGCGGCCCGCAGCCCCAGACTCGCCCACGCCGCCCTGCACCGCCTTGGCCTGGCGCATGAGGGTGATGTTGCACGGCGCGGCCTCGTTCCACGCTGTGGCCACACCGACGAGGGGCCCGTTTATCTGCGCCTCCGTCATGCCCATGGCGTAGAGAAACGCCCGCCGCGGCGCGGCCTCCGGCCCCAGATAGATGCGCGATGGCGCTTTGGATTTGTCCCAAGTCATGTCCACAGATTTATACCAAGGCAAAACGCATTGCCAAGGGGGCGGCGGGCGCGCTAAACAATCCCCCTGTCTGGGGCCACGGGGTGTGGCGCAGCCTGGTAGCGCGCATCGTTCGGGACGATGAGGCCGGAGGTTCGAATCCTCTCACCCCGACCACGCACGTCAAGACCTTTTATGCCGGTTATGCCGGCCCGATAAGGGCCGACAGGGCGCTCTCCAAAATCGCCTGCGCGGCCAGGGCGTCCAGGGCACCCCGCGCCTTTGCCCGCCGTGGGTGCGCCCCCCCCAGGGCCGTCAGGGCTGCGGCCGTGGTCAGGCGCTCGTCCACCAGGGCGATCCACGGGTCCCCGCCCAGCGCCCGGCGCAGCTCTGTGGCAAAGTCCCGCGCGCTCTGCGCCCGTGGTCCCACGGACCCGTCCATGCGCAGGGGCCAGCCCACGACCAGGCCCTCCGCAGCGTGCTGCGCCATAAGCCGGGCCAGCGCCGCTGCGTCCGCAGCGAACTTGCCCCGCCGGAGGGTCCCCACGGGCAGGGCCATGCGCCAGGATGCGTCGGACAGGGCCAGCCCGATGGTCTTGGCGCCCACATCCAGGGCCAAAAGGGCCCGGCCCCTGGGAGCGGCAGCTGCAATGTCCTTGATGGGCCCCACCGGCATGGGGTATGGGGTAGCACATGGACGCAGCCGCCGTGGAAAAAATCGCGCACCTGGCCCGCCTGGCCCTGGAGCCGGGGGAGGCCGAGGCCACTGCGCCGCACATGACCCGCATCCTGGGCTTTGTGGAGCAGATGGGCGCGGCGGACACCGATGAGGTGGAGCCCCTGGCCAGCCCGCACGGGACCACCACTACGCTGGAGCGCGTGGACGCGGTCACGGAGGGTGGGCAGGCGGCGGCGGTCCTGGCCAACGCGCCCGAGGCCCGCGCGGGTTTCTTCGTGGTGCCCAAAGTGGTGGAGCAGGAGGGGTGAGTCCGCACCGATGCTCTTCATTTTGTCCATATGAGGGCTCGCCCTGCTGCACTGGGGGTCAAAGGCCCCAAAATTCATAGACTGTTAACAAAATCCGCGCCATGCTGGAAGGAGGAAGGGGTGTTTCGCGGCGCAAGAATCGTGTACACAGTACGCACGCCGCGCGTCCGCGAGGCCCCGTTCACGTAAACCAACTAGGGAGACCCAGACAATGACACACCCAACACAAACCAGACGCGGGGAGCGCGGCTTTACGCTCGTTGAGCTGGCCATCGTCCTCGTCATCATCGGCCTGCTTATCGGAGGCGTCCTCCAGGGGCGGCAGATGATTGCAAATGCGCAGCTGACCCGCACCGCGGCGGATATAGACGCCTTTGACGCGGCCTTCTCCAACTTCTATGACATGTTTGGGGGCATCCCGGGCGACATCGCAAACTCAACCCAACGCATACCGAACTGTGCGGCGGCACCTTGTCTCACGCCGGCTGCTGGGGCTGGCAACGGTCGGTTGGAACAAGCCCCCGGGGCCGTTAAGCCCGCAAACTCTGAGGCCATGGCCGCTTGGCACCAACTGTCCAACGTGGATCTCATCAGCGCCGACTTCCAAGTTGGGAACGGAACCAACGGTTATGGTGCTGGCCTGCCTAAAGCCCCTATAGGGGGTGGCTCTATAGGCTTTGAGGTCGGAAGCACCGTGACCGGTGCGGCCAGTGATTTCCCGGGACTGATCAGTCTCGCCGGTGGTCCCACCACCATGCAGGTCGGGCAGTACCTTGTGATCAAAGGCAGTGCCGGAGCGGTAGTGACCGCAGCACCCCCGGCTGCGGCCTTGACGCCCAAGGAGGCCGAGATCATAGACCGCAAGCGCGACGATGGTTCGCCTGCCTCTGGCTCTGTGCGGGGCTTTGGGGGCACCGGTAAGGCCAACTGCGCCACAGCTGCGGCGGCCGGGAGCTTTTACAACAGCGCCAACTCGGCCCCGCTCTGCGGCATCTATGTGCGCATGAGCAGCTAGCCTAGGCCAATAGGCCACTTTCTGCCCGCCGGGGGTTTCGTGCCCCCGGCGGGTTTTTTGTGGCGGCCCTTCCCGCCGGGCCCCCCAGGCTCTACACTCTCTCCCCATGGAAGGTGCTCTGGTGATAGACGGCGTGGCCTTGCCCACGCGCTTGTTCCTGGGTACGGCGGGCTACCCCTCCCCTGACGTCCTGAACCGCGCGATTGAGGCCGCTCGCCCCGGCCTTGTCACAGTCTCCCTCCGGCGGGAGCAGGCCGGCGGCGGTACAGGCGCGAAGTTCTGGGACCTCATCCGCGCCACAGGGGTGCCGGTCCTGCCCAACACGGCGGGCTGTGCCACAGCGCGGGACGCCATCACCACGGCCCACATGGCGCGGGAGGTGTTTGGCACGCACTGGATAAAGCTAGAGACCATCGCGGATGACTACACCCTCGCGCCGGACTCGTTTGCCCTCGCAGAGGCGGCGGGGGCGCTGGTGCAGGACGGCTTTACCGTGTTCCCGTACATGACGGAGGACTTGGCCCTGGCCCAGAAGCTATACGCTTTGGGCTGCCGCGTGCTCATGCCCTGGGGCGCGCCCATAGGGACGGGGCGCGGCGTGGAGGCACCGGGGCGCCTCAAGCGCCTGCGCGCGCGCTTCCCAGACGCGGCCCTGGTGGTGGACGCGGGGCTGGGCGCGCCGAGCCACGCCGCGGCGGCGATGGAGCTGGGGGCGGACGCGGTGCTGCTGAACACCGCCGTGGCGCGGGCCCGCGATCCGGTGGCCATGGCGCGGGCCTTTGCGCAGGCCGTGGAGGCCGGGCGGGCGGCCTATAGAGCCGGCCTCATCGCGCCCCAGGACGCCGCCCGCCCCTCCACGCCGGTGGTGGGCAGACCTTTATAGCAAACCCTATAGGCACACACATACGCATTTCCGGGAAGTTTCGGGTGACAGCGCCACCAAAACGGCATCACGGCGGTATCTGGGCGGTATCACGGCGGTGGCGCAGCGGCATCTCAGTGGTGGCTGGGCGGCGGCGCGGCGGTGGCGCAGTGGCATCGCCCTCTCGTCGCGTTAAAGCAAGACTGGGGCAAGAGTCCCGCTCACGGGTCCGAGTATACACCATTTGTTCCTTTTGGCGGCAAAGATCTATGCTGCGGTGCAGCAAAGAGCTAGCGCCTGCTCCAGGTCCGCGATCAGGTCCTGCGCGGCCTCTATGCCCACGGACAGGCGCAACAGGCCCCGCGTCACGCCGGCGCGGGCCTGCGCCTCCGGCCCCATGGCGAAGTGCGTCATGGACGCCGGGTGATTGATGAGGCTCTCCACGCCGCCCAGGGACTGCGCAAGGGCAAACAGGCGCGTGCCCTCGGCCACCTTCTGCACGGACTCCGGAGCGACCGCAAAGCTCACTATCGCGCCAAAGCCGGACTGCTGCGCCTTGGCCCGGGCGTGGTGCGGGTGGTCTTCCAGGCCGGGGTAATGCGTGGCGAGCACCGCAGGGTGCGCGTCCAGGAACCGCGCCACCGCCATGGCGTTGTCCTCTGCCTTGGCCAGGCGCAGGGGCAGGGTACGCGCGCCGCGCAGGGTCATGTGGCAGGAGTGCGCGTCGGCGGACAGGCCCAGGGAGTTGGCCCAGAAGTCCAGCTCTTCCCACAGCGCCATGTCCGCGCAGGTGACGGCCCCGCCCACGACGTCAGAGTGGCCGTTCATGTATTTGGTGGTGGAACACAGGGCGATGTCCGCCCCGTGTTCCAGGGGCCGCAGGCGCAGGGGGGTCATGAAGGTGGTGTCGCACACGACGAGGGTGCCGACGGCCTTCGCGGCGGGCACCAGGGCTGGGATGTCCGCCACGCGCATCACGGGGTTGGAGGGCGACTCGACGAACAGCATCCGGGGTTTTTGCGTCGCCAGCGCCGCACGCATCGCATCCGTGTCGTAGGTGTCCAAGAACTCCAGCCGAAAATGGCCTTTCTCGGCCAGCGCGCGCATAAGGGCATACGCGCGGCCATAGCAGTCGTACGGCGCGAGCAGCAGGTCGTCGGGCTTTAACAGGTGCAGCACCAGGGTAATCGCGGCCATGCCAGAGTTCACTACATGCGTGGCCGCGCCGCCCTCCAGCTCCGCCAGCATGCGCGCCAGCGTGTCCCGGTTGGGGCAGCGCGTGCGGGCGTAGTCATAGGGATTTTTGTTGTCTAGCCCCGGGTGGATGAAGGTGGAGGAGGTGTAGATCGGCGGCATGACCGCGCCGTACGCCGAGTCCGCCCCCACGCCGGTGCGTGCCAGGATGGTGGCTGGGTCTCTGTCGGTGCTCATGCGCCCCGTTTAAGCACAGATCGGGTGTGGAGGTAAGCCCCGGGTGGTTTCTGTTGCTGGGCCCACCCGGGAAAGCCCCACCCGGCGGGGTCTAGCCGCCGGGGATTATCGCAGCAGAATGGTCACCCGATTAGGCGGCCATTTTTTCGTCAGCGACGACGGCGAAGTCGTCGTTGGCGGCTACGCGTAAGACGATGTTGTCATTGGCAACTATCGCTTTGTGTCCCGATAACGGCGGGTCCAACCGAGCGCCACCGCGTGCCTTTACCGGGCCCTGTCGATCCTATTTCGGCCCCGCCGGAATGCGGCTATTGCCCCGCATTCTGGTGGAGCCGCCGGGTACCGCCCCCGGGTCCAAGGCCCCTATTCCGCACCGGCGTTGTCAACGCCATAGCCGCACCCCTTGCGAGGCACCGCACCTTTTAGTATAGCGCAGGGGGTGTAGATGTTCAAGATCTTCAGGGCCTGGGGGTTGCAAAAAATCTCTTGAACGCATATCCCCGATTCCCAAACATCAAACACCTTGAGGAATCTTTTAGTATGTTTTGCTCTCAGTGCGGATCGGAGTTGGGCGATGGGGCAGCTTTTTGCGCTAAATGCGGCACCCGTCTATCAAGAAAAGATAGTACAGAAAGAGAAATCGTAAATGAAGATAGAAGACCCATTATGGTTCTTAAGCCCGTCTTTGTGGTATGGGTTGCTCTTTCTAGGTCTTTCGGTCCCGCCATAACAGCCTCTCTTGTGGCAGTATTTACAACAATTCCCTTTGCATTTTTACTTCAGGCTCTTGATATTGATATACCTATTTGGATAATTGTATCTTGCGCCTCTCTGATTATATTCCTGTGTGTATTTCTCTGTGTATATTATTTATATAGAAAAACTTATGAAAAAACAGAGTATAGATTTTTCTCAAAAAATCTAGAGTACTATGAAGGTTTTTTGATGATAGAGAGAAAGATCATCAAATACGATAGAGTCACAGAAGTCAATTTAAGGCGTGGATTTTTGCAGAAGCTTTTTGGTCTAGGAACAATAATACTGTCGACACCTGCATCGGGTCACGATCTGCAGGCCAAAAGCGGGGTGCGTATCCGGGATATTAGAGATGCCGAGAAAATCTATGACAAGCTTGCTGGTCTCATCGGATAGGCTATACAAATATACATCTTTTCTCTTTATAGCATATTTCTTGCTGGCTCTTCCCGCCGCCGTGGCTACGGAGCCAGACCCGTTCCACGTAACGGGCCTGCCCCTGCCGCGCTTTGCGTCCCTCGGCGCGGGGGAGGCCAACCTGCGCACCGGGCCGGGCACGCATTATCCGGTGCGCGTTGTGTATCGGCAAAAGGGCCTGCCCGTGGAGATCATCTTGGAGTACGACCACTGGCGCAAAGTGCGCGATGCCGACGGCACAAAGGGCTGGGTGCACAAGGCCTTGCTCTCTGGTCGCCGTATGGCCATCACGACCCAGGCTGCTGTCTTGCGCCGCACACCCAGCCCGGACGGGCGCGCCGCGGCCCGTGTGGAGCCAGGGGCCCTGCTGCACCTGGACGCATGTGAAGAGGGCTGGTGCCGGGCCGAGGCCGGCGGTTATTCCGGCTGGGTGGACAAGGCGTCCCTGTGGGGCGTGTACGCGGGGGAGGTGTTTGGGTGAGGTGCTGTTCGCTTATGCCTCCATCAGCCCCTCCATCAGGGCGTCGTCTATGTCCGCGTTGGTGGTGACGTGTTGGACGTCATCGCTGTCCTCCAGCGCGTCCACCAGCTTTAAGAGCGTCCGCGCGGTGTCTGCGTCTGTCACCGCCGCTGTGACGTTGGGCCGCCAGGTCAGGCCCGCCCGCCCCGGAGGGCCGAAGGCGGCGACAAGCGCGTCGCGCACGGCGGCGAAGTCCTCCACCGCTGTGGTGACAAGGTGCCCGTCCGCGTCGCTCTCCACATCCTGCGCGCCGGCCTCCAGCGCAGCCTCAAACACGGCCTGGGCGTCGCCCGTGGGGTAGAACACCTCACCCACCCGGTCAAACATAAAGCCCACGCAGCCGGTCTCCCCCAGGTTGCCCCCGTTCTTGGACAGAAGAGAGCGCACCTCCGCTGCCGTGCGGTTGCGGTTGTCGGTCAGAGCCTCAATCACCAGGGCCACGCCGCCGGGGCCATAGCCCTCGTAGCGCACGTCTTCATAGTCCTCGCCCTCGCCGCCGCCCGCGCCCTTGGCGATCGCGCGCTCAATGTTGTCCTTGGGCATGGAGTTGGCCTTGGCCGTGTCCACCGCTAGGCGCAGGCGCGGGTTTATCGCTGGGTCAGGGTCGCCCAGCTTGGCCGCGACGGCGATTTCCCGCGCCAGCTTTGAGAACAGGCGACCGCGCACGGCGTCCTGCTTGCCCTTCCGGTGCTGGATGTTTGCCCATTTGGAGTGTCCCGCCATGCCGGGGAGTATACAGCGGCGGGCCTGCGTCTCAAGGCCCTAGCGGCTGCGCTGCCACCTCGGCCCGGCGGGGGTGTCCTCTATGGTAACGCCCTCGGCAGCAAGCTGATCGCGGATGGCGTCCGCGCGGGCGAAGTCTTTTGCCGCGCGGGCCGCTTGCCGTTCTTGCAGCAGCGCGTCTATGCGGGGGTCTGCGGCCTCCTTAGGCGCAGCGCGGTCCAAGCCCATCAGGTCCATGGTCGCGGCGACGCCGGCCCCGTCCCCGGCCTTGGCCGCGCGCAGCGCCTCAGAGATCGCTGCCGGCGTGTTCAGGTCGTCGCACAGCGCCCCCAGCACCGGCGTGGGGACCTCCCCCGGTTCTGTGGCCGCGCGGCGCAGGGCGGCCAGGTTTTTTGCCGCGGCGTGAAGCGTCCCGTCCGTCCAGTCCAGCGGCTGGCGATAGTGCGCAGACAAGAGGGCCAGGCGCAGGGCGGCCCCCTCGTGCGCGCGTAGCAAATCATGCGCGAGGAGGATGTTGCCCACACTCTTGGCCATCTTCTCCCCCGCCACGGTGACAAACCCGTTGTGGACCCACATGCGCGCGTACGTCGCCGGGTCGTCCAAAACCCCGTGGGCGCAGCACGACTGCGCGATCTCGTTCTCGTGATGCGGGAACTTCAGGTCCGACCCGCCGCCGTGGATGTCAAAGGGCAGGCCCAGGTGGTGCTGCGACATGGCGCTGCACTCAATGTGCCACCCGGGCCGCCCCCGGCCCCAGGGGCTGTCCCAGCCCGGCTCATCGGGCGCGGCGGGCTTCCACAGCACAAAGTCGGCGGGGTCGCGCTTGTACGGGGCTACCTCCACGCGGGCCCCCGCGACCTGCTCCTCCCGGCTGCGGCCGGACAGGGCCCCGTACCCCGCATAGGACGGGACGTGGAACAGAACGTGCCCGTCCGCAGCATACGCATGGCCCCTGTCCAACAGGCCCTGGACAAGTGCCACCATGTCCCCGATGTGCGCCGTCGCCCTGGGCTGAACGTCCGGCGGGGCGCAGCCCAGGGCGGCCATGTCCTCATTATATATGAGCGTGTATTTTTCGGTGATGGCTGCGATGTCCTCCCCCGATGCGCGGGCGGCGGCGATGATCTTGTCGTCCACGTCCGTGATGTTGGAGACATAGGTGACGCGCGGGAACAGGGCCCGCGCCACCCGCACCAGCAGGTCAAACACCACCGCCATGCGCGCATTGCCGATGTGCGCGGGTCCATAGACCGTCGGCCCGCAGGCGTACAGCCGCAGGTGGCCTGGCTCTATGGGCGCCACGGCTTCCTTCCGGCGCGTGAGGGAGTTATAGAGGGTGAGGTCCATAACCCTGGAGCATAGACTGTGCCGCAAAAAACCGCAAAACCCCTTGTGGGCGTCATCATGGGCTCGCGCAGTGACTGGCCCACCATGGCCGCCGCCGCAGAGGTTCTGG
This sequence comes from Alphaproteobacteria bacterium, assembly GCA_016757515.1. Lineage (GTDB taxonomy): Bacteria > Pseudomonadota > Alphaproteobacteria > Micavibrionales > Micavibrionaceae > UBA10425. The sequence continues at coordinate 30,433 of JAERIN010000001.1, forward strand.
ACGCGCTGGGCGTGCCGCATGAAGCCAAGGTGGTCTCTGCCCACCGCACGCCGGAGCGTCTGTACACCTATGCGCGCAGCGCGGCAGCGCGTGGCCTGAAGGTCATCATCGCGGGCGCAGGCGGCGCGGCGCACCTGCCCGGCATGGTGGCGGCCCTGACGCACCTGCCTGTTCTGGGCGTGCCGGTGAAGTCCAAGGCCCTGAAGGGCATGGACTCCCTTCTGTCCATCGTGCAGATGCCTGCAGGCGTGCCCGTGGGGACCCTGGCTATAGGTGGTGCGGGGAACGCCGCCCTTCTGGCGTGTAGCATCTTGGCCCTGGGGGACGACGCCCTGGCCGCGCGCCTTATCGCCCACCGGGCGGCGCAGACCGACGGTGTCCCAGAAGACGCTCAGTAAATGCGGGTTTTGGGCATAGAGACCAGTTGCGACGAGACCGCAGCGGCGGTTGTGACGGGGGACCGGCGCATTCTGTCCAACTGTGTGGTGTCCCAGCTGGCCGAGCACGCGCCCTTCGGCGGCGTGGTGCCAGAGGTTGCCGCGCGGGCGCACATTGCGCACCTGCCCGGCGTGGTGACGCGCGCCCTGGCCGAGGCGGCGTGCGGCATGGCTGGCGTGGATGCCGTGGCCGCCACCTGTGGGCCGGGCCTTATCGGCGGGGTGATGGTGGGGTCCGTGCTGGGCAAGGCGATCGCCGCCGCGCGGGATGTGCCGTTCGTGCCCGTAAACCACCTGGAGGCGCACGCCCTGACGGCGCGCCTGACGGACGGAATTGCCTTTCCCTATCTGTTGTTGTTGGTGTCCGGCGGGCACACGCAGATTCTGGAGGTGCGGGGCGTTGGCGCTTACCGCCTCTTGGGCCAGACGCTGGACGACGCTGCGGGGGAGTGCCTGGACAAATCGGCCAAAGTCATGGGCTTAGAGCAGCCTGGCGGCCCGGCGGTGGAGCGCTTGGCGGCCGAGGCCCGCGATGGTGGTGTCTTCGTCCTGCCCCGTCCGATGCGGGGGCGGCCTGGGTGTGATTTTTCCTTTTCTGGCCTGAAGACCGCCGTGCGGATAGCTGCGGAAGGTCTGCCCAAGGCGCGGGCCGCCATGGCCCCCCTGGCCCGTGCGCTGCAGGACGCCGTGGCCGAGGTTCTGGCTGACCGGTGCGGGCAAGCGCTTAACGCCACAGGCGCAAGCACTCTTGTGGCCGCCGGGGGTGTGGCCGCGAACGGGGCTGTGCGTGCGGCACTGGGGGCCCTACCCGCCCGCTTTGTTGCGCCGCCGCCCGCGCTGTGCGGGGACAACGCGGCGATGGTCGCCTGGGCCGGGACGGAGCGCCTGCGCGCGGGCCTGGTGGAGGCGCATAGCCTGTCCGTGCCCGCGCGGCCCCGCTGGCCGCTCTAGGCCGTTTGCCACAGGTGGTTCACGGGCCCGTGGCCGGAGCCCACCTCCAGGGCGTCCGCGCCCGTGATGGCCCCGGTCACAAAGGCCTTCGCCGCGCGCGCGGCACCTGGCCCGTCTGCGCCCAGGGCCAGATACGCCGCAAGAGCGGCGGCCAGTGTGCAGCCGGTGCCGTGCGTGGCGCGGGTGTCTATGCGCGGGGCGGACAGGTGCAGCACAGCGCCGGAGCGGTCAACGTAAACATCCGTGCTTTCTGCGCCCTGTGCGTGCCCACCCTTGAGCAGTACAGCCCGCGGCCCCAGGTCCAAAAGGGCCTTGGCGGCCTCTTCCTGCGGCAGGGCGCAGCCCAGGAACGCTGCGGCCTCGGGCAGGTTTGGGGTCAGCACGTCCGCCAGGGGCACCAGGTGCGTGCGCAGGGCCTGTGCGGACTCTTTGGATAGCAGCATGTCTCCGCTGGCCGCGACCATGACGGGGTCCACGACCAGGTGGGGGGGCTTCCGGGAGGCAAGGAGGCCCGCCAGGGCCTCTATGACTGCCGCTTCCCCGGCCATGCCGATCTTCGCCGCGTCCACGCGCACGTCGTCCAGGACGGCCTGGACCTGTGCGGCCACAAAGTCTGCTGGGAGGCCATGGACGGCCCGCACGCCCCGGGTGTTCTGGGCCGTGAGGGCCGTGAGCGCCGCCATGCCGTAGGTGCCCAGCGCGGCGAAGGTCTTCAGGTCCGCCTGGATGCCGGCTCCGCCGGAGGGGTCAGAGCCTGCTATGGTGAGAACATTGGGAATCATGGGTTTATGGCCTCCTGTATGACGCGCGCGCTCTCTGCAGCGCGCAGCACAGCCACACCCGCCGCACCGGCGGTGATAACGGGCGCGGCGTTGTCCGCCGTGATGCCCCCGATGCCCACCACGGGCACGGGGGATGCGTGCACTAGCGCAGAAAAGTCTACCAAGCCGAGCACGGGTTTGTTCGGCTTGGTTAAGGTTGGATAGACCGGGCCCGTGCCCGCGTAGTCTACGATGGCCGGGTCCAGGGCGGCAAAATGCTGCGCGATGAAGGCCGTTGCGCCTATGATGGCTTTAGGGCCCAGGATAGACCGGGCCGCAGCATAGGGCAGGTCGCTCTGCCCCAGGTGCACGCCGTTCGCACCGGCGGCCAGGGCCAGGTCAGCCCGGTCGTTTATGATGAGGGGCACTCGCACTGCGGCCTTTATCGCGCGCCCGGCCTCTATAATGCTGCGCGCGTCCCAGCCCTTCGCGCGGAGTTGCAAGAGCCCAGCGCCGGCCGACGCCCGGTGCGCTGCGTTTACCACGTCGCCGTGCACGTCTGGGTCCAGAATGGCATAAACAAAAGGGCGAGGCGGGAGCGTCACAGCCGCGCCACCACCGCATCGCCCATCTGCGCCGTAGAGACAACAGGTATACCATCCGCAGCAATATCGGGCGTGCGCGCACCATCCAGCGCGCCCTGAACCGCGGCCTCCACCCGGTCGGCGGCTTCGGGCAACCCCAGGGAATAGCGCAGGGCCATGGCCAAGGACAAAATCATCGCGCACGGGTTGGCCACCCCGCGCCCAGCAATATCAGGGGCCGAGCCGTGCACGGGTTCGTAGAGTCCTGGTGCCCCCGGCGCGCCCAGGGACGCGGAGGGCAGCATGCCCAGGGAGCCCGTGAGCATCGCGGCCTCATCGGACAGCATGTCGCCGAACAGGTTGTCCGTGGCGATGACATCGAACTGCGACGGGTTGCGCAACAATTGCATGGCGCAGTTGTCGGCCAACATGTGCTCCAGCGTCACGTCAGGGTACTCCGCAGCATGGAGCGCGGCCATCTCCTCGCGCCAGAGCAGACCGGCCTCCATCACGTTGGACTTTTCGCAGGACGTGACCTTGCTCCGCCGCTTGCGTGCGAGGTCAAAGGCCACATGGCCCAAGCGCGTGATCTCACCTGAGGTGTAGACATGGGTGTTCACGCCCCGCCGCTGCCCATCGGGTAAGGTCTCCACTCCTCGCGGCTGCCCAAAATACACCCCGCCGGTCAGCTCGCGCACAATCAGGATGTCCAGACCGCGCACAATGTCGGGTTTTAATGTGGAGGCGTCCACCAGGGCGTCAAACACGATCGCCGGACGCAGATTCGCGAACAAGTCCAAGTCTTTGCGCAGGCGCAGCAGCCCGGCTTCCGGACGCTTGTCATAGGCCACGTTTGTCCAGCGTGGGCCGCCCACGCAGGCCAGCAAGACCGCGTCTGCCGCTCGGGCCTGGGCCAGGGTCTCGTCCGTGAGGGGCACGCCGTGCGCGGCTATTGACGCGCCGCCGACCAGGCCATGCTGCACCGCGATGTCGCCGCCCAGGGCTGCGATGACCTTCTCGGCTTCGGCCATAATCTCGGGGCCGATGCCGTCGCCAGGCAGGAGGACAACACGGCCCATATCAAGCGCCCAATCGCTTGCCGGCGGATACATCGGGCCAGTCTTCCTGGTTATAGGCCGCGTTCCAGAACATCCATTCGTAGCGCGTAGACACCACAAAGCGTTCCAGCATGCGCGCCCGCGCCTCCGCGCCGACCGCAGCGGCGGCCCTGTTGGCCACGGCCTGGGCGTCGGACGACATTTTCTGGAATCCAGGGTCGACATAGGTGTCTATCCAGGCCTGATAGGGGTTATCCGGCGCAGCGATGGCGGCGATGTGCTTTCCGGCCTCGGCGTAGATCCATATGCAGGGCAGAACAGCCGCAACGGTCTCGCCCCAGCTGCCTTCCTGCGCGCTGGCCAGCAAAAAATTGGTGTAGGCCGCACAGGAGGGGTTCATCTCTGCCGCTGCGGCCTGGGCGGGATCAACCCCAAAGCGCCGAAAATAACTCTCGTGCAGCATGCGCTCCGCAACCAAAACTTCCCGCGCGGCGTGCGTCAGGGTGTCCATGGCAGCCACATCGCCAGACGGGGTGCGCGCTGCGGCCAGGGACAAAGTCCGGGAAAACGCCACCAAATACAGAGAGTCTTGGATCATATAGGTGGCAAACCGTTCTTGGGAGAGCGTCCCGGAAGCCAACTCCTGGTTAAAGGGTAAGTCGTATATAGCGTCAATCATGCTGCGCACGCGGGCCCATGCGGTGTCACAGAAGGTCATAGGCGTGTCTCCTTTGAGATCTCGGGCGGACCCTATACGGCCCCCTTACCCCCCGTCAAGGCGGTGACGATGCCGTGCCAGGTGCGCACCTCCTGTGCACTGGGCGCGGCGCGGGCGAGGCAGGCCCGGATGTTGCGTATCATCGCCGGGCGCATGTCCGCAGAGCGGAAGAAGTGCGCGCGGCCCAGCGCTTCCTCCAGACGGGAGAAGAACCCCTCTAGGTCAGACTGTTGCGCGGGCCTTTCATTGGCCGAAGGCGCTTGCGGCGCGGCGCGCTGGGCCCACTCATACGCCGCGACCATCACGGCCTGCGCGAGGTTTAGGGAGGTAAAATCGCCCGCCGTGGGGATGTGCACCAGGGCTGTGGCGCGCGCAACCTCATCATTCGTCAGCCCCTCGCGCTCCGCGCCGAACACCAGGGCGGTTTTGTGCTGCACGGCTGCCATGGCCCCGCGTGGGGCGAAAAAGGGTTTGGCGATGTCCCGACGCCGGGCCGTGAAAGCATAAACCGCGCGGCAGTCCGCCACAGCATCGGGCAGAGCCGCGCACACCTGCATGTCCAGGCCGTCCAGCGCACCGGCGGCCATAGCCTGTGCTGCTGGGTGGGGCCAGGAGCCGGGGCGGGGCGCAACCAAGCGCAGCGTTTTTATGCCCCCGCACCGCGCCGCCCGCGCCGCAGCGCCGATGTTCTTGGCCAGTTGCGGGCGCACCAGGACGACAACGGGCGCCTCGCTCACGCCTCCCCCCGTAGGCATAGGAGTTTGTCTATATATTCACCGGGATCCTTGGGAGTCATCATCGTGGCTGGATCGTGCTGCGTCAGCTCCTCTAGACGGGTTAGGACAAAGCGCAAGGCTGCCGCGCGGCGCAGGACTGGCAGGGCCGCGCGCTCCGCTTCAGACAGAGGCCGCACGGCCTCATAAGATTCCAGGAACGCAGCCTGCGCCGGCCCCGGACCAAAGCACCACGCGTTGAGTGTGACGGACAGATCGTAAGCGTAAAAATCTGTGCAAGACATATAGAAGTCTATAACCGCAGCGAGCCCTTCGTCTTCAAAAAACACGTTGTCTGGGAACAGATCGGCGTGCACCACCCCTGCGGGCAGGTTCCGTGGCCAGTGCTGCGCGATGTGTACAAGCTCTTCATCCACAAGGGCTCTGAGACCGCGGCTGTGAAGGCCCATATGGGGTTGGAGCGCATGGGCCATACCAGCAAGGCACGAAGCGCCCATTGGATTCACGCGCCTCTGGGGGAAATCCGCTGCGGCCAGGTGCAGGCGCGCCGTCAAGGCACCCATTTGCGCACAGTGGTCGGGCGTTAGGTCTGCGTCCAGGATCTCCCGCCCCGGCAGGAAGGGCAAAAGCACCGCCGGTTTGTCGGCCAGTGTGCGCAGCGCCGCTCCGTCCCGCGCCGTGATGGGTTGCGGGCACGGGATGCCGCGCGCGCCCACATGCGCCATGAAGTCCAGGAAGAACGGCGCCTCGGCGGCCTTCATGCGCCGGGGCTCAAACAACGTCAGGATGTAGCGCCCCCGGCTCGTGAAGACGTGGTAGTTCGTGTTGGACACGCCCTGGGCGATGCCCTCGTGCCGCTCCAGCGCGCCTAGGTCATAGGCCGCGAGAAAGGCCGCGACCTGGGCGCGTGTGAGAGGGGTGTAGACGGCCATGGGCCAGACGTAGCACCACCGGCCTCATACCTCCAGACACCGTCCTGCGCTCGTTTCACCCCAACGCCGCATCCACGATGGCCTTCTGCTCCGCCATATGCCGGGCCATGAGTCCGGTGGCGGGCGCGGCGGCGGCGGGCCGCCCGATGTAGCGGGGGCGGCGGCCGTCAAGGCCTTCAATCAAAGGGGCCACAAAGGTCCACGCGCCCTGATTTTGGGGCTCTTCCTGGCACCACACGACCTCTGCCCGCGCGTGCCGCCCGATTTCCTTGGCCAAAGCGTCTGCGGGGAAGGGGTAGAGCTGCTCCACGCGGATTAAGGCGACATCGCGGGTTCCCCGCGCCCGCCGAGTCTCCAGCAGGTCATAATAGACCTTTCCGGAACACAGCACCACCCGCCGGACCTTGTGCAGTGTGCCGTTGTCATCGTCCCACAGGAAGCGGTGAAAGGCGGAGTCGCCGGTGAGGTCCGCCAGGGGGGAGGTGGCCAATTTGTGGCGGAGCAGGCTTTTGGGCGTGAAGAGGATGAGGGGCTTGCGGAAATCCCGGTGCATCTGCCGCCGCAGGGCGTGAAAATAGTTCGCCGGGGTAGTGCAGTTGCACACCTGCCAGTTGTCCTCGGCGGAGAGCTGGAGGAAGCGCTCCACACGGGCGGAGGAGTGTTCTGGCCCCTGTCCCTCGTATCCGTGGGGGAGGAGCAGGACAAGGCCCGACATTTGGCCCCACTTGCTCTCCCCGGCGGCCAGGAACTGATCAATGTGCACTTGTGCGCCGTTGGCGAAGTCTCCGAATTGCGCTTCCCACAGCACCAGGGCGTGCGGATCGGCCAGGGTGTAGCCGTATTCAAAGCCCGCCACGGCGGCCTCGGACAGGGGGCTGTCGTGGATGTGGAACAGGCCGTTGCCCCGGCGCTCTGGCTTGCGTCCACTGGGGATTAGGCCGATATGCGCAAGCGGTATGTGTTTGGCCTCTGTTTCTTGATCGTACCATATGGCGTGTCTCTGGCTGAAGGTCCCCCGGCCCACGTCCTGGCCTGAGAGGCGCACGATATGCTCCTCCGTCACCAGGCTGCCCATGGCCAGGGCCTCCGCCGTGGCCCAGTCTAGGGGCGCGTCACCGGAGAGCATGTTTTCTTTTGCTTTCAAGAGCCTCAGCAGCTTGCGGTTCGCCCTGAATCCCTCCGGCACGGTGGTCAGGGCCCGGCCCACGCTCTCCAGCACTTCTGGCGCGACGGCCGTGGTTCCTCGGCGAGGCCCCGCGCCGGGCCGCGTTAGGCCTTTCCACGCGCCACCGAACATGTCTGGGCTTTCTGGGGCGTAGTGCTCTGTGTCTGCAAACGCGGCTTCAAGCGCCGCCACCGCTTCGCTCTCCATGGCTTCTGCTCTGGCTTGGTCCAGCACGCCCTCGGCCACAAGGTGTCGCGCGTAGAGCGCCCGTGAGGTCTCTGAGGCTGCAATCTTGGTGTACATGCGGGGCTGAGTGAACATAGGCTCGTCCCCCTCGTTGTGGCCAAAGCGGCGGTAGCACACGATGTCTACCACCACGTCCCGGCCAAAGGTCTGCCGGAACTCTGTGGCGATGCGGGCTACGTGCACCACGGCCTCTGGGTCATCCCCGTTGACGTGGAAAATGGGCGCTCCCAGCATCTTGGCCACGTCCGTGGGGTACGGCCCGCTGCGGGTGTATTGCGGCATGGTGGTGAAGCCGATTTGGTTGTTCACTACGATGTGGATGGTCCCCCCCACGCGGTAGCCGGGGAGCTCCGAGATCATAAGGGTTTCTGCAATAATCCCCTGCCCGGCGAAGGCCGCGTCCCCGTGGAGCAGAAGGGGCATGACGCCCTTGCCCCCCCGGTCTAGGGCCCGAACCTGCTTGGCCCGGACGCTGCCCTCCACCACCGGGTTCACGGCCTCTAGGTGAGAGGGGTTGGGCACGAGAGACAGGCACACCAGGTTCTCGTCAAACGTGCGACAGCCAGAGGCCCCCAGATGGTACTTGACGTCGCCAGAGCCCAAAATGTCCTCCCCCGCGCGTGGGCCGCCCCGGAACTCTGAGAATATGGCCGTCATGGGCTTGTTCAGCACGTGCGCGAGGACGTTTAGGCGCCCCCGGTGAGACATACCGATGACGACCTCTTTGAGTCCCAGCTGCCCCCCCCGCTTCATGATCTGTTCTATAGCCGGGATAAGGACCTCTCCCCCGTCCAGGCCAAAGCGCTTTGTGCCGGGGTATTTCTTGTGCAGGAAAGACTCAAACAGCTCGGCTTCCGTCAGCCGCTTCAAGATCGCCTGCTTGCCCGTATGGGTGAAGTCCGTCTTGTTGCGCGGCTCCTCAATCCGCCGCTGTATCCAGCTTTTCTCCGCCGGGTCATAGAGGTGCAGGAACTCCACCCCGATTTTGCCGCAGTACGTCTGCCGGACGACATCCAGGATCTCCGTCAGGGTCCCGTGCTCCATGCCCAGCACGCCGTCCAGGAAGATGGGACGGGTGTAGTCTGCACCGGTGAAGCCGTAGTGCGCCGGGTCCAGCTCTGGGTGGTAGCCAGGATCCTTCAGGCCCAGGGGGTCCAGGTCTGCCAAGAGGTGCCCGCGTGCGCGGTAGGCCCGGATGAGCATGAGGGCCCGGACGGAGTCCAGCGCGGTGGCCCGGGCCTCTTGGGTGATGGGCCCCGCGCGCGGGGCGGCAGAGGCCTCCAGCGCGCGGCTGGTCTCCCCGGCCATGCCCGCGCCCGCGCCCAGGCGGTCAAAGCTCTGGGGCGTGACCCGCCGCGCTGGTGGGGTCCAGGATGCCCCTGCCATGTCTCTAAGCAGCGCGGCCTGCGTCGTGGGCAGGGCATCAAACACCGCCCGCCAGCTCTCGTCCACCTTGGTCGGCGCGGCCAGATAGCGCGCGTACATCTGCGCCACATACGCCGCGTTTGTGCCGGTCAGAATGTCTTCAATTTGGGTCATAAGGCGCATACTAGCCTAGCACCCTATGCGAATAAATGGGGCCTGCGCACGACTAAGGGCCGTTAAGGGCCGTCGCGGCGGACGATGGCGGGCTCGGGCCTGTGCTGTTCCGCCGTCTCGCCCAGAGGAGGGCTATAGGCGCTCCCCTCCGGCTGGCTTGGCCCACAAAACAGCCAGTAAACGGCTTCTGGCTTGAGGCCTTTGGTGGCGAGCGCCTCACCCCAGGACCGCCCCGTGTCGTGGAGGCGCACGATCATAGCCCACTGATGCAAGAGCAAAAGAAGGGCGCACGCCACGACGAGCGCCCACTTAAACCAGGTTGCGTACGTGGCCAAAGTCGCTTTGCGGGCAAGATCCGTCTCAGACTCCACGCGGGCCTCCACAAACCCCAAAACGAAATAGAAAGCCAAAAAAGCCGCCGCGCAGGAGAGCACAACGGCCATGTACTGCACACGGTTGATGCGTTTTGGCGGCATGTGCTGAGGACACTACCCCCTTCATCGCCCTTGGCACAACGCCCCACAGGCCCTATGTTGGCCGCATTATGGCGCAACAGCCCGACGCACCCCCCCCGCTCTACGGCCTGTCCACCATTCCGGATTCGGAGGTGGACCCAAAGGCAGTTTTTGGCGTGACTGTCCCGTGGCGCGTGCCGGCGTTCTCCGCTCCACCGGGTATAGCCGTGCCGGAGGTGGACCAGGCCTACCGCTTTGACCCGGACACGACTCTGACCATCCTCGCGGGCTTCGCGCACAATCGGCGCGCCCTTATCCAGGGTTGGCACGGTACGGGTAAGTCCACGCATATCGAGCAGGTGGCCGCCCGCCTGAACTGGCCGTGCTTGCGAATCAACCTGGACTCCCACGTCTCGCGCATGGACCTTTTGGGCAAAGACACTATTGTCCTGCGCGAGGGCAAGCAGGTGACGCAGTACATGGAGGGTCTGTTGCCCTGGGCGGTGCAGCGCCCGGTTGCGCTGGTCCTGGACGAGTACGACGCCGGGCGCCCGGACGTCATGTTTGTTATCCAGCGCCTCCTTGAGGACAACGGGTGCCTGACCCTGCTGGACCAGAACCGGGTCATCCGCCCGCACCCGGCATTTCGGCTGTTCGCCACGGCAAACACCGTGGGCCTGGGGGACGCCTCGGGCCTCTACCACGGCACGCAGGCGCTCAACCAGGCGCAGCTGGACCGGTGGCACATCGTCACGACCTTGAACTACCTGCCAGAGGACGCGGAGGTCGCCATCATCTGCGCCCGGGTGCCCGACCTGGGCGAGGAGGACGCCTGCCGGATGGTCCGCGTTGCGGACCTCACGCGGCAGGGCTTCGCGGCAGGGGACATCTCCACCGTCATGTCGCCCCGCACCGTCCTCACCTGGGCCGAGAACGCGACCCTGTTCGGCGGGGACTGGGCCCAGGGCTTCCGCACAGCCTTTTGGAACCGCTGCGACGAGGCCGAGCGCCCCATCGTGGCCGAGTACTACCAAAGGGCGATGGGGGAGCATCTAGACTGTAAAGGAGAAAACCCATGTGGATGATACGCAGTGACGGCGGTCGCCTTGCGCAAGAATTCATAGAACGCGGAGTGGTGAGCGTTGGCTGGGAAGACATGGAGTCTCTCCAGCCTCTGGCATCGCGAGAGCAGATGATTGCCAAGGTGCAGGCCACCTGGCCGGGCTATAAGCCTATGAAGGCTGTGGTTGTTGGGAGCCAACTTCACAAGTTTGCCCACGCGATCCGTCCTGGCGACCGCGTGGCGACCTATGACCCCTCGGCCCGTACCTATCACCTGGGCACTGTGGAGGGGTCCTATATCTACGACCCTGCCGGGCCTATAGGGCTAAGGAACCAGAGGCGCGTGCGCTGGACGCACCAGGTCGGGCGCGATGGTCTGTCCGTCCCGACCAAAAACTCTCTGGGCGCCATCCTCACTGTCTTTGAAGTGCCGGAGGCCGCTGTGCGTGAGATAGACGCAGCCATAAGCGGCGAGGCAGTGCCCTCGCAGGATTTTCCGCAAGACCAGAATGCCGCAGTAGATGAAGGCGAGCTTCTGGAGGATCTACGCACAAAGGCGCGTGAGTTCATCAAGGATAGGCTCGTAAAACTGGACTGGGAGGAGATGCAAGAGCTGGTGGCCGGGGCTCTACGCGCCATGGGCTACAAGACGCAGGTCTCGCACCCTGGAAGCGATCGCGGCAAGGATATTATCGCCTCGCCCGATGGGCTGGGCCTGGAGCAGCCCAGGATTGTGGTGGAGGTCAAACACCGGCCCAACTCACAAATGGGCTCGCACGAGGTGCGCAGTTTTCTGGGCGGGCGGCACAAGGACGATAAGGGGCTGTATGTAAGCACGGGTGGCTTTTCCAAAGAGGCCCGGTATGAGGCCGAGCGGGCCTCTATTCCTCTCACGCTTATAGATATAGATGATCTTGTGGAGCTTGTGTTGGTCAACTACGAGGCCATGGACATGGAATCCCGCGCTCTCCTGCCCCTGACCAAAATCTGGTGGCCTGCGTAGGGGCGTGAGAGCACCTAACATTTCCCCCTTGCGCGGGGGGCGGGGGGTGTGTATAAGCCTCCCTGACCTTGCTGGCGGCGCGTGCCCGTCGGCTGCCCCCCGGCTCGTGAGGGCCGGGACAAACCGAGAGGAGGATCGCTGGCCATGCCGGTGTATGAGACTGTTTTTATCGCGCGGCAGGACTTGGGCGAGGCCCAGGTGGAGGAGCTGTCGGTGGCCCTGCAGAAGGTCATCACCGACCAGGGCGGCAAGATCCTCAAGACGGAGTCCTGGGGCCTGCGCACCCTTGCTTATCGCATCAATAAGAACCGCCGTGGGCACTACGTCCTGATAGAGCACGAGACTCCCGGCGTGGCCGTGGCGGAGCTGGAGCGGCAGATGCGCCTCAACGAGGATGTGCTGCGCGCCCTGACTGTGAAGTTGGAGGCCCCGTCCACCGCTCCCTCGCCCATCATCGCCCGACGCGAGAGGGACGACGACCACAAAGACACCCGCAAGAGGGAGGCAGCGTAAGACTCATGACGGCCACAAACGCCCCCACCGCAAAGCGCCCCTTTTTCCGCCGCCCGAAGTCTTGCCCCTTCTCGGGCGAGGGTGCACAGACCATAGACTGGAAGGACCCCCGGACCCTCCTGCGCTATATCTCTGAGCGGGGCAAAATCACCCCCAGCCGGATGACCTATGTGTCCGCCAAAAAGCAGCGGGCTCTTGCGCGGGCCATCAAGCGCGCGCGGTTCATGGGCCTCATGCCCTATCTCCGGTCCGAGGCGGAGCCCCTCCGGCGCAGCAGCTAGAAAGGACGCACGGCCATGGCCGCAACAGAACTCATCCTTCTCCAGCGTGTGGACAAGCTGGGCGCCATGGGAGACCTCGTGCGCGTCCGTCCCGGTTACGCCCGCAACTGCCTTCTGCCGCAGGGGAAGGCCCTGCGCGCTACACCCGCGAACAAGGCCTATTTTGAGGCGCAGCGCGCCCGGCTGGAGGCCGAGGATGCCGCCCGCCGCGACGCCGCCGCCGGACAGGGTGCAGAGCTGGAGGGGGCCCTCATAACCCTTATCCGCCAGGCCGGGGAGCGGGGGCAGCTCTACGGTTCCGTCACCGCCCGGGACATCGCCGCCGCCTTGTCCGAGCAGGCAGGTCACGCGGTGGGCCGCGCCCAGGTGGACCTGAAGGCCGGCATCCGCTCCATCGGCCTGTTCCCCGTGGAGATCTCCCTCCATCCTGAGGTCCGTGCGATCGTGACGGTGAACATAGCCCGCACCCCTGCCGAGGGGGAGATGCAGGCCAAGACGGGCCGGGCCGCCATCTCCGCGGATGACGAAGAGGAGCGGGCCTCTCAGCCGGAACAATGGCACGCAAAAGAAGAACAGCCCGACGCTGAAGAGGCCGCCGCCTCGTCCGCAGCGTAGGGGCCCCCATTGGGGAATCGCCCTAGACTCTGGCGTAGCCGCGGGGCCCGCTCTGCCGCTGCATAGGCAGTCCGCAGTCCCCCGCTGCGGCCGGCCCTTGGGCATGCCTTTTAGGCGGTGTCGGTCCCCTCGTCGTCCTCTTCGGCATCGTCTTCTTCAACGAGGCGGGCGGCGGAGACAACGCGCTCCCCCTCGGCGAGGCGGAAGAGGGTGACGCCCTGGGCGGCGCGGCCTGTGACGCGTATGCCCGCCACGGGGGTGCGGAGCATCTGGCCCTGGTCGGTGACGAGCATGATCTGGTCTCCATCGGCCACGGGGAAGGCGGCCACGAGGGCCCCGCCGTTCTTCTCTGTCAGGGACATGGCGGCCACGCCGCGCCCGCCGCGCTTGGTCATGCGGTAGTCGCCCACGGGGGTGCGCTTGCCGAATCCGCCCTCGGATATGGTCAAAAGGACCTCTGCGCCCGCGTCGCGGACCACGGACATGGCGATGACCTCGTCCCCGGCGGCCAAGGTGATGCCCCGCACACCTGTGGAGGTGCGCCCGGCGAACACGCGGATGTCCGCCACGGGGCAGCGCATGGCCTTGCCCAGGCGGGTGGTGAGCAGGATCTCCTCCCCCTCGCGCGCGAGGCGCACGGACACCAGGCGCTCTCCTTCGCCCAGTTTCATGGCGATGAGGCCGGAGGCGCGGATGTTGGCGAAGTCCGTCAGGCGGTTGCGGCGGACTGTGCCGTGGGATGTGGCGAACAGGATGTCCAGGCCCTCCCACGCGGCCTCGTCTTCTGGCAGGCGCATATAGACCCCCACGCCCTCGCCAGGCTCCAGAGGCAAAAGGTTTACCAGGGCCTTGCCTCGCGCCTGGGGCGTGGCCAGGGGGAGATGATAGACCTTCAGGCGGTGGACGATGCCGCGCGTGGTGAAAAACAAAATGGGCGTGTGGGTGGAGGCGACGAAGAGGTCGGCCACGAAGTCCTCGTCCTTCAAGTTGGCGGCTGAGCGGCCCTTGCCCCCGCGGCGCTGCGCGCGGTAGGTGGCCAGGGGCACGCGCTTTATATACCCCCCGTGGGTGAGGGTGACGACCATGTCCTCCCGCTGGATGAGGTCCTCCATGTCTACCTCAAACTCTGCGTCCACCAGCTGTGTGCGGCGGGGGGTGGCGAATTTCTCCTTCACCTCCAACAGCTCTGCGCGGGCCACGGCTAGAAGTTTTTCGTGGTCGGCCAGGATGGCCAAGCATTCGGCGATGGTGTCTGTGATGGCGCGGAGCTCCTGCCCGATTTTGTCCCGCTCCAGGCCGGTCAGGCGGTGTAGGCGCAGGTCCAATATGGCCTTGGCCTGTGTCTCTGACAGGCGGTAGGTGCCGTCTGCGGCCACGGGGTGGGCTGGGTCGTCAATGAGGGCAATCAGGGGCGCTACGTCCCCCGCTGGCCAGGCTCGGGCCATCAGGCCCTCCCGCGCCTCGGCCGGGCTCTTGGCACCCCGGATGAGGGCGATGATGTCGTCTATGTTTGCCACGGCTACGGCCAGGCCGGCCAAGACATGCGCCCGCGCCCGGGCCTGGGCCAGCTCAAACGCCGTGCGGCGGCGGATGACCTCCTGCCGGAATGCCACAAAGGCCGTGAGCATGTCCCGCAGGGTCATGGTCCGGGGGCGCCCGTGGTCCAGGGCCACCATGTTGCAGGAAAAGTTCGTCTGCAGCGCGGTGTATTTGTACAGCTGGTTGAGGATGACCTCCGCGTTTGCGCCGGGCTTCACCTCTATGACGATGCGCACCCCCTCCCGGTCGCTCTCGTCCCGGACGGCGGCGATGTCGTCCACGATTTTTTCCCGCGCGACCTCCCCCAGGCGCTCCAGAAGCCGGGCCTTGTTTACCTGGTAGGGTACCGCGTCCACGATGATGGCCCCGCGCCGGCCTATCTCTTCCATGTGCGTGGTGGCACGCATGGTGATAGAGCCGTGTCCCGTGGCGTACGCCGCGCGGATGCCCGCCCGGCCCAGAATCTGCGCCCCGGTGGGGAAGTCCGGGCCAGGCACCAGGGCCTCCACGTCCGCCTCTGGGTTGTCCAGCAGGGCACAGCACGCGCCCACAATCTCCCCCAGGTTGTGGGGGGGGATGTTCGTGGCCATCCCCACGGCGATGCCCCCCGCGCCGTTCACCAGCAGGTTGGGGATGCGCGCGGGCAGGACCACGGGTTCACTCGCGCTTTCGTCGTAATTCGGGCAGAAGTCCACCGTGTCTTTGTCGATGTCCTCCAGCAGGGCCATGGCGGCCTTGGCCAGGCGCGCCTCTGTGTAGCGCATCTGCGCGGGCGAGTCCCCGTCCATGGATCCGAAGTTCCCCTGCCCGTCGATCAGGGGCAGGCGCATGGAGAAGTCCTGCGCGAGGCGCACAAGGGCGTCGTAGATCGCCTGATCTCCGTGCGGGTGGTACTTGCCCATGACGTCCCCCACGATGCGGGCGGATTTTTTGTACGCCTTGTCGGGGGTGTAGCCCCCCTCGCGCATGGCGTGAAAAATGCGCCGGTGGACGGGCTTCAGGCCGTCGCGCACGTCCGGGAGGGCCCGGCTGACGATGACGCTCATGGCGTAGTCCAGGTAGGACTGCCGCATCTCGTCTTCCAGCGCGATCGGGGGGTGTGTGGGGGTGTCGTCCATGGCCCCAGTCCATAGCACCCGCTAGGGCCTTACGGCAAGGGCAGGGCCGTCCCCGTCCAGGGGAAGGCGTGACACGCCCGCCCGCGTGCACTATACTCACCCTCATGCCCCGGTTTTTGCAAAACCTTTTCCTGGTGGAGATTGTGCGGGGCTTCGCGCTCACGCTGCACTACATGCTCTTTGTCCCCCGAGCGACCATCAACTATCCATACGAGAAAGGCCCCCTGTCTCCGCGCTTCCGGGGGGAGCACGCGCTCCGGCGGTACCCGAATGGGGAGGAGCGGTGCATAGCGTGCAAGCTGTGTGAGGCCGTTTGCCCCGCGCAGGCCATTACCATTGAGGCTGCCCCCCGCCCCGATGGCTCCCGCCGGACCACGCGGTACGACATAGACATGACCAAGTGCATCTACTGTGGTCTATGTGAGGAGGCGTGCCCCGTGGACGCCATCGTGGAGGGCCCGAACTTTGAGTACGGGACGGAAACGCGCACGGAGCTTTTCTACACAAAGGACAAGCTCCTGGAAAACGGGGACAAGTGGGAGGCGCAGATCGCCATGAACCTGGCCCAAAAGGCCCCCTACAGCTAACTTCTGGGCCCTCCCTTGGCCCGCCCGCACGCACGGGCTATGCTGGTCCCACGATGGTGCCAAACCTCCTTACTTTCCTGCTCTTGCTGGCTGCGGTGGCGATCGTGGGCTTTTTCGTCTGGAGCCTGGTGATTCTCTTCCGCCAAAGGCGTGTGTGGCGGGCCTTCGCCGCCGCGCGGGGCCTGGCCTACGCGCTCCCCTCGCGCTTGATGGAGTGCCCGACGGTTTCTGGCACCTTGGGCGGGGTGCCCTTTGCGCTTTTTGGGAGCGCGCATGTCCGTCCCGGCGGGCGCGGCACGGCCACGAAGCGCACGACCATAGAGGTCTCTGTCCAGGGCCACATGCCCAGCGCTGGGGTCTTGGCCACGGGTGACATGACGACCCTGGCCGCCGCGCCGGACCTGAACGTGGGCGGGGTCGTCCCCGTCCGGTTGGAGGGGTTTGACGGCCCTTTCGTGGCCCGGGCGCGCGACGGAGAGGCCTTTGCGGCCTACTTCACGCCGGAGCGCCTGGCCCCCTTTGTGCGCCTGGCACAGGCCAGGGGGGCCTGGGTGATCTTTCTGATGCAGGAGGGGGAGGCGCTCTTGCGCCTGGACACGCCGGACCCCCTGGACGACCGCGTGCGCCTTGAGGCGGCGGCGCGGTCGATGGTTGGCGCCGCGCGGGCGCTGGCCCCCGCGCGGGAGGGCCTACAGTCGGACGACGCGGGCGAGGGTGAGGACGTGGACAGCGCGGGCCCCCGCCCCCAGGAGGGCCCTGGCGCAGCTGCGGGCGGTGGCCCCGCTGGTCAAAACGTCGTCCACCAGGACCAGGGTTCTGCCCGCGACAGCGGCCCGCGCTGAGTCCCGCACGGCGAAGGCCCCCTCCACATTCGCCGCCCTCTGCCCGGCGCTTAGGCCCACCTGGTGCGGGGTGTGGCGCGTGCGCACGAGGGCCCTGGGCCAGTGCGGCACCCCAGTGGCTCCGGACAGGGCGTTGGCCATGAGGGCGGCCTGGTTGTACCGGCGGGCCAGGATGCGCCTGGGGTGGAGGGGCACGGGGACAAGAGCATCCGCGCCCGAGAGCGCCCCCGCCCCCGCGCGGGCTAGCCAGGGGGTGAAGGCCGCAACGGCGTGGGTGCGGTCTGCGTGCTTGAAGGACAAGACGAGGTCCCGCCCCGTGCCATCGTACGCGATGGCCGCGCGGGCCGTGACGAAGGGCGGCGGGTCGGCCACGCAGCGGTCGCACAGGCCGCCCCCCGCCTCCACACCGCCAAAGCCGAACATCTCTCCGCAGCAGCGGCAAAAGGGGGGCGTGATGAAGGTGATCTGCGCCCAGGCCCCCGGGGCGACCATCCCCTGCGCGTCCACCGGCGCGCCGGACAGGGCGCAGCGTGGGGGCAGGACCATGTGCAGCAGGGTGCGCGCGGCGTGGGCGAGCATGGCCTACCGCTCCGCCAGGAGTAGGTCCAGGACGGCCATCCGCACAAACACGCCGTTTGCGACCTGTTTCAAGATAAGGCTGCGAGCCGGGTCGTCCGCCACCGCGCCGTCTATCTCCACGCCCCGGCGGATGGGTCCGGGCGCCATGACCAGGGCTCCTGGCGCGGCCAGGGCCAGGCGCTGGGGCGTGAGGCCCCACGCGGCGGCGTAGCCCGCGTCGTCGATAAGGGCGGTATCCATGCGCTCGTTCTGGGGGCGGATGGGTATCACGACGTCCGCGCCGGGCATGCCGTCCTCCATGCGCGTGAACGCCTCCACACCGGGGGGCAGGTCCATGGGCATAAAGGCCGGCGGTGCCACGATGCGGATGCGCGCTCCCAGGCGGCGGAAAATCTCCATACCGCTGCCCGCCACGCGGCTGTGTGCTATGTCTCCGCAATAGACCAGGGTCAGGCCCTGAACCTGCCCTCGCGCCTGGCGCAGGGTCAGGGCGTCCAAGAGGGCCTGGGTCGGGTGCGCCCGCGTGCCGTCCCCGCCGTTGATGACGGGGCACAGCGCGCGCTCCGCCACCATATGCGGCGCGCGATTCTCGGTGTGGCGCATGATAATGGCGTCCGGGCGCATGGCGGCCAGGGTTGCGATGGTATCCGCGAAGCTCTCACCCTTGGCGACGGAGCTCGCCCCGGGGGACCAATTCACCACCTCCGCGCCCAGGCGCTTGGCCGCCGTTTCAAAGGACACGCGGGTGCGGGTGGAGTTTTCAAAGAACAGGCTGAACACGATGCGCCCCCGCAGCAGCTCGGGCTGGCGCAGACCGTCGGCATAGGCCTGCGCACAGTCCAAAATGGCCGTGATATCTGCGTCCGAAAGGCCGTCTATGCCCAAGATGTGCTGCATACTTATGACTCCCTGTCTACCCACTGGTCAAAGGCCGTATGTGCGGTGTGCAGAGCCTCCGGCAGGCGCTCGGCCAGGGCCGCAGCCTCCTCCGCTTGCCCGATTTTGGCTGTACGTTCTATCTGTGCGGCTATTTGGCTTAGCGCCTCCATACCAAAGTTCCCGGCCATGCCCTTAAGCTCATGCCCGCGTGCGCCCATGGCAGGTCCGTCCCCCTTGGCCGCAGCGGTTGTGATGGCGGCGATGAGTTCTTGCGCCTTGTCCCAGAATCCCTCCATGAGAGCCAGGACATGGTCCCGCCCAACAGATTCTGCCAGGGAGCGCAGCATGGGGAGGCTCAGCGCGCCCGTTGTGCTCGGCGCTGGGGGTGGGGCCTTTGCCTCCGGCTCCGGGTCTCTGCTGAGGTCCCCCCATATCTCTTGGGCCGTTCTGTACGGCTCTGCACCAAGAGTCTGCGCGTTCGGCGCCAGCACAAAGTCCAGAGTCAGGTCGCTGTCTGCGGGGTCGACTTCCCCGTCCTCCTGGCGACTCAAGGGGCTGTCCAGGCGACCCTCGTGGACCTTGGCCAGCGCCTCGTAGAGTTCCAGAGGCCGGACGGGCTTGGACACAAAGCCGTTCATCCCCGCAGCATAGCAGGCTCGGACGCTTGCCTCTCCTACGTTGCCGGTGAGTGCAATCACGGGCGCGTTGGCGGAGGCCGCCATGGGCATGGCGCGCAAAGCGCGTGTGGCCTCCAGCCCGTTAATGCCGCCCAAGTTTACGTCCATGAGTATGGCGTCAAAGGCCTCTTTCCGCGCCAGATCCAGCGCTGCTTCTGCCGTGGGGGTCGGGGTTGGCCTGTGGGCGTGCGCCTCCAGGAGAGAACAGACAATTTTTTGGTTCACCGCGTTGTCCTCCACCACCAGGATGCGCATGGACGGAACGGGCGGTGCGTGCAGCTCTTCCTCCGCATCTGGGGCATCTGTGTACGCACGGTCGGCCTGGCCCTCGGGCAGGGTGAGGGTAAAGAAAAAGGCCGTTCCCCGCCTGGGCGTACTCTCGATGTGGATCTCGCTGCCCATGGCCGCGATGATCTGCTTGCAGATGGCCAGGCCCAGGCCTGTGCCGCCGTATTTGCGAGAGGTGGAGCTTTCGGCCTGGGCAAAGGGGACAAAGAGGCGTTCCTGTGCTTCCGGCGGGATGCCTATCCCCGTGTCCCGCACGGCGAAGGTGATGCCGCCCTCTGCGGCAAGCCGGGCGGAGATGGTGATTCCGCCCTTGGCGGTGAATTTTATGGCGTTGGAGACCAGGTTCAAAAAGACCTGCCGCAGGCGCGCCGGGTCCCCCACCACATAACGTGGCAAGCTCTGGGCGCACTCGGCCTTGAGGTATAGGCCCTTCTCCGCTGCGTGGGCGGACATGAGCGTCACAACGCTCTCAATAAGCTGGGACAAATCAAAGTCTATGGCCTCCATTTCCATCTGTCCTGACCCAACCTTTTCCAGGTCCAAAATGTCGTTGAGCAGCTTCATCATCGTGTCGCCTGAGCGGCGCATTGTGGTGACATAGTCTTTTTGCTCCCGCGTAAGGCCGGAGCCCTCCAGGAGTCGGAGCATGCCCAGAACGCCCGTCATGGGTGTGCGGATTTCATGGCTCACCACGGCCAGAAAGGCCGATTTTGCCCTGTTGGCCTCATCTGCAGCCTCCTTGGCCAGGCGCATTTGCTCTGTCCGATCGTGCTCGCGTTCGCGCAGTTCGGCCATCAGTGCCCGCTCCCGTTCTATGGTGCGCAGGAGGTGGGCTTGGCCTTGAGACTCTTCTTCCCGCTTTACCTGGGCCAGGGCTTGGGCCCGCCGGAGCTTTTGCCTCCGCAGGAGGACCGCCCGGCGGCGCATGGCCAGGTCCCACAGGAGAAGACCAACGGTAAACAGGACCCCCTGCACCGCCAGGCCTGCGGCCAGGGTCCAGGCCCCTGTGGGCAAGGGCCAGAACATGGCCCCCAGGGTGCCCAGGGCTGATGCAAGCCACCCCCCAAAGGGGGCCCACAAGGCTCTGTTGTCTTTCAAGAGCGCCGTGACGGCCGTGGCGATTGCCGCACCCACGGGTGGCAGCAGGAGTGCTGCGCCGAACAGGGCGGGGCTGTTTGGCCCGGGCAAGAGGCCCCCCGCAAGCGCCGCGAGGGCGGCCAACACACCAGCAGCGGCCAGGACGAAGAGTCCAGACTGCGCGCGGTGTGTGCGCCAGAGAAAAAGGGCGCACGCGGCCAGAGCGCTTAGCCCCACGAGGCCGACCAAGAGGAAGGCCACAAGCGGTGCGTTGGGGGGACCGACGAGGACGGCGGACAAAAGAAGGGCGAGGGCCCCCCAGGCCATGTAGTGGACGGCCAGAGCCCACGCCGCCACCCAGCGGCGCAAGAGCCCCATGCTGAACAGGGCCCCCCCCACTATGGCGAAGGCCAGTGCCCAGGCTATGGGGAGGGGCGGCATGGGCACTGGCGCGCCGGGCACAAGGCGGGGCGTGAAGCGGGGAGAGACGGGTGTGCCTGGCTCCGGCTCCACGAAGATAGCCACGCGAAAGGCTTTCTGCTCCAGGCTATGGGTGGGTATGGGGATACGCCTGCCTGCCCAAGACCCTACGCCGCCCAGGTGGGTTTTGCCCAGGGGGGCGCCCGTTTGGCGATCCAGAATGTAGATGGCCAAGCCACGCATAAAGCCCACCCGGCCCTCCAAAAGCCCCCCAAAATCCAGGAAGAAGTCCCGGTCTTCTGCTCCGCGCGCGTCGAACACAAGCCAAAAGGGACCCTGCGCGGCAGAGACCAGAACGGGCCCCTGGGTCTCTCCTCCCAGGATTTGCCCTCCTTGCCCAGAAAGGTTGGCAAGGGTCAGGTTCCGCCCAGGGTCTGGCACGAAGCGCATGGCCGCTGGGGTTTCCTGCGCCCGCGCTGTGGGGCACAAGACGCACAGCACAAAGAGGAGCACCGCGCCTGCGGCAATTATGGGGTGTCGGGGACACAAGCGCACATCTTGTGGAGGCGGGCACATCTCTTTCTTGAATATCCTGCGCAGCCCCCGGTGGCAATTGCCAAGGGCCCCTGTGCAGGGTTAACTAGGCAGGCAGATGCAGCACAGACTCCAGGACGCACACAGCGACAAGCGGATGGCCGCCCTTATGCGGGTCCAGGCGGACTACGCTGTCTGGTTCTGCGCTGTGACGGAGGCCGCGTTCTATGGCACAAGTGCTGAGGCACCTGACCCCCCCCGCTCTTTTGGTCTGTGGATGCAGGCCGCGCAGATGGAGCGCATACTGCACCCCAAGCGCATAAACAGGGCAAAGGCCGCCGCGCACAAGACGCAGCAGGCAGCACAGGCCTTGGTCTCTGGCCCACGGGACGATGCTGGGCGCCCCACGCAGGAGGCCTTTTCGGCCTTCACGGGTGCCATGGAGGGCCTGCGGGAGCATATGCGTACCCTCATCCGCATCAGTGTTCTGGAGGACCACGGCATAGACCACCTGACAGGCCTGTACAGCACCCACGCCATGCACGCAGCGCTGAAGGTGGAGCTGGACCGCCTGGCGCGCCGGGGGCAGAGCTTTGTCTTAGCCCTGGCCTGCATAGACAACTATCCCCTCATAGCCTCTGGTCTGGGCGACGCGGGGGAGGCAAGGGCCATGCGGGCCGTGGCAAGCGCGGTGAGGCGCACCTTGCGCGTGTACGACGACGGCTATCGCTCTGGGAACGGGGAGTTTGTTTTGTGTTTGAAGGAGGCCGATATCCACGCTGGCACGGCGGCGATGGACCGCCTGCACGGGGCCGTGGCCAGGGCTGGGGTGTCCTTTGCTGTGCCAGAGCGGGCCGCGCCCCTGCCGCTTACCATCACCTCTTGCCTCCTGGCCCCCCTGCCGGGAGACTCGTTGGAGGAAATCTTGAAGGCCCTGCGTCACGACCTGGACACGTCGGGGCAGGAGCCAGGGTCGGTCCTGGCGCACCACGAGATCAGCCCCCTGGAGCGCGCCCTCCAGGACCACGCCGAGGGCGGCGGGTAGACAACGCCAGGGCTACAACACGCCCTTTGTGCTCGGCACCGCGCCCGCCGCGCGGGGGTCCGGGGCCACTGCGGCCCGCAGCGCCCGCGCGGCGGCCTTAAAAACCCCCTCCACCCGGTGGTGGTCATTCGTGCCGTACAGGCTCGCCGCGTGGAGGCTCAGCCCCCCGGCCTGCACAAAGCCCCCAAAAAACTCCCGGAACAGTTCTGTGTCCATGCCGCCCAGGCGTTCCCGCGCCAGGGGCACGTCCCACGTGAGGCCCGGCCGCCCTGAGAGGTCCACCGCCACGCGGGCCAGGGCCTCATCCATGGGCACCAGGGCCCAGCCGTAGCGCGTGATGCCCCGCCTCTCGCCCAGCGCCTCCCGCAGCGCCTGGCCCAGGGCGAGCCCTGTGTCTTCCACCGTGTGGTGCCCGTCAATGTGCAAGTCCCCCTTGGCCTGCACGGTCAGGTTCATCAGGCCGTGCCGGGCCAGCTGCTCGAGCATGTGGTCAAAAAAGCCGATGCCCGTGGCGACCTCCGCGCGGCCCTGGCCGTCCAGGTCCAGCGTCACCGTGATGTCGGTCTCCTTCGTCGCGCGGTGGACGGTGGCGGTGCGGGGGGCGGTCATCCCCCATTGTCCGCCCCTTTGGGGGCCGCGGTCAAGGCCGCCTAACGCCAGAGGCCCGCACAGGAAACAATTTCGCTTTTTAGTGCACAAAACTGTTGACACGGCCCGCGATATGGTATAAATGCTGCACCGCAGGGATGTTCCTGTGGCTTTTTTAGGGAAAGGAGTAAGGATATGGCGGACGCAGAGAGAGAGAGGATTATTCGGGACTTTAGCTGAAGGTTTTAGTGGTCTAGCGACTGCTTTTGCAGATAAGCGAGCTACCGGGCGCCTAAATGCGGAGATCCGGCGAGCAGATGCGGAGACCCGGCGAAAGAATGCCCAAAGGGACGCGTCTGAAAGGCAGAAACAAAGGATAAAGGCCAAAGCCGCCGCGCGCGAAGCCAAGGCTGTCCTGCAGATTGAAACGGCACCTGCCCGGGCGCAGTTGATTAGCGCATGGAGCGGAGCGGCCGCCAAAGTTGGTGCCCTGGGACTAGCGATCTGGATCGCGATCGTTCCCGGCCAAGGTTACCTGAAAGACCTTGGTGAGGCACACCGGACGGAGGCCAATGCCGCCAATGCGGCTGCGTGGGCGGCGCTCGCCCAAGTCTCGGTGGATGCTGCAGATAGGCTTGAACATCCAGACGTACAACAAGCTGTGGATCTATTGCATACCCTAACCCAATAACCCTAACCCCCCCTGGCGGGGCCCAGCCTTTTCAGGGCCAAGGTCAATATCTCCGCCGCCAGGGCGTCCGGGTCCTGCGCGGCGTTGACCAAGGCGCAGCGCTCTGGGAAGGACGCCGCCACGGCGCGGTAGCCCCTTCGCAGCGCCTCATGGAACGCGAGGGCCCGCCCCTCAAACCGGTCCCCGTTCCCGCCGTGGATGCGCGCAAACGCGGCCTCCACGGGCAGGTCCAGGACGAAGGTCAGGTCCGGCCCGAAGCCCTGCAAAACAAGGCGGTCCAGGGCCTCCACCGCCTCCGGCCCTAGGTCGCCCGCGTGGCCCTGGTACGCCCGGGTGGAGTCCGTGAAGCGGTCGCACACCACGACCTCCCCCCGCGCCAGGGCGGGGCGGATGACTCGCTCCACATGCACCCGCCGCGCAGCGAACAGGAGCAGCGCCTCCTCCATCGCGCCCCAGCGCGACCCTGGCCCCAGCAGCAGGGCCCGCAGCGCCTCGCCCTCCGGCGTGCCCCCGGGCTCCCGCGTGGTGGTGACCTTGCGCCCCCGCGCCCGCAGAGCCTGGGCCAGCGCCCGCGCCTGGGTGCTCTTGCCCGCGCCCTCCCCGCCCTCAAAGGTGATGAACATGGGGCGGAGTGTAGCGGCTGGGCGTAGGGAACGCCACGCGCCTCAACAGCTTTTACAAAAAAACTTGACACCCCCCCCCCGCGTGGGACGATGAAAGGGTGCACATGGTGCATGACGATAACCAACAACAAAAAACGAAGGAGGGTGACTATGACAGAACAAACAGAAGCCAATCTGGTCCAGGGCTGCGCCCCCGCATGGGACGTCACGGCCACAATCCCTGTGAATGCCGCCACAGATGCCATAGAATCCACGGCCGGTGGAGGGGTTGCGACGAGAGGCCTTTCACACCCGACACCAGACCCGGCAGGGCCGCTCGGCGACGACAGTATAGCCCTTATACAAGCAACCGGCCTCCGTGCGGAGATGACAAGCCACAGATGCATAGGGCCACAGAGAGGGGCGATAAGTTTTCAGATTCCCGGTGGACCTCTTGATGCGGTCTCCGCAGATCAGAGCGTTCGCACTGCCGTTTTTTGACTTTAACGGCGCTGCCCCGAACGGCCAATGCCCAAGGATCGGGGTTGGCGCACCGCACTTTGAGCCTGTCCAGAACCCAGATGGGAGCTACACGGTACAGCCAGAGGGCGGTATGGACCCTTATGGACCCAACGCCCTGACGGAGGAAACCATAGAAAGAATAGAGCGGGCTGGGTGCATTGGCATGGATTTTAAGCTTCACTAAGTCCTGGGCGATTAACCCTGGCGTTGGGCCATGCGAGGCGGAGTGCTAGGGATGGCCCGTGAACCAGTCCCAGGTCTGGGCCAGGCCGTCCTCCAGGGGGATGCGCGGCGCCCAGCCGAGAGCCCGGATGCGGGCGCAGTCCACGACCTTGCGCGGCGCGCCGTCGGGGCGCGTTGCGTCAAAAGCGGGCGTGAGCCCGGCCAGGTCGGCAATGTGCTCCGCCAGCCAGGCTATGGTGACCTCCTGCCCGCAACTCCCCACGTTCACGGGCGGTTCGTCGTCGTACCGGGCCAGGAGCAGGGCCAGCGCGCGGGCCAGGTCGTCCGCGTGCAAAAACTCCCTGAGCGCCGCGCCGGTGCCCCAGATGGGCAGGGTCTTCTCCCCCGCCGCAGCAAGCCTGCGCGCGCGGGCCATAAGGGCGGGGATTACGTGCCCGGCGGCCTCATCAAACCGGTCGCCGGGGCCATACAGGTTGCACGGGATAGCCGTGATGTACGCCCGCCCGTGCTGCGCGCGGTAGGCCGCCACCATCTGCGCCCCCGCCAGCTTGGCCAGGGCATAGGGCGCGTTCGTGGGCTCCGGCGGGCCGGACAGCAGGGCGCTTTCGGCCATGGGCTGCGCGGCCCCCCGCGGGTACATGCAGGAGGAGCCCAGGAACAGGAGGCGGTGCACACCTGTGATATGCGCCCCGTGGATGAGGTTGCCCGCGATGGCCAGGTTGTCCCGGATGAAGTCCGCCGGGGCGGCCATGTTGGCCCCGATGCCCCCCACGCGCGCGGCGGCCACAACCACAGCGTCGGGGGCGTGCCGGGCCAGGAAGCGCTCCACCGCGTCCTGCCGGGTGAGGTCCAAGTCCGCCCGCGCGGGGGTGATGAGGGTACAGCCCTCGGCCTCCAGCCGCCGACACAGCGCCGCGCCCACCAGGCCGCTGTGCCCGGCGACATAGACCCGCTTTCCGGACAGGGGGAAGACGTCCGCCGCCATGGGGCCTTATGGCCCCGCCGCGCGCTGCGGGCAAGGCCGCCGCGACTTCACACGTCCCGGACCATCCACTGCATGGGGTTTAGGGGGTCTTCCGCGTTGTACTCCACCAGGGGGGAGAAGCCCACGGCGGCGTAGAAGGCCCGGGTGGCGGCGTAGAACGGGTCTGGGGAGCGGGCGCTGAGCGTGCTGACGGCCATGCGGGTCAGGCCCTGCGTCCGGGCCTAGTCCCGCGCGGCGGCGATAAGGCACCGCCCCGCCCCGCGCCGGTGGTGGGCTGGCAAGACCCCTGCCCACCAGACCTCCGGCGTGGCGCCGCAATGTTCCTGCCCCACCAGGGCGCCGATGAGGGCCCCGTCCGCCCCATACGCGCCCCATGTGGGGCGGGCGGCGGCCCCGGCGATATAGGCCGCATTGGACTCCGGCATTCAGAACCAGTCTCCCAGGTGGGGCAGGAGGGCCGGCCAGTGCGGCGGAGCGGTCCGCAGGGTTTCTATGACGCAGACGTGCATGGGGCCACCCAGTCCACCTTGTCCTTCCAGAGGGCCGCAAAGGCATGGACGGCGGTGGCAATGCCCGGAGTCATGTTCAGGAGGAAGAAGGTTCGCGGTTTCCAAGGTCGGGCGTACAGGGCGCGGGAGTCTGGGGACATCTGCGCGAGCCAGTCCTTGATCTGGGCCGGATGCGGCTTGTGTTGTCCGTTGTGGTGGTAGACGACCATGGGCCGCCCGGCGGCCAGGGCCAGGGCCTCGTCCAGGGGGACGTGCTTTTGGCTCCGCGTGGCCAGGGCCGTCTTGCCCGCCAGGCCCACGTCCGGGTCCGCGAACACCCAGCCGCACGCCTCAAAAGCCTCCTGCACACGCCCGCAGCACGCCGTGCGCTCGTCTTTGTCCGCCGGGAGGGGCTCCCCCGCGAAGACCGTCCCCGTGGGCAGGATGCCGCTGCGCTCCACGGCCCGGATGCTGCGCTCCGGCAGAGCGCGCAGCGCGTCAAACAGTGCGGGGTCGTACCGCCGCCAGTCCCCCGGTTTGTCCAGATAGGCCCGGTGCTCACCGTTGTGCGTGTCACCCCCCGGTCCCACATACCACGCTACGCCCAGAGGCCCCGGCGCGGCGGGGGCCAGCGCTCGCAGCAGGGCATACTTAATATAGTCTCCGATGTCCGCCACATAGTGATCCTGCATGGTGGGTCTACCCCTCCCCCAGACCCTGCGCTACGGCCTGGGCATAGGCGGTGGTGAGGTCCTGGGGCAGGAGGGTAGAGGCAGTCAGAGCCGCGAGGGCCTCGGGCAGGCTTGCCGGGGGCGGCCCTTCTTGCGCCCGCGTGGCTGTCAGGGCCAAGAGGACGAGGTAGGGGTTGCACGCGCCCGAGGCCTCTGACGGTGGAGGCAGCTCTGCGCGATAGGCCGTAGGGCAGGGGTGCAGCACGGCGGCCAGGGCCGGGCCTGCGGCCGGTGCCGGGCTGGGCAGGGCAAAGGTGACGGCGTGGACGCACACCCGCTTGCCATAGCTGGCCGCGACGTTGGCCAGGGCATAACGCCCGAGCACCGCCCCGTCCGCCGCGCGCAGGAGGGGCGCGGGCTCTATGCCGACAACACCGGCCCCGGGCCCCCCGCCCGCGTGGTGGTGCCAGGCCGCCGGAACGCCCATGGCGCGCAGGACGGTCACGACCTCCCCCCGGATGTCTGCGTACGCGTCCGCCGGCGACTCCGCAAAAGGCGGCACCGAGGACTCTGTCGCTGCGCCGGGCTCCGCAAGGGTGAAGCGCAGCGTGGCCCCGGCCTGCGCCTCTGCGCCGTGCGCCGCGAGGGCCGCGCGGGCGTCCGGGCCCGGGCCGTGGCAAAGAATCTTGTACGTCCCCTGCGCGGCGAAGGGGTCCCGAATGACGCAGGACAGGTCCAGCGTGAGGTCCAGCCCGGCCAGCGTGAGCGGCCCCCGGTCTGGGAGGCCCTCTGGCACCACCCCCACGTGCCGTAGCCGCCCCCGGATGTCCGTCCAGGCCAGGTCGCAGAGCGCAACCCCCTCCGCAGCCGCCGCCGCGCGGAGGTCTTTGGGGCTCTTGAACGACAGGGGCGCTGGCCATGTGCTCATGTCCGCAAACGCATAGCACACCCCCCCCCGGCAGGAAAGCGACAAAACGGGCGCTGGGCGGCAGGCGTGACAGGGGCGCGCAAGTGCGCTAGCGTGCGTGCGCTTAACAAGATAGGAGGCACGCCATGCCCATAGGACCAACCTCCGAGGGTGCCAAGGCCCTAAAAGCCATTGCGCCTATGATGATCGTCACCGGCCTGGCCTTCCTGGGCCTAGGCGTCCAGGGCCTTATCGTAGGCGAACAAAGTGTTCTTGGTCAGATAGTGTTTTATGACCCCATGTTTTGCGGTGCATTAATCTTTGTCGGCCTTCAACAGGTGGGTGTGGGCGTGTATTGGTTGTTCTGGCTGCGGGTAAAGGACGATACCCAGGACAAGGGGCCGGTTGATCGCAATGACTGACCTCACCGACCTGACGATTGCGGGGGCCCTGGAGGGTTTAGAGCGCGGAGACTTCACGGCTGTGGAGCTGGCCCGCGCGTACCTGGACGCGATGGCCGCGCGGCGGGACTTAAATGCGTACATTACCGAGGTGCCGGATGTGGCGCTGGAGCAGGCCGCGGCCTCGGACACGCGCCGCAAAAAGGGCACGGCGGGTCCCCTGGAAGGCATCCCCCTGGCCGTGAAGGACATGTTCTGCACGCGCGGCCTGCGCACCACCGCAGCGAGCCGCATACTAGGCGACTTCACCCCGCCTTACGAGTCCACCGTCACCCAGAAGCTTCTGGACGCGGGCGCGGTGTTCCTGGGCAAGACCAACCAGGACGAGTTCGCCATGGGCTCGTCCAACACAACCAGCGCGTTCGGCCCCGCTGTGAACCCGTGGAGCCGCGAAACCCCGCTCACGCCGGGCGGGTCCAGCGGGGGCAGCGCCGCAGCCGTGGCCGCCCGCCTGGCCCTGGGCGCGACGGGCACAGACACCGGCGGCTCCATCCGCCAGCCCGCCGCCTTCACCGGCATTGTGGGGGTGAAGCCCACCTATGGCCGCTGCTCCCGCTGGGGCATCGTGGCGTTCGCGTCCTCCCTGGACCAGGCCGGGCCCTTCGCACGGACGGTGGAAGATGCCGCGCTCTTGCTGCAGGTGATGAGCGGGCACGACCCAAAGGACAGCACCAGCGCAGACCGCCCTGTGCCGGACTTCCCCGCCGACCTGCGCGAATGCGTGAAGGGCCTGCGCGTGGGCGTACCAAGACAGTACCGCGTGGACGGCATGCCCGCCGAGATAGACGCCCTGTGGGAGCGCGGGGCGCAGTGGCTGCGCGACGCGGGGGCCCATGTCGTGGAGGTCTCTCTGCCTCACACGCATTATGCCCTGCCCGTCTATTACATCATCAACCCCGCCGAGGCGTCGTCCAACCTCGCCCGGTACGACGGCATGCGCTATGGCGCGCGGGTGGAGGGGGCGGACCTCCTGGAGACGTACTGCCGCACGCGGGGCCAGGGCTTTGGGGCGGAGGTCAAGCGTCGCATCCTCGTGGGCACCTATGTGCTCTCCTCTGGATACTATGATGCCTACTATGCCAAGGCGCAAAAGGTGCGCCGCCTGATTCTGAACGACTTCGCAAAGGCGTTTGAGGCCTGCGACGTGCTCCTCACCCCCACCACGCCGGGCCCGGCCTTCGCGATTGGGGAGAAGGAGGACGATCCCGTCACCATGTACCTGAACGACGTGTTCACTGTGACAGCGAATCTCGCGGGCCTGCCGGGGGTGAGCGTGCCCGCCGGGCTGTCCGCCGGTGGCCTGCCCCTGGGGCTGCAGGTCATTGGCCGCGCGTGGGATGAGGCCACGATGCTGCGCGTTGCGCGGGCGCTGGAGACCGCGGCGGGGTTTACTCTTCCGAGATTTTAGGGGTTGTGGCTAGCTCTAGCCACTGTGCTCGAGCGCCGCCCGGGACTCCGAATCCTTTGGCCCAAAGCCTGGTACGTGGCCGGAAGCCTCTAGACTTGCGCGATTCCAATCCGGAAGTTCTTCAACCCACGGATCCCCGCCCCACCGAACGTATCCAGCTCCAGCGTCTCTGGACCAGCACTTATCTCCTTGGATAAAGGCGTCTTTTGCTCCAGAGGCGTCGAGAAGACGGTTAATGGTTGCATACGAAATGACCCCAGCGCATGGAGCCTCAATATAGCGCTTTCCCCGCCCTAACATCACCGCGTTACTCCAAGATATGGGCATATCTGCGACCAAGTAGGCCGCATTTATACCGATACCTCTCACCAGGCCTTCGGTAGGTGCGTTTGTGTTTTCCCATGCCTCGAGTTTTTCTCGAAGGTCATTGATCCATCTTCTTGAGGTGTGAGCGCGAAGAGCATTATAGGTTATAACAACACTTCCATTCCATCGGGGCTGCCTCTCCACCGCTTCAACTTCCCGATCAAGCGCGGGAAGGGCGTCACGAATTTCCTGAACAAGGGGCTCAAGCGCCTCCTTGTCTACCAGTGCAGGGGGGGGGGGCGGATTTCTGGAATGCGTTGGATGGCATGGCATGGGCCTTTCTTGTTAATCGGTTTGCAAAAAATTGAACTAAGGGAGCTTATTTTATACAAATAGACCTATTTGTCAAGAGAAATATGATGTGGGCGCACTATCCCCGTCCATTGGGCAGTTTGCGTGCCTGGGCCAGGAAGGCGTCAAAGTCCCCTGGATCGCGGAAGTCCTTGTACACGCTCGCGTAGCGGATATAGCCCACGGCGTCCAGCGCGGCCAGGGCATCCATCACCCGCGCACCGATCTCCGCCGCGCTGACCTCCGCCTCGCCCGTCCGCTCCAGGGTCTGCACAATCCCGCGCGCGGCGGCCTCAATTGCGTCTCCCTCCACCGGGCGCTTGCGCAGAGCGACGGCCATGGAGCGCACGATTTTGTTTGGGTCCAGGGGCTGGCGCCGTCCGCCGGCCTTGACGACTGTCATGTCCCGCAGCTGCACCCGCTCCACGGTCGTAAAGCGCTTGTCGCACGCGGGGCACGCGCGCCGCCGCCGCACGGCCGCACCGTCCTCCGCCCAGCGGGAGTCGCGGACTTGCGTTTCCTCATTGCCGCAAAAGGGACAGCGCACCGGACGCTACGCCCTCTCATACACCGGGAAGCGCTGGAGCAATTGCGCCACCCTGGCGGCCGTTGCGCCCTCGACCTCCGTGTCGCCGCTCTTGCCGCCGCTCTTCACCAGACCATCCAGGACGTCGGCGATCCAATGTCCAACTTGTGTGAACTCAGCCACGCCTAGGCCTCGGGTCGTGCCAGCGGGAGAGCCAAAGCGCAGGCCAGAGGTGTACCACGGCTTTTGCGGGTCGTTGGGGATGGCGTTGCGGTTGCAGTTCAGGTGTGCGCGGTAGAGCGCCCGTTGCGCGGGTAGGCCGACGAGGCCCTGCTTTTGCAAGTCCACGAGGAAAACGTGCGTATCCGTTCCGCCTGAAACAATGGTGTAACCGCGCTCGGCCAAAGCGCCGGCCAGGGCGCGGGCATTGTCCACCACTGCCTGGGCGTAGTCCTTAAATGCGGGCTCCAAAGCCTGCCCGAAGGCCACGGCCTTGGCTGCGATGACATGTTCCAGCGGGCCGCCTTGCATGCCGGGGAAGACAGCCGAATTGATCTTCTTACTTAGCTCCTCGTCATTCCACAGGATCAGACCACCGCGCGGCCCGCGCAGGGTTTTGTGCGTGGTCGTTGTGGCGATGTGCACGTGCGGGAAGGGGCTCGGGATCGCCCCACCAGCGACAAGTCCGGCATAGTGGGCGATGTCGGCCAGGAGCCACGCGCCTACCTTGTCCGCGATCTGGCGGAAGCGTGCCCAGTCTATGATGCGCGCGTAGGCGCTGGCCCCGCACACGACCATGTCGGGTTGTGTCTCGAGCGCCATGCGCTCGACTTCATCGTAGTCAATCTCCCCATTATCGTCCCGGATTCCGTACTGCGTGACGTCGAACCATTTGCCCGACACGTTCACGGGACTGCCATGGGTCAGGTGCCCGCCGTGATCCAGGGCCATGGACAGGATTTTGGCACCCGGCTTGATAAGGGCGAGGTAAACCGCCTGATTGGATTGTGAGCCGGAGTTGGGCTGCACATTCGCAAAGTTGCACCCAAAGAGGGCTGTTGCCCGGTCAATCGCGATCTGCTCTATCGTATCGATATGGTCACAGCCGCTGTAGTACCGCTTGCCGGGTAGACCCTCTGCGTACTTGTTCGTCAGGATTGTGCCCTGCGCATCCATCACGGCGCGTGAGGTCATGTTCTCAGACGCAATCAGCTCCAGATACGCCGCCTGGCGCGCGCGCTCGGCTTCAATCGCTTGAAAAATAGCGGAGTCTGCCTCCCGCAAGGGCTGATTGTAAAAATCCCAAGTCGTGCGCGCATCGCGCTTTGCGGCCAGATTGGTCATGACGGGGCTCCTTTCGTTGTGAGGGGCCCCATATAGCACGTTCGTGCGGCCTACGTGCAAGGGGCTCAGAGCTTGGCCACCCGTGCGGCGTGGCGCCCGCCGTCAAAGGGCGTGGTCAGGAACGTCTCCACGATCTCCAGCGCCAGCTCCGGCGCAATGAGGCGCGCGCCCAGGGCCAGGACGTTGGCGTCGTTGTGCTCCCGCGCGAGGCGGGCCATGGTCGTGTTGGTAGCCAGGGCGCAGCGGACGGCGGGGCTGCGGTTGGCGGCGATGGAGATGCCGATGCCCGTGCCGCAGATGAGGACGCCCCGCGCCGCGCGGCCCTGTTCTATGGCTTGCGCCAGGGCGCGTCCAAAGTCTGGGTAGTCCACGGGGTCGCGGGCGTTGTCTGTGCCCAGGTCCTCCCAGGCGTGCTGCGGCAGGGCGGCCTTGATGGCCTCCTTCAGAGCATAGCCCGGGCGGTCCGCGGCGATGAGGATGGATCGATTGTCACACCTCCTAAGAGGAAAAATCCAAACTTTGCGCTTTTTGCCTGCCGTGTCAGTTTGGTCCTCCTGGTACGGCACCCCAGATAACTCTACCTGTCCAATATAGGTGTATTGTCTCTCGGCCCGTGCTTCAAAGAGGTGTATGCAGACGCCGTTCTGTCTGGACTCTGCAAGAGTCTTGTTCTGCCTGGAATTAATACTCTGGTCTCCCAATTGTCCCATGCCCGTGTAATGAAGAATGTCTCCCTCCCACCGATCCTCATAAAGTCCCGTATAGGGATTAGAGATGAGAACAAGAACATTGTTCTTTTTGCTGCGTCGCATGCCTCCCTGATTAGAAACAGAGAAGCGTTTCTGAATGTCCTTGTTTGTCAGAACATCTTCAGGAGAGGGCAGGGTATCCACTATAGAGCTCCATTACAGTTGCTAGGTTTAAAAGATATCAGAGAAGACCCCGCTTCCGCAAAACGTATTTCAGTCGGGCCAGGGCGTTGCGTTCAAGCACTGCGCGCGGGGCGGACGCCGGGCCCTGCACGCATACCTCGGTCAGGGTGGCCGTGTCCATCGCGCTGACCTTCACCGCCAGGCCGACCTCCGCGAACTCCACGATGATCTCCCGCCCCGACAGGGGGCTCTCAGAGTGCCCCGCCACTTTGCCGGCCCCAAAAGCGCTCCAGCCGCCCCAGCGTGGCGTTCAGAGTGTCCAGCGCCTCCGGCGTCACCCGAGAGTCGGCTAAGGCCTCCTCATGCCGGGCGATCATGCCCTCCACCCGCTCCACAAGTCCCCGGCCCTTGTCCGACGCCCGCACGCGCACGCTGCGCTTGTCGTGCTGGCTGCGCTCTTGCTCCAGGTACCCGGCCTCCACCATCTTTTTCACGTTGTATGAGACGTTGGAGCCTAGGTAGTACCCGCGCGCGGTCAGCTCCCCCACGGTCAGGTCGTCCGCGCCGATGTTGTACAGAATCATGGCCTGGACGTTGTTTATGTCCTGCACGCTTGCGCGGTCCAGCTCTGCCTTCAAAACGTCCAGAAAACTGCGGTGCAGGCGCTCAATCCGCTGCACGGCCTCGTAATACGCGCTCATGGGGGCTCCTTTCCTGTGGGGGCTTGCAGGGTGCATTCTAGCCGCACGGACAGCGCGGGCCAAGACCCTTGCGCGCCGCCGTTCAGAACAGGGCGGTGGCCACGGCCTGGGCCGCCAGGCCCTCGCCGCGCCCGGTGAAGCCCAGGCCCTCCGTCGTGGTGGCCTTCACGCTCACCAGGCCTGCGTCCAGGTCCACCATCTCGGCCAGGGCCGCGCGTATGGCCTGCCTGTGGGGGCCAATTCTGGGTGCCTCGCAGACGATGGTCAGGTCCAGGTGCGTGAGGCGTCCCCCCGCCGTCCCCAGGATGCCCACAGCTTTTTCCACAAAGACCCGGCTCGCCACGCCGCGCCACTGCGGGTCTGTGGGCGGGAAATGCACCCCTATGTCCCCCGCGCACGCCAGGCCCAAGAGGGCGTCCACCACCGCGTGCAGGGCCGCGTCTGCGTCTGAGTGGCCGACAAGCCCCCGGTCGTGCGGGATCTCCACGTCCCCCAGGACTAGGGGCCCAGAGCCCGCCGGGCCAAAGGCGTGGACGTCCGTGCCCAGGGCCGTGCGGGGCTGGGCGAGGCATTTTTGCGCCAGCATCATGTCCTCCTGTGTTGTTATCTTCATGTTCCACCGCCCCCCTGGGACCAGGGCCGGGGCCAGGCCCAGCGTGGTCTCCACCAGCGCCGCGTCGTCTGTGAAGCCCGTTCCCGCCGCCGCGTGCGCCCGCGCGAGGGGGCCGTAGCGAAAACCCTGGGGCGTTGTGACGGCCACGACCCCGGCGCGGTCCAGGGGCCCGCCCGGCCCGCGCAGGGAGTCTGCCATGGGTGCGGTCAGGGTCGCCGCGCCGTGTGCACGCGCCGCCGTGGCCACGGCCTCTATGTCCCGGACAGACACAAACGGCCGCGCCGCGTCGTGGATGAGCAGGATGTCGTCCTCCTCCAGGCGCGCAAACGCGCACACCCCGTTGCGCGCGCTCTCTTGTCGTGTCTCCTTGCCCCCCCAGACCGGCGGAGGCAGGGAAAGGCCCCGTGTGGCCTCGGTGTACAGGTCCAGGTGGTGTGGCTGGATGACCACGCGCAGCTCCGCCAGGGCCGGGCAGGCCAGCAGTGCCTCCAGCGTATGGCGCAGGAGGGGCCTCCCCCCAAGCGCCTGATACTGCTTTGGTGCTGCGCCTCCCGCCCGCGCGCCAGTGCCCGCCGCAACAACCACGCACGCAAAAGGGGGGCACGCCATGCGCCCATCCTACGGCCCCCCGGGCGGGGCGCAAGGGCTGCGGTTTGTGCCTTGGATTCTGGGCCCTGGGCGTATACATATGCCCCCATGCGGCTTCCAGGGATGCGCGAGATGGGGCAGGGGTTTGCGGGCCGGCTCGTTGGCTCGGGCGCTGCGCATGTTGTGGTCATTGTCCTGCTGATTGTGGGTCTGCCGTGGCTGGTCCCAAAGCCCACGGAGCCACAGACCATCTCTGTGGAGATTGTGGGGGATGCGGGGGCCCCGCCGCCCTCCACGCGGCCCATCCCCACGCCGCCCAAGGCGGACAAGCCCCCCACGCCGCCGAAGCCCAGGCCAAAGCCGCCGGAGCCGAAGCCACAGCCGCCGGAGCCCAAGCCGCCAGAGGCCGCGCTCGCGCCCAAGCCTGCGCCGGACGCCGTTCCCCCGCCCCCGCCGAAGGCGAAGCCAAAGCCAAAGCCGAAGCCCAAAGAGCCCCCGAAGCCGGACACGGAGCAGGAGTTTGGGGCCTTGCTGAAAAACCTGGCCCCGGACGCCGCGCCGGGCACGCGGGACTCCAAGGGGGACAACCCGTCCGCGCGGGCCATGGACGCGGGGGAGATGTCCGCGCTCCAGGCCCAGCTGGCGCAGTGCTGGAACGTGGTCGCGGGCGCGCGGGATGCCCAAACTCTGGCGGTGGAGATAGAGATGACCATCAACGCGGACCGTACCGTGGCGCAGGCCAAGATCGTGGACAGCGCGCGGTATGGCGCGGACCCGGCCTTCCGCGCGGCGGCGGACTCTGCTATGCGTGCTTTGCGGCACCCCTCCTGCACGCCGCTGGACCTGCCCCCGGAGAAATACGATGCCTGGAAGCACATCACCTTTGTCTTTGATCCCAAAAGCCTTTTGTAGCGCCCTGTGCGTGGTGCTCTGCCTCCTGTCCGCGCCGGCCTGGGCGCAGACGCGGGTCGTCATCAGCGAGGGCACCATGCGCCCCATCCCCATCGCTGTGGCCCCCTTCGTCGCCGCGCCGGGGCAAGAGCGCCTGGCGCAGGAGGTGGTGCAGACCATCACCGCAGACCTCACTGGCTCTGGACTGTTTGCCACCGTGGACCCCCGCGCCTTCCTCCAAGACCCGGCCTCTCTGGCCGCGCAGGGCCCTGACTTTGAGCAGTGGCGCGCGGTGGGGGCTGAGGCTCTGGTGACCGGGCAGGTGGACCCGGCAGGCCGCGTGGCCTTCCGCCTGTGGGACGTCCTGGGCGGGCAGCAACTCACGGGCAAGGTTTACGCCGCCACGGCGCAGAACCGGCGTCGCGTGGCGCACATAGCGGCGGATGTTATATATGAGCGCCTGACGGGCGAGGCGGGGTACTTTGACACCCGCATTGTCTATGTGTCGGAGACGGGGCCCGCGACCCGGCGGGTCAAGCGCCTGGCTATAATGGACCAAGACGGGGCCAACGGGCGGACTCTTACGGACGGCGGGGCGATGGTCTTGACGCCCCGCTTCTCCCCCAATGCGCAGTTGATCGCGTATATGTCCTATGAGACGGGGCAGCCGCAGGTGTTCCTCTATGACCTCAACACCGGGCGACGGGAGCTTCTGGGGCGCTTCTCCGGCATGACCTTCGCGCCCCGCTTTGCCCCCGACGGGCGCAGCGTGGTGATGAGTCTCGCCCGCGCCGGGAACACAGATATATATGTGATGGACCTGGCCAGCCGACAGCCCCGCCGCCTAACGAACGAGCCGTCTATTGAGACCGCGCCGTCGTTCTCCCCCGACGGGCGGTTCGTCACCTTTGAGTCAGACCGGAGCGGCGGTCAGCAGATCTATGTCATGCCCACTGCCGGGGGCCCGGCCAAGCGCATCACCTTTGGCCAGGGGCGCTACGCTACGCCGGTGTGGAGTCCGCGGGGGGACCTTATAGCCTTCACACGGCTCTACCAGGGGCAGTTTTACCTGGGCGTTATCAAGCCGGACGGGAGCGGGGAGCGCCTCATCACGCAGGCCTGGCACGTAGAGGGGCCAACCTGGGCCCCGAACGGGCGGCGCATTGCGTACTTTAAGGAGCGGCGTGCGGGCCAGGGCGCACGCCTCTACACCATTGATATCACCGGGCACGGTGAGCGCGCCCTGTCCACGCCCACGGGGGCCTCGGACCCGGCCTGGAGCCCGCCGGGGAGCCAGAGATAGCGCCGCAGACGCTCCCGGCCCGCGAGAAGGGGGGCCACAGCAGACTTGATGCCCCAGGCCGACACCATCTTCGCCCTTGCGACCCCTCCCGGCACGGGTGGCGTGGCCGTGGTCCGCGTATCCGGCCCGCACGCACTGGCGGGCCTGCGGTCCCTCACGGGCCGCGCGCGCTTTGCCCCGCGCCACGCCACCCTCGCCGCGCTCCGCCTGCCCGTTTCACGTGAAACACTTTTGGACCGCGCCCTCGTGCTCTTCTTCCCCGCGCCGCACAGCTACACCGGCGAGGACACGGCTGAGTACCATCTCCACGGCGGCTGCGCCGTCGTGGCGGGCGTCCTGGACGCCTTGGCCGCCCTGCCCGGACACCGGCCTGCGGAGCCGGGGGCGTTCACCCGGCGGGCGTTTGCGAACGGGAAAATGGACCTGACCGCGGCGGAAGGGCTCGCCGACCTCATCGCCGCGCAGACGCAGGCCCAGGCGGCCCAGGCCCTGGCCCAGATGGACGGGGCCCTGGCGCGGGTGTATCGCGGCTGGACCGACCGGGCGGCGCGGGCCCTGGCCCTGGCCGAGGCGGCGCTGGAGTTCCCGGACGAGGACTTGCCTCCCGGCATGCCGGACGCTGCCCTGGCTGCGGCCCACAAATTATATACGGATATAGAGGCGCACCTGGCCGACGCGCGCGGGATGACGCTGCGCGACGGCGTGCGCATCGTCCTCACCGGCGCGCCGAACGCGGGCAAGTCCACGCTGCTCAACGCCCTGGCGCGGCGGGACGTGGCCATCGTCACGGACACCCCCGGCACCACGCGGGATGTGCTGGAGGTTCCCCTGGACCTGGGCGGGGTGCCCGTGGTCCTGTGCGACACGGCGGGCCTGCGTGAGGCCGCGTGCGCCGTGGAGGCCGAGGGCGTCCGCCGGGCCCGCGCGGCGGCGGCGGCGGCGGACATCGTGCTCGCGCTCGTGGATGGCACCGCAGAAAGTGTTTCACGTGAAACACCGTGGACAGTCTATACCAAGTCCGACGCGCCCGGGTTTGCGGCGCCTCCCGGCGCGCTGGCTATCTCGGCCAAAACCGGCGCGGGGCTGGACGCTCTCCTGGCCCGCTTGACAGACGCCGCAGTGGACCTGACGGGAGGGCGGGAGGCCCCCGCCCTCACCCGCACCCGGCACCGCGTGGCCCTGACCGAGGCTGCGGCGCACCTGGCCCGCACCCAGTCCGCCACGGCCCCGGAACTTGCGGCGGAGGACCTCCGCCTGGCGGTGCGCGCCCTGGGCCGCCTCACCGGCGCGGTGGACGTAGAGGAGGTCCTGGACGCCCTGTTCGCAGAGTTCTGCATCGGGAAATAAAAACCTTGCTTTTTGTGAGAAACGGTGTTATGCACTCCCTGCCCACTCACCATCATCAAGGAGTTAAGCCATGCGAATCATCAAAGCCGCTTTTGCAGCAGCCTGCATAGGAGCCCTGAGCGGATGCGCCCCAAGCCACGATGAACAGGTGGACGCTTGCCAGAGACAGGCTCTCGATAAGTTAGCGTATGTACCGGTGACGGCAAAAGGTCACTGCTCTGCCACGAACACAGAATATGGCTTGGGCAGGTTTTCTGTGGATGTGAGATCTCCAAGACTTTTCGACCTAACCGAACCAAGAAGTAATTTTGGCACCCCAGACGGTGAACAAGCAACCGGCGAGTTGCGACGCGCGATTACAGACTGCCCAAGCGCAGAGAGCGGGGACCCGGACGATACGGCATTCTCCCTAACTCTGACCTGGTTGCGGGGAAAAGGCTCCGTTTCTATGCCGTTTACATCGCGCGATGTTGACTCAATGAGATCGGATCCTCAACATTTTTCTCCCCTGGTATTGCGTTATGCAGAGGATTTGGGCAGGCGCCAAATAGAGACACATGCACGCAGATCTTGCGAGATCGATCCGGGTTTGTAATAGCCACACGCTGGGGAGGCGTATGGTCTTTGACACCCTGCCCACAAACCTTATATACAGCGCGCTATGGGGCGCTATGACGTCATTGTGGTGGGCGGGGGCCATGCGGGCTGCGAGGCCGCTGCGGCGGCGGCGCGGATGGGCGCGAGGACGGCCCTGGTCACGCAGAGCCTGGCGCAGATCGGGGCCATGTCCTGCAACCCCGCCATCGGCGGCCTGGGCAAGGGGCACCTGGTGGCCGAGGTGGACGCCCTGGGCGGCCTGATGGGCCGGGTGGCGGACGCGGCGGGGATACACTTCCGCGTCCTGAACGCCTCCAAGGGCCCTGCCGTGCGCGGCCCGCGGGCCCAGATGGACCGCGCTTTGTACAAGCGGGCCATGCGCGCCGCCCTGGACGCGACAGAGAACCTGACCCTGATAGAGGGGGAGGCGGCGGACCTGCGCCTCGGCAAAAGTGTTTCACGTGAAACAATCCACAGGGCGCGGGGCGTGACCCTGGTGGACGGGCGGGAGGTGGCCGCGCCCACTGTGGTCCTTACCACCGGGACCTTCCTGCGCGGCGTCATCCACCAGGGCCCCGTCACCTGGCCCGCTGGTCGCCTGGGCGCGGACCCCGCTGTGCGCCTGGCCGAGACACTTGCGCGCCTGGGCTTCCCCCTCACGCGGCTGAAGACCGGCACGCCCCCGCGCCTGGACGGCCGCACCATAGACTGGGCGCAGACGGAGGCCCAGCCGGGGGACGCCCCGCCCCGGCCCTTTTCCGTGATGACCGGGCGCATTACAAACCCACAGGTTTTGTGCCATATCACCTGGACCGGGCCCGCCGCGCACGCCCCCATCCACGCCGCCATGGACCGCGCCCCCCTGCACAACGGGCAGATCACCTCCGTGGGCCCGCGCTATTGCCCCTCTATAGAGGACAAGGTCGTGCGCTTTGCGGACAAGCCCCGGCACCAGATTTTCCTGGAGCCCGAGGGGCTGGACGACCCGACGGTCTACCCCAACGGCCTGGCTACCTCCCTGCCGGTGGACGTGCAGGCCGCCATGCTCCGCGCCATCCCAGGCCTCGCGGGCGTGCGCGTGCTCCAGTGGGGCTACGCCATTGAGTACGACTACGCCGACCCGCGCGACTTGCTGCCCACGCTGGAAAGCCGGCGGCTGTCGGGCCTGTTCCTCGCGGGGCAGGTCAACGGCACCACGGGATACGAGGAGGCCGCCGCCCAGGGCCTGCTTGCCGGCGCGAACGCGGCGCTCAAAAGTGTTTCACGTGAAACACCCTTCACCGTCGCGCGGGACGAGGGGTACCTGGGCGTGATGGTGGATGACCTCATCACCCGTGGTGCGCCGGAGCCCTACCGCATGTTCACAAGCCGCGCGGAGTACCGCCTGTCGCTGCGTGCGGACAACGCAGACCAGCGTCTGTCGAACCGCGCGTTGGCCCTGGGCCTGTTGGGCGTGGAGCAGTCCGCTGTGTGGCGGGCCCGAGCTCACGCCCTGGACGCCGCCCGCGCGCTTGCGCGGGATCTGACGGCCAGCCCAGGGGAGCTGCGTCGCTATGGCCTGGCGGTGAATCAGGACGGACGGCGGCGGAGCGTGGCGGAGCTTTTGGCCTTCCCGACCATTGCCTGGGAAGACCTGGAGCGTTTGTGGCCGCAGCTCCGGGCCGTGGACCCGCACGCCCGCGCGCAGGTGGAGACCGATGCCCTCTACGCGGGCTATATGGGCCGGCAGGCGTCGGATATTGCGGCTTTCCGCCGGGACGAGGCCCTGGCCCTGCCCGCCGACCTGGACTATGGCACTGTGGGGAGTTTGTCCGCCGAGGTGCGCCAGGCGCTAGAGCGGGCCCGCCCACAGACCCTGGGCGCGGCAGGGCGCGTTCCCGGCGTGACGCCCGCGGCCCTCCTAGCCCTGCTCCGGCACGTGAAGCGCAAGACCGCATGACAGCGTTTCACGTGAAACACTTTGCGGCGTATGCGGCCCTGCTCCGGCGGTGGCAGGGGGTGATGAACCTCGTGGCCCCTTCCACCCTGGCGGACATAGAGGCCCGGCACTTTGCCGACTCCGCGCAGCTGGCTCCCCTTATTCCTCCCGGCGCGGTGGTTGCGGACCTGGGCTCTGGTGCGGGGTTTCCGGGCAT
Organism: Alphaproteobacteria bacterium; assembly: GCA_016757515.1. GTDB lineage: Bacteria > Pseudomonadota > Alphaproteobacteria > Micavibrionales > Micavibrionaceae > UBA10425. Next base: position 72,152 of record JAERIN010000001.1, read on the forward strand.
GGTCCTCGCGCTCCTCCGCCCAGACCTGACAGTGCACCTCATTGAATCGGATACCAAAAAGGCCGCCTTCCTGAAAAGCGTTTCACGTGAAACACTCTGCGCGGGGGCGCAGGTCCATGCCTGCCGTGTCGAATCTCTTTACGACGCCATTACTCCGGATGTGGTGACGGCCCGTGCGCTGGCCCCCTTGCCCAAGCTGTGCGTCCTGACAGAGCCCTGGGTGCGGCAGAACCCGGCGCTCATCGCCCTGTTTATGAAGGGCAAGACAGCGCGGGAGGAGATACGTCAGGCCGAGACGGTCTGGCGCTTTGCCCTGGACTTTGTCCCCAGCGCAACGGCAACCGACGGCGCGATTCTGCGCCTCACGCGCTTGACACGGGCCTCCGGGTGCATGTAGGGTGTTTCACGTGAAACACTTTGGAGGTCTGCCTGCGCCGTATGTCCCGTATACTCGCCATTGCTAACCAAAAAGGGGGGGTTGGAAAGACCACCACGGCGGTCAATCTGGCCACGGCCCTGGCCGCGACCAAGCAGCGCGTTCTGCTGGTGGACCTGGACCCGCAGGGCAACGCCACCACGGGCCTGTCCGTGCCCAAGCCCGCGCACGCCGCGGGGGGGGCTTACGGGGTCCTCATGGACGGCACACCCATCGGGCAGGCCGTGTGCCGCACGAAAGTCCCGGGCCTGGACATCCTCCCGGCCTCGGCGCACCTGTCCGGCGCGGAGATAGAGCTTGTATCTATAGAAAACAGAGAGAAAAAACTTAAAAATGCTCTTTCGGCCCCTGGGGCGTATGCGTATGTCCTGATAGACTGCCCCCCGTCCCTGGGCCTGATTACCCTGAACGCCCTGGTCGCGGCGCAGGGCGTGCTGGTGCCTTTGCAGTGCGAATTCTATGCCCTGGAGGGGCTGTCGCAGCTGACCCGGACCATCGACAGGGTCGCCCGCAGCCTCAACCCCGGACTGGCCATAGAGGGCGTGATTCTGACCATGTACGACCGCCGCAACCGCCTCTCAGCGCAGGTTGCCAGGGACGTGGCCCGGCACTTTGGCCCCCGGCTCTATCAGACCATCATTCCCCGCAACGTGCGCCTGTCCGAAGCCCCGTCCTTTGGCCTGCCGGCAATTGTGTACGACATGGCCTGCCCCGGCGCGCAGGCGTACATCCGCCTGGCCAAGGAGATGCTCCGCCGGGAGCGCGACATCCACAGAAAGGCTGCATAGACCATGACCGGAGACCCCAAAAAACGTGGCCTGGGCCGGGGGCTGGACGCCCTTTTGGGCCCCGAGGAGGCTGCGAACGACGCCCGCACGACGCAGGTCCTGCCCGTGGCGGCCCTGAAGCCCGGTGCGCTGCAGCCCCGGCAGAGCTTTGACGAGGTGGGCCTGGAGGCCCTGGCGGCCTCCATCGCGGAGCACGGGGTGCTGCAGCCCCTCCTCGTCCGGCCTGCGGGGGACGGGGTGTACGAGATTGTGGCCGGGGAGCGGCGCTGGCGCGCGGCCCAGAAGGCCCACCTCCACGAGGTCCCCGTCCTCATCCGGGAGATAGCGGACGCCCAGGCACTGGAGATCGGCCTGATAGAGAACCTGCAAAGGGCAGACCTGGACCCGATTGAGGAGGCGCGCGGCTACACCCGCCTGATAGACCAGTTTGGGCACACGGCGGCGACCCTGGCGAAGGTCCTGGGCCGGAGCCGTCCGCACGTGGCCAACATGCTGCGCCTTCTGACCCTGCCCGAGGGGGTGCAAGGCCTGCTGGCAAAGGGCGCCATCTCGACCTCCCATGCGCGTGCTCTCCTGGCCGCGCCGGACCCGGCGGGCCTCGCGGAGCAGGTGGTCAAGGGGGGTCTGTCCGTGCGGGAGACCGAGCGCATGGCGGCCCGCGCCATGCGGGCGCGCGTTCCGGTGCCACCCCTGCCCGCGCGCGCGCGGGAGGCCACGGGGGTGGAGGCCCTGGAGGAGCTTCTGGGGCACCGCACCGGCATGGCGGCGCGGGTGAGAATCACCCCCTCCACTGGGGCCGGGCTTATGGTGCTGCGTTTTTCTGAGCTTGCGCAGCTGGAGGCCCTTTTGGACCGCCTGGCGGACTAGGCCTTCCGGGCCCGCTCCAGCGCCTCTTTCAGAAGGCCCCGGGCCGCCTCTGCCCCGTCCCAGCGGATGACCTTGGACCACTTGCCGGGCTCTAGGTCTTTGTAGTGTAAGAAGAAGTGCTCCACCTGCTGCAGGAATATCTGCGGCAGGTCCGTCGTCTCGTTCAGGCCCTCATACGCCGGGAACATCTTTGCTCCCGGCACGGCGATGATCTTCTCGTCCATGCCCCCGTCGTCCTCCATCATAAGGACTCCCACGGGCCGGGACGGGAGGACCGCGCCGGGGAGGATCGGCAGGTGCGTGAACACCAGGACATCCGTTGGGTCCCCGTCTCCGGACAGGGTGCCGGGCACAAAGCCATAGTGCCCGGGGTACATCATGGAGGTGTGCTGAAACCGGTCCACGAACAGGGCCCCGGAGGCCTTGTCCATCTCATATTTCACCGGGGGCGCGCCCGCAGGGTTTTCAACAACAACATGCACTTCTTGTGGGAAATCTGTTCCGGGGGAGATTTTTGTGATATCCATGGTGCCAATGGCCTTTCTTTTGCTTACACTCAAAACCGTGAAAAGGGCGCGCCGTGCTGGGAACCCTACTTAAAGGAGCCGGGGCCCGCGACGCAAGCCTGGAAGGAGCACCCCGCTACGCTATGGCCGCCATGCACTTGAGCCTCTTGCGTGAGAAGATCATCGTCCGTGCTGCGGACGGCCCGCCGGGCGAGGGCGCTGCCCAGATCCTGGCCCGCGCGCTGAGCAACCGGCTGGAGATGACCCTGACCACGGGGGACTTCTCAGAGACCTTTGTCGTCCGGGCCCACACCATGCACCTCACCGCGCGCATGACGGCGGCGATTCTGCGGGAGTTCCAGGCCAGGGGCTTCCTCGCCCACCGTCTGCACGACCACCAGTGGGCCCGGATGTGGCAGGACTCCTGCGGGCCCTACGATGTGGCACACAACCCGGAGCGGTGGTGCACCATTTACCATGACGGCGCAGCGATCTTTTCCTCTGACCCGGTCAACCCCCTTATCTCAGCCGTGGAGGGGCAACAGGCCCGCGCAGAAGCGTCCACGGGGTACGAACAGGCTATTTTCTTGGTGCAAGACGCCTTTGAGCAGGCCGGCAAGTCTGCGCAGATTGAGTATGACTCTAACATAGGCCTGGTGGCCGCCCTCGCGCCGGAGCAAGGGCGCTGCTCGCTTATTCTCCGGGGGTCGGGCCGCTCCACGACCTTTAACTTCACCACAACCCCGCGCCCCGGCGGGCCGCCGCGAATCACCATGTCTGAGTGCCTCGTCGGCTGCGCGGCCTTCCTGGAGGGCATACAGCTGGCCTTCACGGCGGGGCGCCTCCTGGGGCAGATGGACCGGGGGGAGTTTCCCCGCGTCGGGGGGGAGGCCAAGATCGTGGCGGCGGCCCGGCGTCGGCTGACGGACCTAAACCGGGAGATCGGGACCATGGAGGCCCTCATGGCCGTCCGCTACCGCCCCGAGCGGCCAGAGTTCCAGCACCTCATTGTAGAGGTGCAGCAGCAGACCCGCCGGGCCCCCGGCGCGCGCCGTCGGCCCTAGGGAGTCCTATCCACAAAGGGCCTTGTGGGCGGCGCACCAAATTTCTGGACTTTTGAAGTCCAGGGGGTGTAGTCTGCCCCCAGGCGGCGCGCCATGCGCGCCTGTTTTTTAGCATATTGTGCAGGAGGTGCATAAAATTGCCCGACGTTATTTTTGCCGGCCCCGCCGGACGGCTTGAGGGCCGCTACTCTCATGCAAAGGTTGCGGGCGCGCCCCTGGCCATCGTGCTCCACCCCGCGCCAAAGCACGGGGGAGACATGAACAACGCCATGACGCGCCTTCTCTACCAAGCCTTTATGGTCCGTGGGTTTTCTGTCCTGCGGTTTAACTTCCGCGGCGTGGGCCGTTCAGAGGGGGAGTTCTGCGGCGAGGAGGGGGAGATCGCGGACGCGGCCTCTGCCCTGGACTGGATGCAGGACATCAACCGCGCCGCGCCCTGCACCTGGGTCGCGGGGTACTCCTTCGGGGCCCTTGTGGGGATGCAGCTCCTCATGCGGCGGCCCGAGGTCGCGGGGTTTGTTTCCGTCGCCCCCCCGGCGAACCTGCATGACTTCACCTTCTTGGCCCCGTGCCCCACGCCCGGCCTCATCCTCCAGGGCGGGCAGGACACCATTGTGCATGAGCCCGCCGTGGCGGAGCTGGCCCGCTTCATCCACGCGCAAAAGGGGATTGAGGTGGACTATCGCGTTATCTCCCAGGCGAACCACTTTTTCCACAACTGCGGCGAGGAGGTCATGCGCCACGTCCACGACCACTTGAACGCCGCCGGGGCGGGCCGCCGCGTCCCCCTCCAGGCCCAGCAGCAACGCCTCGCGGGGGCAGCTTAAAGAAAGGACAAAACCATGGAGACCATCGTCCGCTGGACCAACCGCGTGGCCCTGTTTGTGGGGCTCGCCGTTGTGTACGTCGTGTTTGTGGCGCTGATGATCGAGGCCCTGGAACTCAGGGTCTTTAAGGAGCACACCTCAGACGTCCTGTTCGCCGCCATACCGGGCCTGTTCACGGTCATGGCCGCCGCCCTTGCGGTCGGCGTCTCGTTCAACCTGACCCGCATCGCGGACGCCCTGGCCGCCCGCCCCGGCGGCCCCGCCCCGGCGGCCCCGCGCGGGCCCGGCTTGATAACGCTCCTGGTCCTTGTGGCCCTCTTTCCGGCCCTCCTAGGCGGGCTGTACGCCGGGCACTGGTCCACCCAGCATCAGCGCGAGCGCCTCATCACCCAGGCCGGGCAATCCCTGGTGTCTGCGCACAAGGAGGCCATAGACACATTCGGGCAGCCGACCTTTGCCTGGGACGCCATCAATGCGGCCTCTGACCGGATAAAGTTTCTGCAAAGTGTTGACCAGAATTTTCGGTCTGTTCAGGTGATTGTGCGCGATCAGGTTGAGGGAAAACCCGTGTATCTGCACATGGATGCCAAAGACGGCTGTCGCAAGGAGGACTGTGCGCCTGTGCGCAAGGTTGACTTTATCTATTCCACGTCCTCGCGGGAGCGGGCCTACCTGGAGCAGGCCTTTGGGGGGCAGGACATGACCCCCCGGTTTTTTTCCGACGGCGGGCGGTATGAGCTTTACCTGCCGGTTAGGACGGCCGGCGGCCCGGTCGTGGTACTGTACTTGTTCTCCCGTGAGCGCTACGGGAAGATAGGCTACGGGTCCAACACGTGGTCGTGAACATCGTAGGAGCACTGTAGATTTATGGCCACCCTTGCGGCAGAGGAGGTTCCGGCCCTCCAGCGGTATATGGAAACGCTGTTCGGTGCGGGACGGGTGGCGCTGAAGCTTCGCGGCCCCAGCGCACCGGACAGCGCGGAGGTCTTGGTCGCGGGGGAGTTCATCGGCGTGGTGTACAAAAACACGGAGGAGGGGGAGACCTCCTACGACCTGACCATCTCCATCCTGGAGGAGGACCTATAGCCCCAGGCGCGCCCGCGCCCGCTCTGGCCCGATGAGGGGGAGCAGCGCGGCCATCTCCGGTCCGTTGGTCCGGCCCGTGAGCGCCAGGCGCAGCGGCAGGAACAGCGCCTTGCCCTTCCTGCCCGTGGCCTGCTTCACGGCGTCTGCCCACTGCGCCCAGGTTCCGCCGTCCCACGGGCCCTGCGGCAAGAGCACCGCGGCCTCCCGCACGAACTCTGGCTCCTCCACAACGGGCTCTATGTCTCCGTACACCACTGCGGCCCAGTCTACGGCTTCCCGCGCTCTCTCTATGTTCCCCCGCACAGCGTCCCACAGGGCCACGTCCACCCCTGCAGGCGCAGGCGCGTCGCGCAGCAGCCGCGCGTTCAGGCGCGCAAGCTCGCCCGCATCAAATTTCGGCGCGTTGCGGGAGAACTTAGCAAAGGCAAAGCTCTGTATCAGGGGCCCCATACCCGCGAACGCCTCTATGGGCTCTGACGTCCCCAGGCGGGCCAGCAGGCTCACCACCGCTGCGGGCTCCAGGCCCTCTGCCTCCCGCAGCTCCCGCACGGACAGAGAGCCCGCGCGCTTGGACAGCTTGTCGCCGCCCGCAGCCGTCACCAGGGGCAGGTGTGCAAAGCCTGGCGGCTCGGCCCCCAGTGCGCGGAACATTTGCACGTGGCCGGCGGTGTTGGCCACGTGGTCCTCCCCCCGGACGATGCAGGTGATGCCAAAGTCTATGTCGTCTACCACGCTGCACAGGTGATAGAGCGGGGAGCCATCCTCGCGGATCAGCACAGGGTCAGACAGGTCCTTGGCCAGGAACCGCACGGGCCCGCGGATGGCGTCGTTCCAGGCGATCTCCCCAGGCTCGAGGTGAAAGCGCCAGTGCGGCCGGCGGCCCTGCGCCTCAAGCGCGCGTTTTTCCGCATCGGTCAGCGCGAGCGCCGCGCGGTCGTAAATCGGGGGACGCCCTGCGGTGAGCGTGGCCCGCCGTTTGAGCGACAGCTCCTCCGCCGTCTCATAGCACGCATACAGCCGCCCGGCCTGCTTCAGGCGCCCTATCTCCGCCTCATATCGCTCCGTGCGGGCCTTTTGGTTGGCCTTCTCGTCCCAGTCCAGGCCCAGCCAGCGCATATCCTCCTCAATCGCGGCCTCATACGTGGCCTGAGAGCGCTCTGCGTCCGTGTCGTCTATGCGCAAGAGGAACGTGCCCCCAGACGCCCGCGCTGCCAGCCAGGTGACGATCGCGGTGCGGGCGTTGCCCACATGCAGATGGCCTGTGGGCGAGGGAGCGAAGCGAAAGCGGGGCGGTGTCATGGGGGGACTATAGGCCCACAGCGGGGGGCGGGGAAAGGCCGGGCCTGTGGCGCCCGCGCGACAAAAGTGTGCACGCGGAGCAAAACCCTATTTCCCAGAGCCCAACATTGCGCTATACAGGGTGGCGAAGGGCGCGTCCGCGCCCTCTGTAGTCACCAGAAACACCCACTGAAAGGGAAGAATACCATGCAAAAACTCGCTCTCACTCTCGTCGCTGTCTCGGCCCTGGGCCTTGGTGCGTGCACCCTGGACGGCCACAACCCCGAATGGCAGGTCCCCTGCGGTTTGGAACGGACCGCGTGCGCCGAAAAGGCCGCCCCGGTCGTTGTGGAAACCGAAGTGGTCTATGAAGCCGTGGCGGTTCCGGAAAAAACAGTCTCTAAAGTCGTGCGCAAATAGTGCCCATGCCCTATAAGCCTTCGCCATGAGCCCGCAGCCCAATAGCAGCCCCTATCGGCGTGTCCTGCTGAAGGTCTCCGGGGAGGTGTTGATGGGGCCGCGGGAGTATGGCCTGGACCCAGAGACCGTCGCCCGCGTTGCGGGCGAGGTGAAGGCCGTGGCGGACATGGGCGTGGAGCTGTGCGTCGTCCTGGGCGCGGGGAACATTTTCCGCGGCGTGGCCGGCGCGGCGGCGGGCATGGATCGCACAACCGCCGACTATATGGGCATGCTGGGGATTGTTATCAACGCCCTGGCCCTGCAGAACGCGCTTGAAGCCGCCGGTGTCCCCACGCGGGTGCAGAGCGCCGTGCGCATGGACTCCATCTGCGAGCCGTACATCCGCCGCCGCGCCATGCGCCACATGGAAAAGGGCCGCGTGGTCATCTTTGCCGCCGGCACGGGCAACCCCTATTTCACCTCTGACACCTGCGCGGCCCTGCGCGCGAGCGAGATGGCCTGCGACGCCATTTTCAAGGGCACAAAGGTGGACGGGGTCTACTGCTCTGACCCGCATGAGAACCCCGGGGCCGAGCACATCCCGCGCATCTCGCATATGGAGGTCTTGACCCGCGATCTGCGCGTGATGGACGCCACGGCCATATCGCTGGCCCGGGAGAACGCCATCCCCATCGTGGTGTTCAACGTCCGCAAGCCCGGCAACTTTGCCCACGTCGTGTCCGGCGACGGGCTGTGCACCGTGGTGGAGAGCGTGTAGTCTTCCGATTCGGATGAACATTCTGCACTACGGCGACTGTGACGAGATTATGGAGTCTATGGACGATGAGTCTGTGGACCTTATCTACCTGGACCCGCCGTTCAACTCCGACCGCTCCTACAACGCGATTTACAAGGACAACACGGGCCGCCCCCTGCCTGAGCAGGTGGAGGCGTTTTGCGACTCGTGGGAGATGAAGCCCGAGTGCATGGCCCTGGCGCACCGCTTGCCCGTTATGCTGCGCCAGGCGGGGGTGGACGAGCACGCGGCGGAGATGTGGAAGGCCTGGGTTGTGGGCCTGGCGCACACGCAGCCGTCGTTGCTGGCGTACCTGACCTACATGACCGCGCGCCTCATCCGTATGCGGCGGCTCCTGAAGCCCACGGGGAGCCTTTACTACCACTGCGATCCGACGGCGGGGCACTATATAAAGGTGACGCTGGATATTATATTCGGGTATAAGAACCTCCTGAATGAGGTTATATGGTCGTATGATAAATGGACAAATGCAGCGACGCACTTTCAACGCAACCACGATACTATTTTTGCCTACGCGAAGATAAAGGGGCGGCACACCTTTAGCAAACTTCACAACCCGGATGCATCACAAAAAACAAAGTATGTACGAGGATGGGATACAAACGTTGTCCAGGGCGGAATCCGACAACTCATCGTCTATGACCGCGCCAAGGCCAAGGACAAAATAGACTCTGAGCGATATGACCGCATTGTGTACCGGGAGGGGCAGACAAAAGTCGCTTTGTCCGACGTCTGGCGCATACCCTTTTTGAACTCCCAATCAAAGGAACGCCTAGGCTATCCCACGCAGAAGCCGGTGGCGCTGCTGAAGAGAATCATAGAGGCCTCGTCCAACGAGGGCGACGTCGTCCTGGACCCGTTCTGCGGCTGCGCCACCACCATTGCTGCGGCGCATGAGCTTAAAAGGCGCTGGGTGGGCATAGACATCGCCTTCCACGCCGTGCGGCGCGTGGCGCGAACCCGCCTGACGGACACCTATGGCTTGGTGGAGGGCAAGGACTTCACCATCCAGGGCATCCCCCGCACGCTGGAGGGCGCAAAGGATTTGTGGGAGCGCGACGCGCACCAGTTCGCGAGATGGGCCATTGAAAGCGTGGAGGGCTTTGTGAGTGCAAAAAAGAGCGGGGACGGCGGCGTGGACGGGTGCATCTACTTCGGTGCGCCGGGCGCGGCCCTGTCCACCATGCTGATCCAGGTCAAGGGCGGGGCGTCCGTGGGCATCGGCGACCTGCGCGACCTCCACGGGGCCATGCACGCGCGCGGGGCGGAGATGGGGGGCCTCATCGTGCGGGACGACCTCCCCGAGCGGCAAATGAAGAATTTTCAGGAATATGCCGCCACCGCCGGGTGCCTGGAGGCCGAGGGCGTAGCCTACCCTCGCCTGCAAATCATGACCACGCGGGAGGTCCTGGAGGAAAAGCGCTTTGCCGTGCCCTACCACGTCTCCATTGACATTGCGCAGCCCGCGTTGCCCCACTCCGGCTCATGGCGACAGGGCGGTTTGTTATAGGCGCAGCGCCGCTTAGCTTAGCTGCGCCGCGATGGCACCCAGGCGCCCGGTGCCCCCCTGGATCTGGCTGGTGGCCAGCATGGTGCCGCTGTAGATCCGGCTTTGGATCTGCTCCACGGGGTCGTCATTGCTCTCGCCGAAGGTCGGCGTGGTGAGGCTGACCCAGCGCATGATCTGGCTCGGCACTTCGTCCACCATTTTGAAGCACGACGTGGCTGCCATGTAGACGACAACGACGTACATGCCCGTATAGAAGAACTCATCCACGGGCCCGCGGTAAAATTCAGCGTCTGTCCACTTGACCGGGTGCGTGACGGGGTCGTGCCCGGCCATGTTCACGATGATGAGGTCATAGATGTCGTGGAACACCATGATGGTGCCAGAGAAGATGAGCACCGCTCCCAGAAGGCCCACGAGGATGAGGGTGGGGCGCAGGAACAGCTCCAGAAGCAAGATATAGCCTGCCGCGGCGTCTTTGCCCGGCAGGCCTGGCCCGTCCACGCGCAGGTGGGCAATGGCCCACAGGGGCACGGCCAGCATGGCCTCAAATAGTCCGTTCATCCACCGCGCCATCGCCACGAAGAAGTATATGAGGGGCATGAAGGGCAGCACATAGGCCAGGATAAAGCCGATCACGATCCCGATAAGGGCGAAGGTGAAGAAGAAGTCTGCGGCGGCCTTTGCCAGGTCTCCCAGGCCCAGGACGCCCAGGGCCTTCTCCCCCACAAAGGCCCCCACGAAGATGAGGAAGTTGCGCGTGCTGCGCTCCACAATGCTCCGGCCAAGGGCGGTGAGCTGCGCCATGGGGTGCGCGCTCTTGTTCGCCCGGATGTCAAAGATCCCGCTTGTGCCCAGGAGGAAGTTGAGCGTGTTCAAGAAGGCGTTGCCCGTGTCGTACTTGTGCGCCGTGTGCGCCGCGCCGGAGACGTCAAAGGTGGTGTAGGCCAGGTTCATCGCGCGGCCCATTTTGTACCACCCAGGGAAGGGGTAGTGCCTCGGGTGCGCGGGCGGGTTGAGGTGCACAAGGTCTCTAGGGTCAAAGGGCTGGCCGGGCAGGCTGCCCGTCGCCATCTTGAGCTTTTCGGCGCGCAGGGCCTTGATGTCCTCCATGAGGATGGGCATGCGCGTGGGGGACGGGATGTGCAGCAGGGCGCTGGTCATCGCGCCGTTCAAAGAGGCTATGCGATCAAAGATAAGGGCCGCCCCCGCCCATCCGGCCCGCACAAGCTCTGGCGGGATGGCCGCCTCGCCTATCGCGCTCTCCTGGGCCTGACGCGCGTCCTCGGCCCACATGCGCAAGATGGCCTCATACTCCGCAACTTGCTCTTGGGCCCAGGCCCCGTCGGGCACCGGGGTGCACGTCGTGTCGGGCGGATCGCCCAAGGTGCGGCTGGCCAGGCAGGCTGCCCCAGCCTTGAAGTCCGCATTAAGCCACATGTCGGTAATAATTCTGTAATACGTCTCATAGAGCGCTTGGGAGCCCACCTCCGGGGGCCCCTCTGGATCCACCACCACCTCCCCGCAGGTCGCCTCCACCGCGCCGGCTTGCCCTGGGTACTTCTCGGCGCTGCGCTCCCCAAAGCGGATGGTGATGGCCCGGTTGCGAGAGAACGCCAGCGCCTCTGTGTACGGCGTGCCCGCCAGGGGCAGGAAGGTCCCCTTTCCGTCCCCGGCCAACAGTGAGTCCCCCAGGCTGCGAACGATATAGGCGTCTACGTGGGCCCGCCTGGGGTCGCTGCGCGCGCCGCTCCCGCCGCCGTTGATGGAGTTCTCCGCAATCTGGCAGAACTTGACCGTGAACATAAACTGCGCGAGGTAGCCGATCTCTGGCACGGGGGCCATGGCGACCATGCGCTCGGCACTGCCCATGTAGCTGCCAGACAGGGTGCTGGTGAACTCCTCCCACACGTTGGTGGCCAGGGCCCCACCGCCCTTGGCGATGTACAAGACGCCCATCTGCCCCAGGCTGAGGCCCGAGGACAGGGGGATGAGGAGGGCGGCGGCCATGCACACGCGAAAGGGGGCCCAAGCGTGGGTAAAGCGCTCCCCAAAGGGGGTTCCGGTGACGGCGGACTCCACTGTCACCGCCACGGCGAAGTAGAGCATCACGATGAGCGCTACCATGAGAAGGCCCCCGTTGTAAAAGTTGAACATGGCGTGGAGGGCCGCGTGCATGGGGTAGGGGAAGGCAGGCTCCGCCGCGTTGTTTCCCCGGCCATAGAAGTCCAGGCAGGGCGCGCTGGTTGAGGCGCAGGAGTCAAACACCCCTGGTATACCGAAAACTCGGTCCAGCAGGATGCGGTCTATCTTTTGCGCGGGGTCGTCTATGGTGAATAAGTCCGCGAAGGGGGTGATGGCGGCTAGGGCGGGAGAGGAAACGATGGCCAAGAGGAACAGGACCAACTGGAGCGCGAACAGGGCCAGGCCGGCCAGGAGGGCTAGGAACACCAGGATTTTGTCCGCGTTGCGCCACGAGAGGGTGAGGTTGTCGGCAGCTGCGGCCAGGAGGGAGAACACGCCAAAGCGGCCAAAGTTCTCGGGCCGCAGTGCTGGGTGCGTGGGGGGTAGGAGGGCCACGGAGGCCAGGACCTGGCCCATATACCACCCGGCCAGGAGGAAGGTGTGGGCGAAGATGTCCGCAAGCCGGGGGACAATGCCCGGCAGGAGGGCATAGCGGAGAACCGCGCCAGTCCTGCTTTTGCGTTGTGCCATTTTGCTCCCCTACGGCTTGCCGCCTCCGCTTAGCTTGCCCACGACGCCCTGCAGCCCCTGGCCCCCGATCACCTGGCCAATCGCCTGCTGCCCGCCCATCTGCGCGGACTGCATCATTTTCTCTGCCGCCTGCTCCTCCGCGTCGCTGAACGGTTTGATGGACACCCCAATCCAGCGCAGGATCTCATTCGGGATCATGTCTATCAGTTTAAAAGAGGCCATGCCGACCATGTACACTGTGATCGCATAGACGAGGGTGAAGAAGAACTGGTCCACATAGCTGCGGTAAAAACGGACGTCGGTGAAGCCCGGGTCGCCCAGTTGGTCTGTGCCGGAGAAGCCCGAGAGGTTGGCCACCACCAGGTCCCACCCGGCGTTAAGGCCCATCACCATGGCGGCAAAGATGGACATCCCGGCTAAAAGGCCGAAGACGAGCAGTATGGGGCGCAGGAAAATCTCCAGGATCAGGAAGTAGCCGTTTTTGGCGGCGTCGCCTGTCAGGCCCTCCCCGTCTATGCGCAGGTGCGCCAGGGCCCACAGGGGTGTGCCCACCATGGCCTCAAAGATGGCCTTTATCCAGCCGCCCACGCCGAAGAAGAAATAGATGAAGGGCAAGAAGGGCATAATGTAGTACAGCAAAAAGCCCACGGTCAGCGCGACGGTGGCGATGGTCAGGAGGAAGCCGGCGATGGCACCGATGCCGCCGCTCAGGCCGCTCAGGCCGAAGGCGTTGAGGATGCCCCCCACCGCGCCCCCCGCGCCCAGGGCCCAGCCGATGTTGCGCAAGGCGGCCTCCACCAGGCTGCGCCCCACCATGGTCAGTTGCGCGAGGGGGTGGACATTTTGGTTTTCCCGCATGTCAAACAGCCCGTCTGCGCCAAAGAGCATAAAGAAAAACTCCGCCACCCCGTCCGAGGCGTAGCGGCGCGAGGCCGCGCCCCTGTCCCCCCAGTTTCTGGCGGCGTAGTACATGGCAAGGGCCTGCTCCTCCTCCAGTGGGTTGGCAAGGGAGGCCTTTTGGAACCCGTTTTCTTCAGAGGCGTCGGGGTTGAAGCACTCCAGGGTGCTGGGCCCCCGCGCGTCCAGGGCCTGACGTTCTGTGCAGATTTTTTCCATCAGAGCGGGGTAGTGCGAGGGAACGGGGAGGTTGAAGGTCGCCGTTGCCACAGGCCCCCCCATCTTGGCGATGTAGTCATAGAGCGTTCCGGCAAAGGCCCAGCCCTTGTTTTTAAATATCTGAAAGTCCTGCGTGTTGTGGGCGGCCATCTGCGCGGCCACGGACTGGGCCAGGCCCTCGCGGGCGCTTTGCTGGTAGCGCCGCAAAAGCTCCGCCTTGCGCGCCTGCGTGAGCGTCTGGACTTCTGTGTTGTGCTCCGGGTGCGAGCGCATATATTTCTGCGCCCCCCTGTATGGGTAGTTAGGTGCCTCAGACTGCGCAGCCCAAAGGTCTTGGAGCATGGCCCAGTAAACCTCTTGCATGGCTCTGGGGCCCTCATCAGGTGGGTTAGACGAGCCGGGCACGCGCGCGTCCGTGAGGGTAAAGGCGATCTCCCCGCAGGTGGGCCGCACGTAGCCCTTCCAGAATACGTTCTTTTTCTTGTCCGGTGTGCCGAAGCGGACGAACACCCTGTCCCCGCCCTGGGCGAAGTCCACCATCTGCTTATAGCTGGTTTTGGCCATCTCTTTGTTGTGCGGCGAGACCAGCGTGTTGCGCACGAGGTAGGGCTTCACCTCTTGTCCCGCCACGGTGTAGGCTTCTGTGCACGTTGCGGCGGTGTGGTAGAACTGCAGCAAGTCGTCCAGCTCTGGGATGTTGGGCGTGCCGATGAGGGACTGCCGCTGGCCCAGGGCGCTGCCCGTAATTTCGTCCAGGAAGAGGACCCAGCCGTTTGTGGCCAGGCCAGAGCCGAACTTGGCCGCATGAAGCACGATGTACTGCGCCGTGTTCAGCCCAAAGCCCGTGGGGATGAGGAGGCCTATGGCCAGGAGCATGCGCAAGACTCCCCAGGACTGGTTGAACCGCTTGCCCATGGGCGTGCCCGTTTGGGCGGTCTCTACGGCCACGGCCGTCACAAAGTAGCACAAGATGAAAATGGCTATGACCACAAGGCCCCAGGAGTACGTGGACAAAAGGGCGTGCAGGGCGTGGTGTATGGGGTGCGGGAAGCCGCCGAAGCCCGTGAGCACAAACCGCCCCGTCTGGTCTTCACACGGCACACCTGTGGAGATGCAGGAGTTGAAGATGTCTGGCACGCCAAAGACCATGTCCAAGAGGATGAAGGCCAGGTCTTGCTCCGGGTTAGGCGTCACAAGATCCGCAAAGCCCCAGGCCGCTGCGGGGGAGGCGGCTATGGCGAAGGTCAAGGGCAGAAGGACGATCTGCGCCGCAGCCAGGGCTATGCCCGCCAGAGAGGCGAGAAAGAGTATGATTTGGTCCGCACGTCGCCAGTCTAAGACCAGGCGGTTGGCGGCCTCGGCCACGGCGTGGCGGACACCGAAGCGGCCTATGTTGGCCCCCAGGGTGTATGGGTGCCCGGCGGGCAGGAGGCCCACGGCTTGGTACAGCAGGGCGATGTAGTATGGGATGTATGCAAAGCCCCGGGCGAAGAGGTGCGCAAAGCGCGGGCCAAGCTGCGGTGCAAACAGATAGCGCGCGGCGCTGCCGGGCGTCACCCCCGCGTCCCGCGCTCTTGCGCCGATGGTGCCCAACATACTCATGCTCTACGGTGTCCCTTTCCGTGCCCAAAGAGCCCTGCCCAAGGTACCCCCCACTTGCTCTAGGCCGCCCCTCGCGCCGCCCACGATTTGCTGCCCCAGGGTCATCCCGCCCACAGAGGCGTAGCTGACAAGGGTCTCTGAGGGGTTTTTGTCCGTGTCGCTGAAAGACTTCGCCTCCGTGCCCAGCCAGCGCAGGACGTTGTCTGGTATGGTGTCTATCAGTTTGAATGAGGCGTTGGCCAGCATATACACGACGACGACATAGACAATGGTGAAGGCCAGTTGGTCCGCCTCTCCCCGTGGCAGGGTGAAGAAGCCCATGTCGAAACTGGTCGCGGACTCGTCAAACCCGCTTACGTTGGCCACAACCCAGGCCCATATGAAATGGAGCACCCGCACCTGGGCGGAGAGGATGATGATGGCTGCCACGAGGCCCGCGACGGTGAGGATGGGGCGGATGAAGATTTCAAAAACGAGGAAATAGCCGTTGGCGGCAGCCTCCCCGGGCAGGCCCTCCCCGTCTATGCGCAGGTGCGCGAGGGCCCATAGGGGCACCGCCACCATGGCCTCAAAAATACCCTTGATCCAGGAGCCAGCGGCAAAGAACACAAACAAGAAGGGCAAGAAGGGCAGCACATAAAACAGCGTCACCCCCGCCGTCAGGCCGACGAAGGCCGTGGACCACAAGATGTCATCAAAGATGTCCGGCACGATGGACAGGGGCGGGGGCAGGAGCGGGCCGAAGGTTGTGGTGACGGTGGAGATCATGATGTTCCGCACCGTGCTGTTCACTAGGCCCCGCCCCACCGCCACAAGCTGGGCCAGTGGGTGTATGTCCGCGTTGTCCCCGTTTATGGCCAGAAGGCCGTCCAGGCCGAAGAGCCAATTCATGATCGTCGTAAAGACATTCCCGGAGTAGGCGTCTTCCCCCCGGGCCTGGTCCATCTGGTCACCCTGGAAATAGACATAGAGAGCTGACAGGCCGCGCGCGACCTCAAGCCCCTTAGCGCTCTCCCTGATGGAGACATCGCCCCCGCTGGAGAGTGTTGGGTTGTATTTGTCCTTCGGGGGGCTGCGCGGCTCGCGCTTGGAGCGCTCTGCGGCCACCTGCTTCATGGCCAGCGGCGGGTCGCGCAAGGAGGGTACGTCCCCCAGGCCATCCTGGAAGAGGGCGTTGTGTGTCGCAACCTCGTTGTACCACGCGCCGGAGTAGGCCCAGCCCCTGGCCATGACCTTCACCCGCATCGCGTCTCCCACGCTTCGGTCGTTGTACGTTTTCCACGCCGCGATCTGCGCTGCGTTGAACTCCGCCTGGTACGCGTTGATAAGGTCTTGCTTAAACGCGCCAGAGGGCAGCGTGGACAGGCACTCTGGGTGGCCCGGCATGTACGCCCCCCCGCCCAGGGAGCAGGCCTTGTTATCACCTATCCTGCTGTTCATCTCCATAGCCCGGCCGACAAGATTGTACAGATTGGTGTCGTCAAACCACATGGCGTTCACAATCTGCCAGTATTTGACGCGCATGTACGCGCCCCCGCCCGCCGCCTGGGGGTCTTTGTCAAAGTCCGCCAGGTCGCTCACCGGCACGCGCAAGATACCGCACACGGGCTTCATCTCTTGCCATGCGGGCCAGCCATCCTCTTGGTATCCAAAGACGATCAGGATGTCGTTGTAGTCAGAGAACTCCACAGCCTTTTTGTATTGCGCCGCAGCGGCGTCAAAATCCGACGCCCTGGCGATCTCCATCGTGTGGCCCAGCTTGGTCAGATAGGGTTTAACCTTCCCCTTCGGCGGGCCGGAGCCGCTGTACCCCCCCTGTTGCCAGTAGCCATAGGCGCAGCCCTTGATGAGGGCCATGTCTAAGACAAGCTGCGCGGCCTCTTGGTTGCCCGGCATGGCCACGAGGTTGCCCTGCTGCCCGAGTGGGTTAGGCCCGCCCTTCCTCATCATCACGTCGTTGAACTCTACCCACGCGTTCGTGGCCCAGCCAGAACCCATCTTGGCCGCGTAGAGCACAATGTACTGCCCGCTGTTCAGGCCAGAGCCCAGCGGCATGAGGAGGCCCAGGGCCACGAGCAGGCGCAAAACGACCCACCAGTTCTGGAAGCGCTCTCCAAACGGGGTGCCAGAGACCGCGCTCTCCACGACGACCACGACCACAAAATAGAGGAAAATGAAGATGGCGATGAGCAAGATGGCCACGGAGTAGAAGCGCAACAGCGCGTGCAAGCCGTCGTGGAAGGGAAAGGGTATCAGCGCGTTGGTGGACGTGCACAGAGACCCGGTGCAGAAAAAGTCCTTCACGCCAAGGGTGTAGTCCAGCAGGTTCAGGGCCACGTCGTCCGTGGGGTTGGGGGTGTAAAAGTTCACAGCCTGCGCGGCGGGCAGGAGCAGGCCGGCCAGCAGGGCCGCCACCTGGGCCACGAACAGCACTATCCCGGCCAGGATGACCGCAAAGACCAAAATTTGGTCCGCGTGCCGCCAGTCCAAGACCAGGTGGTTGGCGGCCTCGCCCACGGCGTGGCGGACGCCAAAACGCCCGATGTTGCGGGGGTCTAGGTACGGGTGCCCCGGGGGCAAGAGGCGCACGATGCCGTACACCTGCGCCACCAGGAAGGCGATGTGCGCGAAGCCGCCGCCCAAGAGGCGCTTGAGCCGGGGGACAACCCCCAGGAAGATCATATAGCTGGCCACGCGGCCGGCGCTTGGGACGTGTAGAGGCTTCACGGACACCGCTTCAATTTTTCTAAAAATGCAGACACACCACTCCTCCTCTATTGTACCACGGGTTTTTGCGGCCTGGCGAATTATCTTCACCCTTGGACATGCCCGCCCTGTGGGCTTATACTGGGGTGTATGAGTGCAGACATTGTCATCCTGGCCGCCGTGGCCGTGGCCCTTGCCGCCTGGCTCCACCGCCTGTTGGGCACCCGCCACGGGGCGGAGCGGGAGCGCGTGCACCCTCTGGTCGCTGCAGAGGAGCGCAAGGCTGCCTTAGAGGCCCAGAAGGCCGGGGCTCTGGGCGACCAAGAGGCACAAGAGGTGGAGGTCTTGCTCCCTGGCATGGCGGTGGACCCCGCCGCCCGGGAGGGCCTCACGGCCATCGGTGCGCAAGAGCGAGGGTTTTCTGTCCGGGCCTTCTTGACAGCAGCGGCGGACACCTTCGCGCTTGTGACGGAGGACTTCGCCAAGGGGGATATAGAGGGCCTCCAGGACCTTCTCGCGCCCCCGGTGGCCGAGGCCTTTGCGCAGGCCGTCCGCGCGCGCGCCCAGCGAGGCGAGACGCAAGAGGCCGAGGTCCGTGCCGTTTTGGAGAGCGAGGTTGTGGAGGCCGGGGTTCAGGGCCGCACGGCACGGGTGGTGGTGCGGTTTGTGGCGGAGCAGGTCGGCACCACGCGGGACGCTACCGGCACCGTCGTCGCGGGCGACCCGGCCCGCATAGCCCGCGTGGAGGCCCGCTGGGCCTTCGTCCGCCGCCTGGGGGACCCAGATCCCCGCTGGTGGGTGGCCGAGACGGGCGGCTAAAACGGCGCGGCGGCCCCTCGTCCGACGGCGACCAGCATCATGGGCGACTCGGCCAGAGAGCGCTCGCGCCGGAGGGTCTGGGCCCCGCCGTGCCTCGCTCTATGCTCTCCACGTCGTAGCCGCCCCAGGTGACAAGCTCCTCAATGCGGGCGTCGGTTATGGGTGCGGCCCCCGGCGCTGGCGTCAGGGTCACCGTCTCGGCAGACAGGTCGATGGCCACGCCCTCCACCGCCGCCTCCTTTGCGAAGACCTTCTCTAGGGCCTGAGCACAGAAATCGCACACCATGCCCCGGACGTGCACGACGATGGCCTCATCCTGCGCCAAGGCGGGCGCAGACACGAGCAGGGCAAGCAGGGCAAGGATAAGGCGCATTAGGGTTAGAACCTCCAGGCCGCATTGAGCAGGATGTCTCCGCGCGTGTCCATCCCAGCCTCAACCATGGCTGTGCCCCGGAACAGGCGTACCATGGGCGTGGCACGCCAGGTGTGCTCGCTGCCCGGGGCATGTGTGACCTCCAGCATCAGCCAGGTGTGCAGTGCCCCGTACTCCGCGACGTAGGGCGCGATGCCGGTGCGGACCTTTTGGGAAAAGCTGTGCTCCGTGTCCTGTCCGACCCACAGCCCGCGGTTCTCATAGGACGCGAAGCAGCGTCTGTTCTCCCAGTCCAGGGCCATGCCTGCAAAACCCGCCGGGGCCGTGTTGCCATCCTGATGCGCTGCACCAAAGCCGGTCTTGAGGTACCAGTTGGCCTGCCATCCCTGGGCGTTCCAACGGTGGAGCAGCGCGTTGACCTGGCCCAGGTGGAGGTTCGCTCCGGACTCGCGCCGATGCTCCAGGCGATAGCCCAGCGCCCAGTGCGGGTTGGGCGTGTAGTGGAGCAGCGCGGCGTTGGCCAGGCCGTCGTTGGTTGTGATAGCCGTCACGCCACCGGGGTAGGACACTGGGCGCGCCCAGGCAGGGGCCGCGAGCGCAACAAGACAAAGGGCGGCTAAAACGGTGGCGCGCATTCCGCTTCCATGGTCTGTAGGGCTGTATTCAGGGGCATGACCTCCTGCGCCTTGCCGCCCAGGCGGCGGATAGCCACGCTACGCCCCTCGGCCTCCCGCCCGCCGACAACAAGGAGTAC
The DNA here is from genome assembly GCA_016757515.1 of Alphaproteobacteria bacterium. GTDB lineage: Bacteria > Pseudomonadota > Alphaproteobacteria > Micavibrionales > Micavibrionaceae > UBA10425. The sequence continues at coordinate 91,812 of JAERIN010000001.1, forward strand.
CGGGACCTTGGCCAGGGAGTGCTCGCGCACCTTATAGTTAATCTTCTCGTTGCGCGTGTCCGCCTCGGCCCGGATACCGACCTGTTGCAAAGCCTCCAAAACCTCACCCGCATAGGCGTTCGCATCGGACGTGATCGTGGCCACCACGGCCTGCACCGGCGCGAGCCACAGGGGCAGATTGCCCGCATAGTGCTCTAGCAGCACGCCCATGAACCGCTCCATAGACCCCATGATCGCCCGGTGGACCAGGTGCGGCCGGTGCCGGGCCCCGTCCTCCCCCACATAGGCCAGGTCCAGGCGCGTGGGCATGTTCATGTCCACCTGGACGGTGCCGCACTGCCACGCCCGCCCTATCGCGTCGGTCAGGATGAAGTCCAGCTTTGGGGCGTAGAACGCGCCGTCGCCGGGGTTGAGGTCCCAGGGCAGGCCGATGCGGTCCAAGACCTTGCGCAGTGCCCCTTCGGCCCGGTCCCAGTCCGCGTCGGAGCCGATGCGCTGCTCGGGGCGGGTGGAGAAGTTCACGCGCAGACCCTCGGCCAGGCCCAGGTCACGGTACACCTGCGCAATCAGGTCGCACATAGCCACGACCTCGTCCTCCAGCTGGGCGTCCGTGCAAAAGATGTGCGCGTCGTCTTGGGTGAAGGCCTGCACGCGCATCAGGCCGTGCCGCGCGCCCGAGGGCTCACGCCGCACCACATGCCCGAACTCTGCCATGCGCAGGGGCAAGTCGCGGTAGGAGCGCAGGGCGCTCTTGTACACCTGCGCCCCGCCGGGGCAGCTCATGGGCTTGAGGGCCACGGGCGGCACGTCCTCCCCCTCGGGGGGGAGCACGAACATGTTCTCCCGGTACTTGTCCCAGTGGCCTGAGGCGCGCCAGAACCGGGCGTCCAGCATCTGGGGCGTGTTGATCTCCACATACCCGCTCGCCCGTATCTTGCGGCGCATATAGTCCATGAGGGTCGTGTAGATGGTCCAGCCCTTGGGGTGCCAAAAGACCTGGCCCGGGGCCTCCTCCTGGAAGTGGAACAGGTCCATCTGGGTGCCCAGCTTACGGTGGTCCCTCTTCTCGGCCTCCTCCAGGCGGTGGAGGTGCGATTTAAGCTCCTTCTCATCCCGCCACGAGGTGCCGTATATGCGCGTGAGCATCGCGTTGCGGTGGTCCCCGCGCCAGTACGCGCCCGCCACCTTCATCAGTTTAAACGCCGTGCCCACGTGCGCCGTGGTGGGCAGGTGCGGGCCCCGGCACAGGTCCAGCCAATCCCCCTGGCGGTAGACGCTTACCTCCTCCCCCTCGGGCAGGTCGCGGATGATCTCGGCCTTGTAGTGCTCCCCGATGCTTTCAAAGTGCGCGATGGCGTCGTCGCGGTCCCAGACCTCCCGCACGAAGGGCTCCGCCGCCGCCACAATCTCCCGCATGCGGGCTTCTATGGCCGCGAAGTCATCCGTGGAAAACGGCGTTTCGCGGGCAAAGTCGTAGTAAAACCCGTCCTCCACCGCCGGGCCGATGGTGACCTGCGTGCCGGGGTAGAGGTCCTGCACTGCCTGGGCCATCACGTGTGCCGCGTCGTGGCGGATGAGCTCCAGCGCTTCGGCGTCCTTGCGCGTAATGAGGCGCACGGTGCAACCGCGCTCTATGGGGCGGGACAGGTCGCGCACCTCTCCGTCCAGGGCGATGGCCAGCGCGGCCTTGGCCAGGCCCGGGGAGATGCTGGCCGCCACGTCCGCGCCCGTGCTGCCCGCCGGGAAGGCCCGCGCCGCGCCGTCGGGGAAGGTGAGGGTGATGCCGTGTGCCATGGCGCACAGCACTACCGCAAAACCCGCCTCGTGTCATCCCGGCGGATGCCGGGGGCGGGGTGGGCATATAGCCGGCCCCAAAACCCCCTGCACGCCCCCCCACTGGAAAAGGGGCGCTCGGGCGGCTCTGGGTCTGGCCACGTGCTGCGCCGCAGCATAACACAGGCCCCGCAGGCCGCGAAAATAGTGTATAGTCAGAGCCCTAGGCGGCCCTGTCCTCGCGAGAAGCAGCCCAAAATTGCTACCGCCCCGCCACCGCTGTGCTGCCGCCCCGCCACCGCCCAGATACCGCTCCGCTGCCGCTGGGCCGCCGCGCCGATACCGCCCAGCCACCATTTTGCGTGTTTGGCTTGTGTACCACCCGGATGCCCCTTATCAAACGGAATCGCGTGCAGGCCGCTCCAGGGTTGGGTGCGCCTATTTCTGCGCGGCCCCGCCGTGCGCCGGGAGAGCAGGCAGGACAAGGGCCATGCGCGCGCCGCCCAGGCGCTCTGAGCGGCCCAGATCTAGCGCGCCTCCGTGGTCCTGGGCGATCTTTTGGACGATGGCCAGGCCCAGGCCCGTGCCGCCCGGCTTGTGCGTGACGTAGGGCTGGGTCAGGTCCCCCCCGTCTGCGGGCAGGCCGGGGCCGCTGTCCTTCACGGACAGAACCGCGCGGCCCCCCTGGGCCTCCAAGCGGACAAGAACCCGCCTTGGGTCCGGCTGGCCGTGGAGAGCTTCCACGGCGTTTTGCAGGAGGTTGGTCAGGGCCTGGCGGATTTGCCGCGCGTCACAGGCGCAGCAGACCGCGCCATGCTCTTCAAATGTGAACTCTATGTCAGGGTTGGCGGGGCGCTGGAGGGCCAGCGTCTCTTCCACTAGAGGCGCGAGCTGCGCGGGGCGCAGCACGGGCGCAGGCATACGTGCGAAGGCCGAGAACTCGTCCACCATGCGGCGGATGTCCCCCACGTGCTGGACGATGGTGTTCACGCAGGCCGCGAACACGTCCGCCCCCTCGCGTATTTGCCCGGCGTAGCGGCGCTTCAGGCGCTCTGCAGAGAGCTGTATGGGCGTCAGGGGGTTTTTGATTTCATGCGCGATGCGCCGGGCCACGTCGGCCCAGGCCGCTTTGCGCTGTGCTGCTTCTAAGTCTGTGATGTCGTCAAAGGTGACAACAACGCCCCCGCCCTCTGCCCCTGCCACGCGGACCAGGAAGTGCCGTCCGGCCCAGCTCACGGCCTCCCGCGCTGTGCCGCCCTTGGCCAGCAGGGGCACAAGGACTGGCGCGGCCTCTGCGGCCCGGCGGCCCAGGAGGTCTGCCTCTGCCACGTTCAAGAGGCGTGCGGCCACGGCGTTTGCCGCCGTCACCTGCCCTTCTGGGTCCAGGCCCAGAACGCCCGAGGACACGCCCTCCAGAACGGCCTGCGTGAACCGCCGCCGGGCCTCGGCCTGCCGGTTGGCGGTGAGGAGTTCTTCCCTTTGCCGCTCTATTTGCCGCGTCATGCGGTTGAACGCTGCGGCCAGGGCCCCCAGCTCTGCGAACTTTATGTCCTCTGGCACGCGGGCGGTGAGGTCCCCCCCGCGCACGCGGTCCGCAGCCGCAGCCAGGGCCCCAATGGGTGCGCCCAGGCGGCGCGCGAAGGACAGCCCAGCCCACATGGCGGCCATGAGGAGGAGCAGTCCAACAACGATGTAAATGAGAGTGATGGTGATCCGCAGCCCCGCGTAGTCTGCCTGGAGCCGGGCGTAGTCACTCGCCGCTGCGCGAGTCGCGGCAACGTGCTCCAGAACCTTGGAGTCCACAGCGCGCCCGGCCAGCAGGTACCCGCCGAAGTAGGGCCCGAGGCGCACCAGGGCCCGAACTCTGTCCTCCCCAGTGGGCAGGAGGACAGGCCCCCCCGAGTCTGCTTGCCGCAAGAGCGCCGGGTCCGGGGGCACAACCTCTAGAGACAGGGTCAGGCCCGCCTGGGCCAGGACCCGCCCGTCCTCATCCACTATCAGGGCCTCTGACAGTCCCCGCAGTAGGGCCTGTGTGCCCGTGAACGCCTCTAGGGCCTCCGGGTCTTGCACCAGGGACGTCCCCGCGCGGTCCAGGTCTCTGGCCATGGCCAGGGTGTCGGCGGCGATGACGCGCCGGTGCTCGTTCAGATAGGCCTCCGCCACCGCGCGGGACTCAGAAATGGCGGACTGGACACGCTCCGAGAGCCAGGCCTGCACGCCGAAGTGGAAGAACACAGCGGAGAACAGTGTCATCAAGACCACCGGCACAGCGGCTAGGAGGCCAAAGGTGTAGATGAGGCGGGTGTGGAGCCCTGGCCCGCTCTGGCGCGCGCGCAAAACACGGCGGGCTATCAAGACCCCAATGGCCAGAAGGACCACAAGATCCAGGTTCAAGACCCAAAGAGCCGCCCCTGCGTCTTGTCCGAAGGGGGGGGAGCGCGTGAGCGCGGCATAGGTCGCACCCCCCGCGAGAACGGCAGCCAGGGCCAGGGCCCACGGCGCGGCTGCGGAGAGTGTCGGGCGGATGGAGGCTGGTATGAGGCGCATGGGGTCACCATACGCCCCTCCCCTGGCTGGGGGGAGGGGCAAGGCCCAACATAAGAATTTTTTCTTCAAAGCGGATTTTTTTCCTTGACAGGGCCGCAAAGGGCATGTACAAATGCGGAACAAGAGGAAAACAAGGGAGAACACACACATGAGCCGCCCCGCACCAGACGCCCCCGCCGCACACGTTGTTGCCGTGCCCTTCATCAACGCGGAGGAGGCGTGGTTTTGGTTCATACAGGCCCAGGGGGCCCGGAACGATGGCGCGCGGGTTGTGGCGGGCCTCGGCGCGGTGCCCCGGCCCTGCGAGCCCCTGGACATCTTGAAGATATTAGAGCGCCTGTGGCGCAACCGTATGCTCCTGCGGGACCACCTCTTGGTGCTCAAGCACTATGGAGACCGGATGCTGCCCCCGGACCGTCACCGCGTGCGCGAGGCCCGATCGGCCACTCTGTGGCAACAGGCGATGGACCGCCTGGAGCCCATTTTCTTGCGCCGGGGCATCATCGCCGTGCCCCCTGACTTTTGTGACGACGCCCAAGAGCAAAGGGCCCGCGCATGACCTCTCGGACTGCCCCCGCACCCCGCGCGCCTGCCGACCCTGCAAGAGGGGGTACAGGGCACAGGGCTTTTGTGGCCTTCACCGGCAAGACAGAGATCGGCTGGCTCCGACTGCTGCGCCCAGGCTTTCGCCACTGCTTTGCCCTGCTTCATGACGGCGCACGGTGGCTGACCCTGGATCCGCTGGCGCACAAGACTTTGGTCCAGGCCCATGACGACCTCCCGCCGGAGTTTGACTTGGTCCTCTGGCTGCGGCGCGAGGGGGGGTGCCGGGTGGTGCCTGTGTCTCTGCCAGAGCCGCCCCCGCGCCCAGCGCCTTTGGGTCTTTTCACTTGCGTTGAGGCCGTCAAGCGCGTGCTGGGCCTCCACGACCGCTGGATTTTCACCCCCTGGCAGCTTTACCGCCGCCTTACCGTCAACAGAAGGAAAGGACACTGATATGGGACGTCTTAGCGCACCCTCACGGCCCACGTACACCGCACCGCAGGTTGTGTATGTCGCCACCCCGGCCCCAGATACCGCAGCTCTAGAGGCAACGCAGGCCAAGGCCGCCGCGCAACAAGAGGCTGAGGCCGCCGCCGCCGAAGCCCGGCGGGACAACCTTCTGCGCCGGGACAGGGGCCGCACAGGGACCATCCAGACCTCTTTCCGGGGCCTCTTGGGGCAGGCCGCCCCGGCGGGGACCAAGAAAACGCTTTTGGGAGAATAGCACCATGGAACACGCACACCTGACCTGCCAAGAGGTCCTGGCTCGCCTAGACACCGCCAAGCGCCGCCGCGCACACTGGGAGCCCTTGTGGGACGAGGCGTACGACCACGCCCTGCCACGCCGGGGCGGCGTCTATAGCGACCAACGCCCCGGCGCAAGGCGCACGGACGACATCTATGACGCCACGGCCATGGACGGCGCGGAGCAGCTGGCTGCGTCCCTCCTGGGACACCTCACGCCTGGCTGGACCCCGTGGTTTGGCCTGAAGCCCGGCCCGGACTTGGACGCGCGCGAGGCAGCGGCCATCACCCCGGCCCTGCAAAAGGCAGAGCGCGTCATGTGGGCGCACTTTCAAGGCTCCAACTTCACCATGGAGGCGCACCAGTGCTACATGGACCTTGTCGTGGGCGGCACGGCGTCCCTGTCCTTTGAGGAGACGGAGCCCGGCCACGCCTCTGCCTTTCGCTTCACGGCCAACCCCCTAACGGCTGTTTATCTGGAGGAGGGGCCCACGGGCTTCCTGGACGGGACATTTCGCGTCCTTGCCCTGACGTTAGAGGGGCTGCGCCAGCGCTACCCAGGCGCGGCCCTGCCTGCGGCGGTTGCGGCCCAGGGGGCCAGAGACCCGCAGGCGCGCTTCCAGGTGGTGGAGGCCATACTGCCCAGCGGCCTGACCTATGCCTTCGCGGCGTGCCTTATGGACGGGCAGGGGTCTGGCCCCACCACCCTGGCCTCTGGCCGCATCGCGGACAGCCCCGTCATAAACTTCCGCTGGGTGAAAAGCCCAGGGGAGATTTACGGCCGCTCCCCGGTGATGAAGGCCCTGCCGGACATCAAGACCGCGAACAAGGTGGTGGAGCTGATCTTGCAAAACGCCTCCATCGCCGTGACGGGCCTGTGGCAGGCGGAAGACGACGGGGTGATGAACCTAGCGAACATAGAGATCGCCCCCGGCGCGGTTATTCCCAAGGCTCCAGGCTCTGCGGGGCTGGAGCCGCTCTCCATGCCTGCGAACTTTGACGTCTCGCAGCTTGTCCTGGGCAGCCTCCAGGCCCGCATCCGGCACGCGCTGCTGATAGACCGCCTTGGGCCCGTGCGCGACAAAAGCATGACCGCCACGGAGGTTTTGGAGCGCGCGGCAGAGATGGCGCTGCTCCTGGGGGCGACCTATGGGCGGCTCCAAACGGAGTTTCTCACCCCCCTCATCCTGCGGGCGCACGCCATCCTGCGTCGCCGGGGGGAGGTGCCGAACCTGGTCATAGACGGGCGCGCGGTGTCCATTGACCACCGATCCCCCCTCGCGCGGGCCCAGGGCCAGGCGAGCGTGCAGTCCACCCTGTCCTGGCTCCAGAGCATCGGCTCTATCGGGGCCGAGGCCGCCGTGGATGGCCAGGCCGTGGCCCGATACCTGGCCGAGGCCCTGGGCGTGCCGCCGCACTTGCTGCGCGCGCCAGACACCCTTCAACCCCAAGCCGAAAAGGAGACGACACTATGACCGAAGACACCCAAAAACCCGAAGGGACCGACGTGCCAGAGCAGCCCGATGCTGCGCCGCAGGCCACGGAGGAAGAGCAAAATGTTGCGCCCGAAGCCGCGACGGAGCCCGAGGCACCACAGGCCCCCGCGAACCTGCCCAAAAAGTTCCGCTGCCCCGTGACGGGGGAGCCGCGCTGGGAGGCGCTGGTGAACTCTTATGCCGCGCTGGAAAAGCGTTTGTCTCAGGTGTCCGGCCCGCCGCAGAACGACGAGGAGCGCGAGCGGCTCCAGCGCCTTTTGGGCAAGCCCGAAAGCCCGCAGGAGTACGCGGTGGACCTGCCCCACGGCCTGCTCACCATAGACCCGGAGGTCAACACCCGCCTCCACCGCTGCGGCTGCACCCAAGAGCAGGTGCAAGAGGTGTATAACCTCGCGGCGGAGAAGCTGAACGAGGCCCTGCAGCACTTGGCGCAAGAGGTCCAGGCAGACCGCGAGGTGGAGCGCCTCATCGCGCACTTTGGCGGGGCGGACAAATGGGCCGAGGTGGCGCGGCAGCTCTTGGCCTTTGGGCAGAACGCCCTGCCCCCGCATGTGCTGGACAACCTGGCCAGCTCCTTTGAGGGCGTCCTGGCCCTCCACCGCATGATGACCGCCGGGGTGCCCTCCATCCCCGGCGCGCGCGGGGCCGGGGTGGAGCCCATGGCCTTCGCGGCGGAGAAGAAGACCCTGGACGCCATGCTGCACGACAAGCGCTATTGGAAGGACAAGGACCCCGCCTTCATCGCCGAGGTGACGGACGGCTTCAAACGCCTGTACGGCGAGCGATAGACACAGCGCGTCCCCTCTTCCCGCGATTGATGGGGGGAGGGGACACCGCTGCATTTTGCTTTGACTTCTGCGCGCAGGCCTGCCATGAAGGGCCCGCCCGGTGCCGTGGTGGCCCGGGCGCTATCGTACGCAACAGGAAAAGAAAGCACATATTCGCATGTTCAAGGTATATCGCAAAGAGGTAGAGTTCGCGGGCCGCACGCTCGTGATGGAAACAAACAAGATCGCCCGCCAAGCCGACGGGGCCGTTATGATCACGATGGGTGAGACAACGGTCCTGTGCACGGTCGTGGGGGCCAAATCCGCCGCAGCGGGGCAGGACTTCCTCCCCCTGACCGTCCACTATCAGGAAAAGACCTACGCCGCGGGCAAGATCCCCGGCGGGTTCTTTAAGCGCGAGGGGCGGCCCTCGGAGAAGGAGGTTTTGACCTCCCGCCTGATTGACCGACCCATCCGGCCCCTGTTCCCCAAGGGGTTCTTCAACGAGGTGCAGGTCGTGGCGACCGTGCTCTCGCACGACCTGGAGAACGACCCGGACATCGTGGCCCTCATCGGCTGCTCCGCCGCCCTGACGCTCTCGGGCCTCCCGTTCATGGGCCCCGTGGCCGCCGCGCGCGTGGGCTACATCGGGGGGGAATACGTCGTGAACCCCGACATCACCCTGCTGAAGTCCGAAAGCGACCTGGACCTTGTGGTCGCCGGCACGCAGGAGGGCGTCCTCATGGTGGAGTCGGAGGCGCAGGAGCTGTCCGAGGACATTATGCTCGGCGCCGTCATGGCGGGGTGGGAGGCCTTCCAGCCGGTTATCCAGGGTATCATTGACCTGGCCGAAATGTGCGCCAAGGACCCGTGGGACATCGCCCCCGTGTCCGAGGCCGTGGCCACCATGGCCAAGGCCCTGGAGGACCAGTTCGGCAAAGACATCGCCGCGGCCTATGCCACGCAAGACAAATCCGCGCGCCGCGCCGCCCTGGAGGCCGCCCGCGCCAAGGCGGAGGAGGCCCTGGTGGACGAGGACGCGGGCATCACGGCCAAGGCCGTGGGCTCCGCCTTCCACGACGTGGAGGCCGACATCGTCCGTGGGCAAATCCTCAAGACAAGCGCCCGCATTGACGGACGCGACACGAAGACTGTCCGCCCCATCGTGGCGGAGGTCGGCACCCTGCCGCGCGCCCACGGCTCCGCCCTGTTCACGCGCGGGGAGACGCAGGCCCTGGTCGTTGCCACCCTGGGCACCGGGCAGGACGAGCAGATCGTGGACGCCCTGGACGGGGAGTACAAGGAGCGCTTCATGCTCCACTACAACTTCCCGTCGTACTCCGTGGGAGAGTGCCGCCGCATGGGCCCCCCCGGCCGCCGCGAGATCGGCCACGGGAAGCTGGCCTGGCGGTCCATCCGTCCCCTCATGCCTCCCGCAGAGGACTTCCCCTACACCATCCGCGTGGTCTCGGAGGTCACGGAGTCCAACGGCTCCTCCTCCATGGCCACAGTCTGCGGTGCCTCCCTCGCCCTCATGGACGCGGGCGTGCCCCTCCCGCGCCCCGTGGCGGGCATCGCCATGGGCCTTATAAAGGAGGGCGCGGACTTCGCCGTCCTGACCGACATCCTGGGCGACGAGGACCACCTGGGCGACATGGACTTTAAGGTCGCGGGGACAGAGGGCGGCGTGACCGCGCTCCAGATGGACATTAAGATCACCTCCATCACGCGCGAGATCATGGCCCAGGCCCTGGAGCAGGCCCGCGAGGGGCGGCTGCACATCCTGGCCGAAATGTCCAAGGCCATGGGCACCGCACGCGAGGGCGTGAAGGACCACGCACCCCAAATCGCCACCCTGACCATCCCCAAGGACAAGATCCGGGACGTCATAGGCACCGGGGGCAAGGTCATCCGCGGCATCGTGGAGGACACCGGGGCCCGCATAGACATAGAGGACGACGGGACGGTGAAGGTCTCCGCCACGGACCTGGGGGCCATAGACAAGGCCATCCGGATCATCCAGGGCCTGACCGAAGAGCCAGAGGTCGGCAAGGTCTACACCGGGACCGTGGTCAAGACCATGGACTTCGGCGCGTTCGTGAACTTCATGGGCGGCAAGGACGGCCTGGTGCACATCTCTGAGCTCGCGGACCACCGCGTGGAGCGGACCACGGACATGGTGCGCGAGGGGGACGTGGTGAAGGTCCTCCTCACCGGCATAGACGACCGGGGGAAGGTCAAGCTGTCCATGAAGCGCGTGGACCAAGAGACCGGCGCGGCCCTGGAGCGCGGCGGCGGGCGGCGCAGCGCGGGGTAGCGGCGCGCGCCCGGATCTTTATCAGCCGGGCGGCGGCCCCAGCGCCCTGGGTGGCATGGTGGGGGGAGGAGGAGGCAGCACCTCGGGTGCAGAGGCCCCTCCCCCCTCATAGGTTCGGCGACCATACTCCCGCGCCCGATCCGACTCTAAAAGGCCCCACTCATCTTGAATCCTATACGGCATAAGTATCTCCAAAACAGCGCTATGTCCATCTGAAGTTTGGCCGCGCGCTGTTCCACTATCCGGATCAAACCGGACAGGCCCGTCAAAGTTCGGGTCTATAAGCCACCAGTGCTTACCATCTCTCACGGCCAGGGTGTCGTGAGGGCCTACCGCGTATTCTTCTCTATCTATAGAAAGGCGCGCATATGCGCCTATGCCTATAACGTCTCCCGGCCTATCCAACCCACCATGCAAGAGCAACCCAGCATAGAAAGCCTTATATCCGCTGCAGTCCGCCGGCACCCTGGCCCCTGATCGCAAGTGTGTCACCATGTTTCGGAAGCGCAATATTTCTTGGCCCGGTGCACCAAAGCGCGTATTTTGCAAATGCAGGTCTGCTGCATTATGCGCTTCTACGAGTTTATCATGCACAGATGACGCACCGCGGATATCTCCAATTTGGCCAGAGAGAAACTGCCCCAGTTCCTCTGGTGCCAGCCGCTCTGGCCCCTTTGTATCTCTGGCAAAGGAATACGGATAATCGCGTGCGTTTGGCAACCGGATCGCAAAATCCCGCAAGGGAGAAGAGGGCCTGTCCTTTAGGGGAATCGGCTCATCTGATATCAGAATACCTACTGAGTTGAAAGGAAGGCGGATTGCGTTGCCCATGAGATACAATTCTCCTTCTGTTTTTATAATTGTCTCATAGGGCCCTTAACAAACTGTTAAATATGCCACCCCCAACCAAAAATCTCGCGTGCTACACGCCGGCTTGGCCCACTTCAAGCAGCGTGCCGTGGCGTTAGCGCGGGGTAGCGGCGCGCGCAGGCGCGGGGGGGGGCCTAGCCCTTCAGCCCACGGACGAAGTTCGCCAGGCCGACGACGCGGTGGCGGCGCGCGCGCTCTGCGTCCAGGATGGCCTGCGCCTGCGCGATCGCGGCGCTTACGTCCGTGTTGATGATCACATAGTCGTACTCGTGCGCGTGGGACATCTCCGCCCCGGCCTCCGCCATCCGGGCCCCTATGTCCGCCGCGCTCTCCCCCGTCGTGGCCGCCCGCGCCTTCAGCCGCGCCGCCAGCGCATCCCGCGTGGGAGGCAGGATGAACACGCTCACCACGTCCTCCCGCGCGCGGTCGGCCAGCTGCTGCGTGCCCTGCCAGTCTATGTCAAACGCCACGTCCCGCCCCGCCGCCAGCGCCGCCTCCACCGGCGCGCGCGGCGTGCCGTAGTGCCGGCCAAAGACCGTCGCGTGCTCCAGCATCTCCCCGCCCTCCACCATGCGCGCGAAGCGCTGCGGCGTCACAAAAAAATAATCCACCCCGTCCGCCTCCCCCGCGCGCATGGGCCGCGTGGTGGCCGAGATGGACAGGGCCAGGCCCGCGTTGCGCGCCAGCAGGGCCCGCGTGATGGTCGTCTTCCCCGCGCCGGAGGGGCTGGACATCACATACATCAGGCCCCTGCGGGGCGGCGCGTCAGTCATCGGCGGCCCCTACCTCCACAACATACTTTTGGTAATACTCCTTGGCCCGCGCCTGCGCCCGCGCCAGATCGGCGGGGGAGAGTTTTGAGGTCACAAACTGTAAACCTGATGCAGCCTGTTTCTCCAGGTCGGGCCTCCCCGCCAGGCCTGCGCGGGCCTGCGCCTCAGAGACACGAAGCCACGCATAGGCCTCAACAAAGTCCGGTGGCATGCCGGTATCTATAGCATACCTCCAGCCCACAACCCAGCGATCCTCGGCGCTCCCAAGTACCGCAGCCTTATGAAACATCGTCCAGGCCTTTTGATAGTCCGGGGTTTGGTCTTCCCGCCGTGCGTACACTTGCCCCAGGTTGTAATATGCCCACGGTCGCCCATTTTCCGCCGCTTGGGTGTACCAATATATGGCTTGATCGTAGTCCAGCGGCACGCCCTTCCCCGTGTTATACAGCGTGCCCAGAACATGTTGCGCTATAGGAAACCCCTTGTCAGCGGACGCTTTCAGCCACACAGCGGCCTGACCATACCACCAGGCGGCTTTATCGGTGTCCTGCGATAGGCCCCAAAACCCGTATTCGCGGGCCTGCCCCAGAGAGTTGCAAACCACGCCCACAAATCCCTCGAATCCGCCGGGCTCTGACTCCCAAATGGCTGGCGCGTCTTTCGCCTCCGCCCACGCCGGGGCGGGGAGGAGGAGGACCAAAAGGGCGAGGGCAACGCGGGTCATGCTGCACCCCCCAGCGCCCACTCCACGGCGTCAAGGGCCTGTTTTGCTGCGCCCGCGTTCGGTCCGCCGCCCTGGGCCATGTCCGCCCGCCCGCCGCCGCCCTTGCCGCCCAGCACGGCCACGCCCGCGCGCACCAGGTCCACGGCGGACACGCGCGCGGCCAGGTCCTCCGTCACGCCCACGACCAGGCTGGCCTTCCCGTCCATGACGGACACAAGGGCCACGACGCCGCTGCCCATGTGCCGCTTGGCCACGTCCGCCATGGCCTTCAAGTCCTTGGCTGGCACGCCGTCTAGGATGCGCCCGATGACCTTCACGCCCGCAACCTCCTTGACCGGGGGGGCCGTGGTGTCCGGCCCGGCGGCGAGTTTTTGCTGCAGAGCGGAGAGCTTTTGCTGCGCGGCCTTGCGCTCGGCCAGAAGGGCCGCCACGCGCGCGGGCAGGTCGTCCAGGGAGGCCTTGAGCAGCGCTGCGGCCTCCTTGCCTTTTGCTGCGCGCGCGTGGAGGTGCTCCAGAGCCTTGGCGCCCGTGAGGGCCTCAATCCGCCGCACGCCGGCGGCCAGGGCGGAGTCCCCCGTGATGACCAGGCAGCCGATATCGCCCGTGCGCGCCACGTGCGTGCCGCCGCACAGCTCCACGGAAAAGCGGTCCGCGCCCATGGTCAGGACGCGCACGCGGTCGTCGTACTTCTCCCCGAACAGGGCCATGGCACCCGCCTTCAGCGCGTCCTCCTGCGACATGACCTCGGTTGTGACGGGCGTGTTGGCGCGGATTTGGGCGTTGACCAGGGCCTCCACCTCCGCCGCTTGCTGCGGCGTGAGGGCCGCGCTGTGGGCGATGTCAAAGCGCAGGCGGTCTGCGTCCACGAGGGAGCCTTTTTGCGTCACGTGCGCGCCCACAATGCTGCGCAGCGCGGCGTGCAGCAAATGCGTGGCGGAGTGGTTGGCCCGGATTGCCGTGCGCCGGGCTGCGTCCACGGCCAGGTCCACCGCGTCCCCCACAGCAAGGGCTCCCGCGCGCACCTGCACATGGTGGGCGTGCAGGCCCGGCACGGGCTTTGTGGTGTGTGTCACCTCTGCCCGCCCGCCGGGCCAGGAGGCCTGTCCGCTGTCTCCCACCTGGCCCCCGCTCTCGGCGTAGAAGGGCGTTACGTCCGTGATCACCGCACCCGCCTCTCCTGCCTCCAAATGCTGCACCTGTGCGCCGTCGCGCAGCAGGGCCAAGACCTTCCCCTGCGCGTGCTGCGCCTCATAGCCCAGAAAGTCCGTGGGGCCGCAGCCCTCCAGGATGTCAAACCAGATCTTGTCCGTGGCGGCCTCACCGGACCCGGCCCACGCCGCGCGGGAGGCGGACTTTTGCTGCGCCATGGCCTCTTCAAAACCCGCTATGTCCACAGCGCACCCGTGGGCCCGCAGGGCGTCTTGCGTGAGGTCCAGGGGGAAGCCAAAGGTGTCGTAGAGGCGGAACGCCACCGCGCCGTCCAGAACCCCGCCGGGGCGCAGGCCGGCCGTAGCCTCTCCCAGCAACGCCAGGCCGCGCTCCAGCGTGCGGCCAAAGCGCTCCTCCTCCCCGCGAAGGGTCTCTAGAATCAAAGGCCTGGCCCGCGTCAGCTCGGGGTATGCTGCGCCCATCAGGCCCTCCAGCGTTGGGAACAGGCGGTGGAGCAGCGGCTCCTGCGCGCCCAGCATGTGCGCGTGGCGCATGGCCCGGCGCATAAACCGACGCAGCACATACCCCCGCCCCTCGTTGCCCGGCAAAACGCCGTCAGCAATGAGGAACGCACTCGTTCTTAGGTGATCCGCTATCACGCGATGGCTCGGCCCAATGGGGCCGTGCGTCTTATCCGCAACAGACCCCACTAACGTGCGCAGCAGATCGCAGTCGTAGTTGGAGTGCACGCCCTGCACCACTGCAGCAACGCGCTCCAGCCCCATGCCTGTGTCCACGCACGGACGGGGCAGATCGGTGCGCGTCCCGTCAGCGCGCTCCTCAAACTGCATAAAGACAAGATTCCAGATTTCCAGGAACCTGTCCCCATCCTCATCGGGCGAGCCCGGCGGCCCCCCGGCCAGTGCGGGGCCTTGGTCAAAAAAGATTTCGCTGCTGGGCCCGCACGGGCCCGTGTCACCCATGCGCCAGAAGTTGTCGTCCGTGGCGATGCGAATAATCCTGTCGTCGGGCAAGCCCGCGACCTTGCGCCAGAGGGCCGCAGCGTCCTCATCGCTTGCATGTACGGTGACGAGCAGCCTGTCCACCGGCAGGCCAAACTCCCGCGTCACCAGCGCCCACGCATACGCAATTGCCTCCTCTTTGAAATAGTCCCCGAAAGAGAAGTTGCCCAGCATTTCAAAAAAGGTGTGGTGCCGCGCGGTGTAGCCCACGTTGTCCAGGTCGTTGTGCTTGCCACCGGCGCGCACGCACTTTTGCGCGGACGCCGCGCGCACGTACGCCCGCGTTTCCTTGCCCGTGAAGACGTCCTTGAACGGCACCATGCCGGAGTTGGTGAACAAGAGTGTAGGGTCGTTGTGGGGCACGAGGGGGGCCGAGGGCACGACCGTGTGGCCGCGCTGCGCAAAAAAGCCCAAAAAGGCCCGGCGGATGTCGGCGGCGGTCCGTGACATGGTACAGATAATGGGCCCCAGCGCGCCCGCGCGTCAAGCTGGGGGCGTTCATCCTCTCTTAACCTCTGGCGGGGTATGCTATAAGGAGAGGGGGTGCGCGTGTGTGCGCGCGCGCCGGACGCACGATTGGGGGGTTTTGCCATGTTTATCGCCGCTTTTGCCCGTTTTGCCCGCCGCTACGCCGCCGAGACGCGGGGGGCGTTCGCCATCATGTTCGCGCTTTTGGCCCCGGTCCTCATCGGGTGCCTGGGCCTGGCGATAGACATGACCCTGGCCGTGCTGGAGAAGCAGCGCCTGCAGGCCGCGCTGGACAGCGGGGCGGTGGCGGCGGCCGTGAGCGGGGAGACGGACGCCGACATTCTGGAGGGCATCATAGAGGACTACGTAAAGGCCACCACGGGGCACGACGTGGACGGGAAGGTCACGGTCACGCCCGTGGGGCAGGAGCTCGACATAAGCCTGGGGCTGGAGGGCGTGGTGCGGCTCACCTTCCTGGCCGCGGCGGCCGAGGCGCTGGGCTGGGGGGAGCTGGAGGGGTTTGACTCCATAGACATCACGGTGGACACGGGCATCTACAACCCGCTGGAGGGGGTGGAGGTCGTGGTGGCCACGGATCTATCGGGGTCTATGCACGTCGACCTCCCCACCCTGCAGGAGGCCACCATCACCATCATTGACCGCATGGAGGGTCTGAAGGCCGCCTACCCCCGCATGTCCGTGCGCGTGGGCCTGGTGCCGTGGAATCACCAAGTCAGACTCGCTCCCTGGATCTGGGGGCAGGATATGGACGGGGATCCCTACCCCGCAGAGGACCCGCAGGTCATTGCGGACCCAGACGACCTGGTGCTTGAGTATGAATTCGCAGAACCCTCCACCGTTCCCGGCGCGCAGGAGGCCGTGGAGGCCGGCTATGACGCTATATGGGCATTTACGTTTGACGTTTTGTATTCGCGAGAGCTGGAGGCATATGACTGGGATCAATGGGATAATTACGAACAGCTTCTTAATGATTACGTGACTCCAAATGTCATACATTATGTCCCCCCGTCTGTTGCCACATGGTCTTTGGAAAAACGGCGGGAGCAATGTGTGATGTCTAAATATGCTATTCTTGTATGCGTAATACCTGAGAGGCACGCTGCATTACCAAGAGGTGCGCGCACTATATACGAATTCTCGCCATCTCGCCTTCCTGACACCCGCCTCGACGATCTGGATGCCCTGGAGTCCAACATTGTCGCGTATATGGGCGCTTCATACCAGAACTCTGGCTCTGTCTGGCCCTTATCCTCCGACTATGCCGCCCTGCGTGCCCATGTGGATACGTATAGAGGTGGGGGCGGCACCAACCCCGCCTCCGGCCTGGTGGCGGCGCATATGCTGCTCTCGCCCGAGCTCCCGTTTGGCGAGGGCGCGGCCTTTGACGCCCCCAATGTGGTCAAGCACATTGTCCTGATGACGGATGGGGTCGGTGAATATTTTGATGAAAGTGTGGCGATATGCGATTTGCTAAAAGAACAAGGTGTCACTATTTATACTGTAGGGTATAGGTTGATCGGTGGAGAAACATACAAGGGACACACAGGGTTAGAGTTTGTGGAGGCCTGCGCCAGTTCCCCCGACCACATGTACACCCCCGAGTCGGGAGATGAGCTTGTGGAAGCCTTTGGCGCCATCGCCAACGACATCGCCGAAATCCGCCTGACGCGGTAGAACCCAGCTACCCCTCCACCGCCCGTGCCCGCTCGGGGAGCATAATGGGCACGCCGTCCACGACGGGGTAGGCCAGCTTGGCCGCCCGGCTGATGAGCTCCCCCGCTGCGCGGTCGTACTCCAGGGGGCCCTTTGTGACGGGGCAGACCAAGATGTCCAGCAGCTGCGGGTCCAGGGGCGCGGGGGCGGTCATTCGGCCTTCTCCATCAGGCACTGGAGGGGCTGTTCGTTCCGCCGCGCGAAGGCCAGGACCTGCGCGACCTTGGTCTCTGCGACCTCAAAGGTGTACACCCCGCCCACGGCGACCCCGCGCTCGTGCACGCGGAGCATGGTCTGCGCCGCGCTGTCCGGGTCCTTGCCGAAAAAGCGCACCAGGACGTCCACCACAAAGTCCATGGGCGTGTAGTCGTCGTTCATCAGCAGGACGCGGTAGAGCGGCGGGCGCAGGGCCTTCGGCACGGCCAGGAGGCCGGAGTCCGCATTGGCCGGCTCGCCGTCGGCCTCCGTGAAGGCCCCGAACACGCGCAGGGGGTCAAACGAGGGGAGGTCCGCATCGTCCATAGACTCCATCATAGCACCCCACAGGGGGCGGCCTCAAGCGTTGGAATGTTTGCCAGAGCGGCGGAGATATGGCAAAATGGAAGGGTGAGCGCGGAGAACGGGAGGGTGGAACATGTCGGATGGGATACTGAATCAGAGAAATGCTCTTGCCGCCCTGAACGAAGCAGACATTCGAGAATCGATGAAACCTTTCATCGATTTGCAGTCGTTGGGCACTCCGGGGGCCATGGAGGCTGTTTGTCGCAATGCCCTACGTATAGGGTCTCCAGAGACTTACCGTGTCGCGCTGGCCAACCTGAATAAGCCCAAGGGCAAATCTGACCAGGATATCACTCGCCAACTTTTCCGGGATATGCTGGGCGAGAGGGCCGAAGAGCTTGGGGCACCTGACCCTCTAACTCTTTGGGAGAGAGAAACCGACATAGCCGAAATCCTCCGGGGCTCCGCCGCCGTAATGCGCGAGCAGGGCATCCCCATGCGGGAGGTCGCCGAGATGGTGCAGGACGAGTACATGGGCCCTCTAGACGATCTGATATACGCGGAGGACAACCCGGCCATTCGCGCGGGGTTGAAGGGTATACGGGATGAGGCCATGCTGGCCCTGGGGGAGATAGAGGCTCTGGCCGAGGCCGAGGAGGCGTGGGAGCGGGCGGAGGCAGAGCAATCGGCGGAGCGGCGGGCCACGGGCTGCGCGGACCTGCGGGAGGTTGGGGCCCAGGCCATGCGGGTGGGCGCCCTGCTTTCGTCCGAAAGGGCGGACCAGATTATCTGCGAGCCGTTTGGACGCGCGGCGAACCCCGTTGCTGTGTGCGGCGCGCTGGCGCGGGCGAACAAGGGCGATGCCGTTAGTGCCTCCACACAAGGCGGGGCGATCGTCCGGACGCCTTCGCGCGCTCCGCTGTGCGTGGGCGGGGCAGATTTCGCGGAGCGCGTAGCTACCCTTCAACCTCAAGCTCTGGGAGGGCCATGAGGGCCGCTGGCGCGGCGGGCGCGCCGGGCGTGGCCCAGGCCAGGGTGTTGAACCCGCCGTCGGTCACGGGGACCCACTGCGCGTGCGCCCGGCCCGTGGCGCGGCAGACCCAGGCCTTGGCTTTGGGTGCGGACGCGGCCTTGGCCCGCCAGACCTCCACCGCCTCGGCCTCGGCCCCAGCGGCGGCTTCCAGCCCCGCGCGCGCGGCGTAGACACGGGCGGTGGGCTCCGCCTCTGCCGCGGCGTCCAGGTGCGCACGCGCCTGCCCCCACAGCCCCGCGCGCTCCGCCCCCCCCGCGCGCAGGAGGTGGCTCTCGGCGCTATCGGGCGCGTGGGCGGCGAGCCTCTCGGCCCAGCGAACGGGGGCCCCGGCCCGGCCAGGGGGCGCTGAGGCTTCCCACAGAGGGACGAGGTCCGGGTGCGGGGCGGCGGCCCAGGCCCGCTCCACCACCCGCGCCGCCGCGCGGGGGCGTCCCTCGCGCAGGTGCTGCGCGGCCAGGGCGCACGCCGCCGGGGCGAAGGCAGGGTCCACGCCCAGGGCCCGCTTCAGCCGCGCCATGGGCTTGGCCTCCCCCTTGGCCAGCAGCAAATCCATGGCCCGCCTGTCCTCTGTGGCCTCCCTGGGGGGCAGGACCTTCCCGGCCATCGCATAGGCCTCGTCCCACGCCGCGTTGCGCAGGAGCAGGTCATACAGCAGGCGCGGGGCCCAGCCGCCCTTCTTCGGCCCCGCCTCCGCCGCCTGGCGCGCCAGGGCCAGGGCCTCGGCCTCCCGACCCTGGGAAAGGGCGTCTTGGACCAGGCCGCGCAGGCCGAAAGAGCGTCCAGGCCCCTTGTCCTCCAGCAGGGCCGTGAAGGTCGCGCGCGCCGCGTCCGCATCTCCGGACAGGCGGGCGGCCTGGGCGGAAAGGAGCAGGGCCAGGGGGTGCGACTCCGGGAGCCTCTTGGCGGCCCGGGCCGACAGGCGCTGCGCGCGCTTTGTGTCTCCGGCGGCCACGGCGGCCAGGCCCCTGGCCAGGGCGTCGTGCCCCGCGCGCTCCCTCTGCCGGCGGAGGGCCGCCGGGATGGACAGGAGCCAGAAGGTCAGGGCGTAGAGCGCGAAGAGGGCCAGGGTGAACAGGCCCACGCCAACCACGAAGGCCCACAGGGGGGCGGTGACGGACCAGTCCGCCCAGGTGAGGGTCACAGCCCCCGCGCCCGCCAGGTCCGCCGCCCAGAAGGCCAGGCGGAGCCCCAGCGCGAACGCCACCAGTATCTTTGTCCATCCCCACACGCGCCGCAACATGGCCCCATACGGGCATAGATTCCACTTCAGGGCAAGGGGACGCATTAGGGCTTTACACGGCGCGCGGGGGCGGCTATAAGCGGCGGCCTTTGTTTGTACGGAGAAGGACACGACACATGAGCGGCAAGCGCATTCGGGCCAAGCACAAAATAGACCGGCGGCTGAACTGCAACCTGTGGGGCCGGGCGAAGTCCCCCCATAACCTGCGCACCACGGGACCGGGGATGCACGGCGCGCGGCGGGCCAAGCCCACGGACTATGGCACGCAGCTTATGGCCAAGCAGAAGCTGAAGGGTTATTACGGCAACATCGGGGAGCGGCAGTTCCGCCGGTATTATGCGGAGGCCATGCGCCTGCGGGGGGACACGGGGCAGCACCTCATCGGCCTGCTGGAGCGGCGGCTGGACGCCGTGGTGTACCGCGCCCGGTTCGCCCCCACGGTGTTCTCCGCGCGGCAGCTGGTGAGCCACCGGCACGTGACCGTGAACGGGAAGATCGTCAACATCGCGTCGTATCAGCTCAAGGAGGGGGACGTTGTGGCCGTGCGCGAGGGCGGGCGGTCCATCCCCTTTGTGATACAGGCCCAGGCCGAGGCGGACCGCGCCGCGCCGGACTATATAGACGTGGACGCGGCGGCCCTGAAGGCCACCTTCCTGCGCACCCCACGGCTGGAGGACGTCCCCTACCCCACGGCCATGGAGCCGAACCTGGTGGTGGAGCTCTACAGCCGCTAATGGGCTTTTCCTGCGGCATTGTCGGTCTGCCGAACGTGGGCAAGTCTACCCTGTTCAACGCGCTGACGGCCACGGCCGCGGCGGCGGCGGAGAACTTCCCCTTTTGCACCATAGAGCCCAACGCGGGCCGCGTGCCCGTGCCGGACCCGCGCCTGGCCGAGGTCGCGCGCGTCGCGGGCTCTGCGCGGACAATGCCGGCGCAGATGGACTTCACGGACATCGCGGGCCTCGTCCGGGGTGCCTCGCGCGGGGAGGGCCTGGGCAACCAGTTCCTCGCGCACATCCGCGAGGCGGCGGCCATCCTCCACGTGGTCCGGTGCTTTTCCGGCGAAGTGACGCACGTGGAGGGCTCCGTGGACCCGGTGCGGGACGCGGAGGTCATCAACACGGAGCTGCTCCTGGCGGACATTGCCACGATCAGCCGGGCCAAGGACGGCATCGTCCGCCGCGCAAAGTCCGGTGACAAGGCCCTGAAGGCACAGCTGGACGCGCTGGAGGCCGCCGAGGCCGCCCTGGACGCCGGCACGCCCGCGCGGGCGTTGGACGGCGCGCCCACGCTGCGGGCGCTGGGCCTCATCACGGCCAAGCCCGTTTTGTATGTGTGCAACGTGGACGAGGCCAGCGCGGCCACGGGCAACGCCTGGTCGCAGGAGGTGGCGGCCATGGCCGCGCAGGAGGGGGCGCAGGCCATTGCGCTCAGCGCGGCGGCGGAGGCGGAGATCGCCCTTCTCCTGCCGGAGGAGCGTGGGGCGTTTCTGGGCGACCTGGGCCTGGCCGAGCCGGGCCTCGCCCGCGTTATCCGCGCGGGGTACGCTCTGCTGGGCCTGCAGACCTTCTTCACAGCCGGGCCGAAGGAGGCCCGCGCCTGGACGATAAGGGCCGGCGCCACTGCGCCCGAGGCCGCGGGTGCCATTCATACGGACTTCCAGCGCGGCTTCATCCGGGCCGAGGTCGTGGCGTACGCGGACTTCGTCGCCCTGGGCGGGGAGGCCGCCGCGCGCGAGGCCGGTAAGCTCCGCTCCGAAGGCGCGGCCTATGTGATGGCCGACGGGGACGTGACGCACTTTCGGTTTAACGTGTAGGGCCTACTCCGCCCGGCGCAGGGAGATGATCTGGGCCCCGCCCTCGGCGGGGGGCTGGCCCTGCCTGCTGCCCAGTCGGGGGGCCAGGGAGATGATCTGGGCCCGGGGCGCGGCTGGATGGCCCGCAGCGTTGCGGAAGTTGTGCCTCAGGGCCTCCCCG
Organism: Alphaproteobacteria bacterium; assembly: GCA_016757515.1. Taxonomy (GTDB): domain Bacteria; phylum Pseudomonadota; class Alphaproteobacteria; order Micavibrionales; family Micavibrionaceae; genus UBA10425. Next base: position 113,489 of record JAERIN010000001.1, read on the forward strand.
TCCGCGAGGGCCAGGGCGCCCTCAAACTTCACAAACCACAGGAAGTTCGCGTTCGCGCGGTCCCGGATCTCCGTGAACAGGGGGTCTTCCAGCAGGTCCCCGATGTGCCGGGCGAGGTAGTTCTCCCCCACGGGGCGGCGGCCCAGGGCCGCGAGCAGGTCTGGGACGGCCAGGCGCAGCCCCTGGGGCAGGTGCCCTCTGCGGGGTCGGGAGAGGACCGAGAGCATCCGGTGGATGAGGGTCCGGTCGTATGCCGCGCAGCGGGGCGAGAGGAACCAGGCTTCAAACACCGCCATGGCCGCGTCCCCGGCCCCCAGGCCCCGGAAGTCCAAGAACGCCTCGGCGGCGAAGGCCTGGCCCAGGTCTGCTAGGGACCCGCCTTCTATGTGCGCCCAGGCAGACCCCGCGCCCGTCAGGTGGAGGTCCCAGGCTACGCGGATGGCCGCCTGGGCTACGTCCGCCTGCTGCGCCCGGCCCACGAAGATGGCGGTCTCTGGCGCGAAGGCCAGGGGGCATATGAGGGCCCCCTGCCGGTCTTGCCAGTGTTGGCGCAGGGCCGCAGCGGCGGCCAGGACCAGGGGGCCCTCGGCCAGGTGCGGGTCATAGAATATGGTCCCCGCCGCGCGGTCGTACACCACGCCACGGAACTGCCCGCTTGGCCGCAGGGCCACCCCGTGCTTGGCGGCACAGGCCAGGTAGTCCGCCCCCGTCCGGCTCCGCCCCAACAGGGCGGCCAAAGTTTCCGGGCCTGTTTCCGCAGCGCCGGTCAGCCCAGCCGCGTTCTGGGCAAACAGGTCCAAGGGTCCTGGCCGGGCGGCCTGGGCATCCCGAGCCAGGCGGGCGCAGGCCCGCTGCGCCCCCGTGAGGCGCATAGAGACGCTTGCGCCCCAGTCTATGTCCTCCTCGGTCTCATCCAGGTAGACGAGAGGGTCGTGGTCCACCGCCGTGCACACCGCCGGGGGCTCCGCGCAGCCCAGGGTATAGACAATCCCCGTCTCCCCCGCTGCTTGCCCCGTGAACATCTGAGAGTTTGTCATCGCTTTGTCCTTCTCTGGTGTTTGTGCGGGGCTTGTCCTGTGGACCCCCTAAGTCTAGTATTGCCCAGAAACCTTAACGCTTTGCTAAAGGCCTATACACAAATGCCCGATCCCGAAACTCTTGCAAGGTTTACGGAAAGCTGGGTCCAGTCTGAGGGGCTTCCAATACTACGGAAAAGCTACGCAGGACTTTGGGATGACATAAAAACGTTTGGCGGGCCGCCGGAGGCCTGGTTCGCCGGTTTCCGGGCCAAGGGCAAGCAGGTTGTGACGGCGGGTGAGGTCGCCTTTGAGCGGTCCCTGCGCGCGGCCTTGGCTGTGGCCTTCCCCGGCCAGGTGGCGGTGTGGGGGGAGGAGCTGGGGGACGAGGCGGATGTGCAGGACAAGACCATCGCGGCCATAGACCCCGTGGACGGCACGGCCTCTATGCTGGCCTCTCTGGTCTGGCCGGGGGCGTATGGCTTTGGCATCAGTGTGGGGTGGATGCGCGCGGGGGCCTTCTGGGGCGGGCAGGTCTTTGTCCTGTCCGGTGCCCGCGGACAGCTGGACATAACACAGACCTGGCGCGGCTTTGCCGGGGGGCCCACCACGTGCAACGGGCAGGCGGTTGACCCCCCCGGCCCGGACGCGGGCCCGCTCTACTGCACCGCGCCGGAGGTCATGTTCACCGAGGGCGCGGACCAGCGCGCCTTCTGGGCCCTGGAGCGCGCGGCGTCGGAGGTCGTGACAGACCAGAACTGCGCGGGCATCCTGCGCGCCGCGCAGGAGGGGGCGACCGCCGCCGAGGCCGACCTGACCATCCACGACGTGGCGGCCCTCGTGCCCCTTTTGCGCGGGGCGAGTATGGTCGTGACGCGCTTTGACGGGGCCCCGCTGGAGCCCACCGGGCCGGGGGACATGTACACCCTCCACACGGCCCACGCCGCTCTCCACGCGGAGCAGCAGGCCCAGATGCGCACTGCGCGGGCGGACGGGGACCTGTATATCCCCGGCTCCTCGTCCCTCTTCCGCCGCGCCGCCGCGCCCCACGCGCGCAAGTTCGGCCCATAGCGGCAGGCGGGATGTATAAGAAGTTTAGGGATGTATAAGGCCGTATAAAGAGATCTTGCTATACGGCCCTAAACTTCTTATACTTCCCCCGTGGACCCCGTGCGCAACCCCTTTTCCCCAGACGCAGGCCGCCCCCCGCCGGAGCTGGCCGGGCGCGACGCGCTTTTGGAGGACGCCTCCGTGGCGCTTCAGCGCACGGCACAGGGCCGGGCCGGGCGCTCTCACATTCTTTATGGCCTGCGGGGTACGGGCAAGACGGTCCTCCTCAACACCATCCGCAAGGAGGCCCATGCGCATGACTATCTTACAACCTTCATAGAGGCCCCGGAGGGCAAGGGCCTCCTTACGCTTTTATACCCTGAAATACGCGAGGTGTTGCGCCAGTTCTCCCTATACGAGAACGCCAAGGCGCACGCCCACGCGGCGGCGCGGGCGCTGGCCTCTATGGTGAAGGCCTGGAAGGTGTCCGTGGGGGATGTCACCCTGTCCGTAGAGCCGGAAACTGGTGTTGCGGATAGCGGGAGCCTGGAGCGCGACCTGTCGGCCCTTTTCCTGCGGGTGGGGCAGGCCGCCCAGGCGGCGGGCCGCGCCTGGGCCCTGTTCATAGACGAGGTGCAGTACCTATCCAAGGAAGACCTAGGTGCCCTCATCGTGGCGGTCCACAGGGCAAACCAGGAAGATCTCCCCATCATCTTTTTTGGTGCGGGCTTGCCACAGGTGGCCGGGATCATGGGCAACACAAAGTCCTATGCAGAGCGCCTGTTCCTGTTCGTCCAGGTGGACCACCTGGACAAGGCCGCGGCGTTTGACGCCATCCGCCTGCCCGTGGAAAAGGAGGGGGAGAGCATCACAGACGCGGGGCTGGAGGCCATCTTTGCCCACACGCAGGGCTACCCCTATTTTCTGCAGGAGTGGGGATTCCACGCTTGGAAGGTCGCCCAGGCCAGCCCCATAGACGTACCAGACATAGACGCGGCCACGCAGGCCGCTATTCACAGGCTGGACGAAAGCTTTTTTAGGGTGCGCCTGGACAGGTTGACGCTAACAGAGAAAGCCTATGTTCAGGCTATGGCGGGCCTGCCTGAGGGGCCGCCGTATCGTTCTAAGGATGTGGCCGCCGCACTGGGTAAGACGGTAAACCAGATCAGCTCCGCCAGAGACGGAATCATCAAAAAGGGGATGGCCTATAGCCCCGCGCACGGGGACATCGCCTTCACCGTGCCCATGTTCGCGGCGTATCTGACGAGGGCCACGGGGCAGGACACGGGGGAGCCGAGGCTGCTCTAGGCACCCTATGGTGTCTGGCGCGGGGGTGGGCTATAACCCCTGCCATGACTCCGTCGGCCCACGCTCTGCGCACCGCGCACGCCACAAAAAAACAGTTCCTGAAAGACGCGGTGCTCACGCCCCCGGCGAGCCACCGGCGCGGGGTGCTCAACCGCCTGTTCACCCTCATGTTCGGGGGCTTTGTTTACCCCCAGATCTGGGAGGACCCAGAGGTGGACATCGCCGCCCTGGGCCTTACCCCCGGCCAGAGCCGCATCCTGACCATCGCCTCGGGCGGGTGCAATGTGCTGAACTACCTCACGGAGGGGCCCGCGCGGGTGGACGCGGTGGACCTGAACCCCGCGCACGTGGCGCTCACGCGCCTGAAGATCGCCGCGCTGCGGCACCTGCCGGACTATGAGTCCTTCTTCCTGTTCTTCGGCTGCGCGGACGACAAGGCGAACATCGAGGCCTACACCCGGCACATCGCCCCGCACCTGGACCCCACCACGCGGGCGTACTGGGAGGCGCGGGAGTTGCCCTGGGGCCTGCGGCGCATCACCTATTTCCAGCGAAACCTCTACCGCTTTGGCCTCCTGGGCCGGTTTATCGGCCTGATTCACCTCCTGGCCAAAATGTACGGCAAGGACCCCAGGGAGATTTTGGCCGCGCAGAGCGTGGCCGCGCAGAAGGAGATTTTTGACCGGACCCTCGGGCCCTTGTTTGGCAAGGGGTTTGTGCGGTTTTTGTGCTCCCTGCCCATATCCCTGTACGGCCTGGGCATCCCCCCGGCGCAGTTTGACGCGCTGCGCGCCGCCGGGGACGGGGACATGGCCAAGGTCTTGAAGGAGCGCCTGGAGCGCCTGGCCTGCGCGTACCCGATTGCGGACAACTATTTCGCGTGGCAGGCCTTTGGCCGCCGCTATGACCGGGCGCAGCGGGTGGCCGTGCCGCGCTACCTGACGCCCCAGGGGTATGAAAAGGCCCGCGCGGCGGCGGACCGGGTGGACGTGCACCACGCAACGCTGAACACCTTCCTGGAGGCGCAGGAGCCCCAGTCTCTGGACGCTTATGTCTTCCTGGACGCGCAGGACTGGATGAACGCGGCGCAGCTCACGGCCCTGTGGGCGGAGGTCGGGCGGACCGCCGCGCCGGGGGCCAGGGTCGTCTTCCGCACGGCTGGGGCGGACAGCCCGCTGGAGGGCGCGCTGCCGGCAGACATGCGCGCCGGCTGGGCGTATGATGAGGCCGCGTGCCGAGCCCTGGCCGCGCGCGACCGCTCGTCCATCTACGGCGGGTTCCATGTGTACGCACTAAAGGGGTAGAGCCGGAAAGGAGTAGAGCCGGATTTTTTTTGAGGACGCAATGGCCACAGGAAAAGTGTTTATCAAGTTTATCGAGAAACACCCGATCCTCTTCATCCTTTTTGTGCCTCTCAGTTTTCTGACCCCCATACTTGGCGCGCTTATGGGCGCGATCACAGGCTGGTTTGTCGGACTCTTTTTCGGAGACACAATCCTAGGGTTCCTTGCACAAATTGGCATACAAGATGTTGAGATGTGGCAATTTGGGTGCTTCCTAGGGTTTATAGGGGGGTTCTTCAAACCAAGGTTTGACCCCTCCTAAGACACAAGAATCGTCATTGCGAGGGGGCGTAAGCCGACGAAGCACTCCGGCGCTTTCGGGGCCTTGCCCTGGATTGCCGCGTGCCCGTCCACCAGCGCCCCGAGAAAGCTAGTAACCGTAGCCAGTTAGGCCACTGAGAGGCAGACCTGGCGTGCTTTTCTGGCCAGAAACAAGCTCTGCTCGTCTTGCACAGTACACCCTGGAGGATGCGCTGGAGGCGGGCCTGCTGCTCACGGGGAGCGAGGTGAAGAGCCTAGGCGAACCTGGCGGAGGCGCACGTGGCCCCGAAGGGGGGGGCCCTGTGGCTGCTGAACGCGCACATCGCGGAGTACGCGCAGGCCGGGGCGCACCTGCAGCACGCGCCGCGCCGTGCGCGCAAGCTGCTGCTCAAGCAGCGGGAGATAAACCGCCTGTCCGGGGCCGTGGCGCGGGCGGGCTCCACGACAAGCGCCAGAGCGCAAAGGCCCGGCCGCTCCAAGGCCCGCCTCCTGCGTGAGAAGGGGTAGGGCCGCGCAGTTTATCGGGGCGGAACAGCGCTCTGTCCTGCGCAAGGCCCCGGAGAGAGCGAGGACGAAGCGGCGCAGGCCGCCAGAGCTATGCCTTATGACCTTCTTGCATCGTTATCACAATATTTTCTGGGCACGCCAGACTTGCCCCGAAAACAAAGCGCGTCCCCCCCCTTGTTGTCACGGATAGAGGTGGGCGGAAGAGACCGCGCTCGCTCTCTTTGTTGAGAGATTCGGCCTCTACACGGCCAACCCCCTCCGTCGTTATGAGATCAAGGCGACAGTCTTTTGGAAAGTTACAAACCTCTCTTCTTGGCGGGTTGTTCATCTTGTTCGTTTCCGGTATTGGCGGCGCATCGAGCATTGTGATTCTCATGCCATATACGCAGTCGGATATCTCCTCGCAGCACATTTCGATCCAGTGGCCGCCGGCAAAGACCCAGAGTCCAGAAACAAGGTACCCTTCACCATGGGGGGAGCACTGTATCGTGCCACCCTGAGTCACAACCGGTCCCCATGTTTTCTTGAGAACATCGACAATCTTGGGCATGCCTCTACTCCCACTCCAGGGCGCCGCGGGCCCACTCGTACGCGAAGCCGATGGTCAGGACGGCCAGGAACACCGCCATAGACCAGAAGCCAAACGCGCCGATGTCGCGCAGGGCCACGGCCCAGGGGAAGAGGAACGCGATCTCCAGGTCAAAGAGGATGAACAAGAGCGTCACCAAGTAAAAGCGGACGTCAAACCGGCCCCGCGTGCCCTCAAAGGCGGGGAAGCCGCACTCGTACGCAGAGGTCTTGGCCGGGTCTGGCCTGTGGGGGGCGAGCACGAGGGAGAAGCCGATCATCCACACGGCCATGCCCCCCGCGATGAGGAGGAGGATGAGGACGGGTAGGTATGTCGCCAGGAGCGCGGGGTCGGCCATGGTGGGGGCCTATTTCTTGTGCGGGGGCATTTTCTTTTCTTCAAACAGGACGTGCGCCCCGCGCCGGCCGGTGGTCGGGTGCGTGGCCCAGGGGTCAAACTTGCGCAGCTTCAGCTTATACTCCGCGCGCGTGGAGCGTTTGGCGTAGTACCGGTAGCCGGTGCCCGCGCTGCTCTCCAGCCGTACCTTTACAGCGCCGCCCTTTTTGGCCATGGCCCGTGTCCCTTCCTTTGGTGCCCCTTGCGAGGGGGCCCTTATGCCCCGCTGTGCGCGGCCTGTCAAGGGGTGCGCGGTGCGCGCCTTAGAGCGCGCGCGGAGGCCCGAGGGCAGCAACCCACGCGTGCAACCCCCGGATGGGGGGGAGTAGAGGACACCCCTCCCCCCGCGTGGACCAGTTCCTCACGACGGGGCCGACGATGTGACGGCGCAGTGTGTGATTACTTAATATCCCGGGCAACGGATTGGAGTCCCTTTTTCCTTGAGACCATCAGCAACACCGAGTGAAAACGATTCTTGTTCATTAAATTCTCTCTTCCCACTGTCCTTAAGGGCACAGACCGCTTTTTCAAAATCTGAACGAGCCCAAGATTCCGGAGTCCCCGCAAGCTGTCTGCCAAAGTCTTCTCCAGCAGTTGATGGTTCTGTTAATACAACATAAGATCCCATAACACACACCCTTTCTTTTTGTTGTTATCAGGGCCCTCACACCAAAGGCCCATAGGTTTAGGGTGCCATGAGAGAGAGAGATGTCAAATTTTTTTCGTAAGGCATTCTAAACGCATGCGGTCCATCGCGCCGGGCACCTTGAGTGCGGGTGGGCTTTGGCGTACACTGGGGATCTTATGTGTCCCTCCCCCCGCGACGCGTCAGACCCGCAGCTGCAAGAGGCCATGGACGCGGCCCGCGCGGCGGTGGACGCGACCATGGACCGCCTCCTGCCCCCTGCGAACGGCGGCATGGCGGAGGACAAGCTCTGCGCCGCCATGCGCCACGGGGTCCTGGCGGGGGGCAAGCGCCTGCGGGCCTTCCTGACGCTGGAGTGCGCGCACCTGTTCGGCGTGGATGCGTCCCGCGCGCGCCGGGCGGCGGCGGCGGTGGAGTTTGTGCACTGCTACGCCCTCATCCACGACGACCTGCCCGCGATGGACGACTCCGCCCTCCGGCGGGGGCAGCCCGCGGTCCACCGCGCGTTCGGGGAGGCGACGGCCATCCTGGCGGGGGACGCGCTGCTGACTCTGGCGTTTGAGGTCATCGCGGACCCGGACACGCACGAGGACCCGCGCGTGCGCTGCGCCCTGGTGACGGCCCTGGCGCAGGCCGCGGGCGCTCACGGGATGGTCGGCGGGCAAATGCTGGACCTCCTGGGCGAGCATACGGCGTTTGACCTGGGCACCATCAGCCGGATGCAGCGGATGAAGACGGGCAAGCTTATGGCCTTCGCGTGCGAGGCGGGGGCGATCCTGGGCCGGGCCTCGCTCCCCCACCGGCGGGCCCTGGCGCACTACGCCTTTGACCTGGGCCTGGCGTTCCAGGTGACGGACGACATCCTGGACGTGGAGGCGAACGAGGAGGAGGCGGGCAAGCCCGTGGGCGCGGACGCGGCGGCGGGGAAGGCGACCTTTGTGTCCGCCCTGGGGCAGGCGCAGGCGCGGGAGCGGGCGGAGATGCTGGCGGAGCAGGCCACGACGCACCTGCACATCTTTGGCAGCCGGGCCGAGGCGCTGGAGCGCCTGGCGCGGTATGTCCTGGAGCGCCGGGCGTAGCGCGCGCGGGGCCAGACCCGCAGACACAGACCACGCCGCCACCTAACACGTGTGCGCAAAAGGGGCGTGGGCCCGCTATACCCGCAGCACGTGGACAATCGTCTGGGGCCGGACCTTCATGGCGCGGCGGAAGAAGGCCTTGGCCGCGCGGGCGACGGCGTCCTCCACCTTTTCGTCGTCCGCCCGCGCGCGGTCCGACAGGCCCGCGACCTCGGCCTCCACCGCGTCGTACAGATCGTCCAGAATGTCCGCGTCCCCCTCCAGCCGGTCGTCCAGCAGGCCTATGGTGTCCACGCGCGGCTCGCCCAGCAGGGCCCCCGCGCGGTCCAGAACGAGGCTGATGTGCACCACGCCCTCCGCCGCCGCGCGCCGCCGCTCCCCTATGGCCGCGTGCTCGGCGTCTATAATGCGCCCCCCGACCTCCACGGCCAGAAGGCCCGTGGGCACCTCCCCCACCACGCCCGGCGCGTCGCCGTCCAGGCGGATGACCGCGCCGTTTGCGGGCACGATGACCTTTGGTCCCTTCTTGCGCGCGCGGGCGAGGGCGGCCTGCGCCTCCAGCATGGCGGGCTCCCCGTGCACGGGGACCACGATGGCGGGGCGGAGAAGGTCGTACATGCGGGCGATGTCCCCCTGGCGCGGGTGGCCGGAGACGTGGATGACCCCTTCCGCCTCCGCCGGGGTGACGACGGCCACGCCCCGCTGGGCCAGCAAGTTCTGCACGCGCAAGATGGCCTTCTCGTTGCCCGGTATCATGCGCGAGGAGTAGATGACGGTGTCCCCGCCCTCCAGCCGCACGCCTGCGAAGTTCCCGCCTGCTATGCGGGTCAGGGCCGCGCGCTCCTCACCCTGGGAGCCGGTGACGAGGAGGACGATTTTGTCCCGCGCCGTGCGCTCCAGGTCGTCCTCGGCCAGGAATGCGGGCACCCCGTCCATGTACCCCAGCTTCTCCGCCGCGGCGATCATCTTGTGGAAACTGCGCCCCACGACGCAGACCTTGCGCCCGCAGGCGTGGGCGGCGCGGGCGACGTTCACCACCCGGCCGATGTTGGAGGAAAAGCCCGTGACGGCGATGCGGTGCTTGCATTTCTTGAACGCGGCCAGCAGGCCTTCGTACACCTCCGCCTCTGAGGGCGTCGTGCCCTCCACCTGGGCGTTGGTGGAGTCCCCGATGTATGCCAAGACACCCTCATCCCCCGCGCGCTTGAGCATCCCCTCGTCCGTGGTCCAGCCCACGGGCGGCGTCGGGTCCAGGTTCCAGTCGGCGGAGTGGTACACGCGCCCGCGGGGCGTGTCTATGATGAGGCCCACGGCCTCCGGTATGGAGTGCGCGACGGGGACGCAGGTCGCCGCGAAGGGCCCCAGGGCCGAGGTGGAGCCCGGCCTGACGATGGTCACGGGCGCCCCGCGCACGCCCCGGTCGCGGAACTTGTTGTACAGTATGGCCTCCGTGAAGGCGGTGCAGTAGATCGGCGGCCGTCCCAGACGCTCCCACAGGTACGCGGTCGCGCCCACGTGGTCCTCGTGCGCGTGGGTGACGATGAGGGCCTCAAGGCGGCCCGGGTTGCGCTCAATATAGGTCGGGTCGGGGAGGAGGATGTCCACCCCCGGCTGCGTGTCGTCCGCAAAGCCAATGCCGCAGTCGGCCAGGAGCCAGCGCCCGTCGCACATGTAGAGGTTGAGGTTCACCCCGAACTGCTCCGACCCCCCCAGGGGGCAGAAGTGCAGGCCTTCGTCGTACGGGGTTGGGGTGGGTGCGGTTTTGGGGCCCGCGGCGCCCTTGCGTGTTTTTGCCATAGGGGGGGTGTGTAGCCCACCGCCGCCCGGAAGTCCAGGGACTCTTTACCTGCCTCATACAAAGGGCGTATCCTGGAAGGACCATGGCACCCGAGGAGCCCTTTGACCCCTGCGCCTTCCGCCTCCATCTCGACCAAGACCAGAATCTCCAAGACCGGTCCGGGAAGTGGGTCACATATTCAGGTGCCTTGGCAATAAGAGACGCGCCCTGGTTTGCAATTGATATGCAGCACATTGGGATGCTGGACGTAGAATTCATTGCAAGAGAAATTATAACAATAAATATATTCGAACAACAACGGATGGGTATTAATGTAGAAAATAATTTTTCATACCCCACGACAACTCTCTGTCTTTTGAAGTTGTGGATATTTGGATTATATGAATTATTAAGGAGTTTTAGGGAACATATCTCAAAAGAAAAGAAAAAAGATTTCATATATCCTTATGAAAAATTAGAAAATGTTTTTTCTATACTAGAAATTATAAGGATGCCACTTGCAAAGTACCAATTAAATAAAGAGAGAGATTCTATATTCTGGGAACCTCCTCATTTTGACCCTTATAACAAGAGAATAGGGTGGGAAATTCCATTATATAAGAAGCAACAAAGGCGATTCATATCAAGAAGAGAAATATCGGACCTATTGCTTGATTCTCTTTCTAAGATACATGAGAAAAAATCTCAAAATGGCCAAAATTGACATAGACCCCATAAGTGTTTCTCTAGGGGGCAGGGTTTACGCGAAATTCTCTGTGCGCACAAGGGACTATCTGTGTTTCTCGTAGCAGTCAGAACCTTTTGCAATCATGCAACAAATGTAGCTCCAATCGCTGTTATTAGAAAGGTTTTTCTCGCTCGCATATCCCCAGGCCATATTTCCGCAAGATTCTAACCCTTTGGTTTCTCCGATGTAATACTCATTGCCATTCGGAAAATAGAAATAAACATTATATTCCGCTTGCTCGATCTGATCGCATGTAAAGTCAGAATATTCTTGACATTCATCTTTGCAAGACGCAAGGAATAGACAAGACACAAAAATCAAAAAAATCACATATGAACGCATGAACACGGTCTATAAATCCTTTTTATTTTCATGTAATGGATAATAATTCAATATAAAAAATGAAATTTTAGAACCTGCCAAGCCCTTGCGTGTTTTTGCTATAGGGGGCGGTGTATAGAGCACCTGGGGCGGGGAGTCTACCCTTTATATCTCTTGAGGATATCGCGCTTCGCCCGCTCATACTCCTTGTCGGAGATAAGGCCCTGGTCCCGCGCGGTCTTTAGGTCCGTCAACTCCTGCCCCATGGTGGCCGAGCTCTGTGACACCTGGGTCTTTGCGCCCCCGCCGCCGCAGCCCGCCAGGGGCAGGGCCAGGGACAAGGACAGGGCAATCGCGGCCAGGGGGAGCAGCAGGGCAAAGCGGGTCATGGGCGGGGCCTCCGTGAATGAGCCAGGGGGGCCAGTGTAGGCCCCCGTGCGGGGGATGTCCATGGCCCGCCGAGATCTAATGCTCATCATACCCCAAACGCAAATGTGAACGGAGGGCCTGGCGCAGACCGCATGATGGTGGTATTGCATTCACACGGCGAGCCACATTATTAGGTCATTTTATAAACCCCACAATGGTCCTGGATCTTTCGGCGCTTCAGAGGGGCATTTACTGATGCAAATATTACGGAAATTATTTAATATTCCAAAGGGCTTCTTCAAGGAATCTCCCAGCCTACGTTCAGAAATTGAAAATATAAAGTCATATATTATTGATCCAAATCGACCTTTATCTATAAAGACAGGAGAAAAGTTCTATCTACCTAATAGGCTAGAGGACTTCATCCAGAGTCAAATAGCCACAAGTCGTGACTTTTATGAAAAAAAAAGAATTTTGAAATTTGGTCAATATATAAAAGAAAGAAGCTGTATAATTGATGTAGGCGCAAACATAGGAAATCATAGCATATATTGGGCAATCCATAAAAAAGCCAAACGTATTTATGCCTTCGAACCCATAAAAGAAAACTTTTCTTTACTTGAAAAAAATATAAAATTAAACAATTTATCGGGCATAGTCTCATGCTTTAATTGTGGATTGGGCCGTTCCAAAGGGAAGGCTGAAACTGATTATTTCAATCCTTGCAACAGGGGCGCAACATCTTTGATTGAATCGGACAAAGGCGATATAGATCTTGCGTCTTTGGACATTATCTTAAAAGACATAAAACCAGATTGCGTTAATTTTATTAAAATAGATGTAGAGGGCTTTGAAGAAAATGTTCTCATTGGAGCACAAGAAACAATTCAAAAATTTTTTCCTGTACTGTGGATTGAAACGTTTGCAAATAACAGAGAGCGCGTTTTTCGCCTTCTAGATCAAATGGGATACACAATAGAAAGAAAATCTGGAAAAAATAATTACCTGTTTCTGCCTAGAAAATAGACTCAATAATCGAGTGTTGCGTTGGGAGGGAACACGAAGGAATACATGCTCTATGTGCGGGATGCTATAGGGCCAGGGCCAGCGCGGCCAGGGGGAGCAAAAGGGCAAAGCGCGTCATGGGCGGGGCCTTCCGTGAATGAGCCAGGGGGGCCAGTCTAGGCCACTGCGCGGGGGATGTCCAGGGGCCGAAGGCTCTAATGCCCTGCGTTGTCCTCGGCAATGTGCGGGGCCAGGGAGCGCCAGCCGGGGTGGTAGTAGAGGGTCAGGGCCATCTTCAAAAATCCACTTTGCGTTGTCCGACGGACACGCCGGCCTCCTCCAGGCACCAGGCCAGGATGGCCTTTTGCACGTGCGCGCGGTTCTCGGCCTCGTCATAAATCGCGCTGGCGGGGGACTTGGCGACCTCCTCGGACACCTCCTCCCACTCATGCATGGGCAGGCAGTGCGTGAACATGGCCCCCGGCGCGGCGCGGGCCATCAGGGCGGCGTTGACCTGGAAGGGCCAGAACTTGGCGATGTCCTTGCCCTCCTGCCCCATGGAGACCCAGGTGTCCGTCACCAGGACGTCCGCCCCGGCGGCGGCCTCGCCCGCATCCGCTGTCACCCGCGCGCCAGGGGGCACGCGGGCGTGCAGGTCCTCGGGCAGGGCCAGGACCAGGTCATAGCCAAACAGGGGCGCGGCCTCCACGTATGTGCTGGCGACGTTGTTGAAGTCCCCAAACCACGCGACCTTCAGCCCCTCCACGCGCCCGCAGCGCTCCTCCATGGTCATCACGGACGCCATAATTTGGCACGGGTGGGAGCGGTCCGTCATGGCGTTGATGACCGGGACGGAGGCGTGGCGGGCCAGTTCGGACAGCGCGGCGTGGTCGCTCATCCGCACCATCACCGCGTCTACATAGCGGCTCAGCACCTGCGCCGTGGCCTCCAGGCTCTCCGCCCCGCCCAGCTGGCTTTCCTCTTTGCTCAGGGCGATCGTGTGCCCGCCCAGCTGCTTCATCGCCACCTCAAACGACACGCGCGTGCGGGTGGAGCGCTTGTCAAACAGCATGGCCAGCGTGAGGCCGCTGAGCAGCTGCGGCGGGGAGAACTTCAGGCGCTTTAAGTCCCGCGCGCGGCGGACAATGCCGCGCAGAACGCCCGGGTCCACATCGGGCAGGTTGATAAAGTGGCGGGGGGGCTTGGGTGCGTGCGTCATCTGCGGAGCATAACGCGCGGCGGGCGCAAGATAAAGGGTGCACACCACAACCTATTGTGGTAGCATGCGCCCCATGCTGTGGTGGGGCACCAAAAAGCCTAAGGCGAAGTCTAAGGCACCGAAAGACAAGAGCGCGGCCCTGCGCGCCCAGGCCCTGGCGAACGCGCGCGCAGCGCGGGAGGCGATAGGGCAGGACACGCTGGACCGCGTCGCCGAGGCCATGGCGCGGCGGCAGCGGGGGGAGCACGAGACAGCCGCGACGCGGCAGGCGCGGGCGCGGATCGCGGACGCAGAGGCCGAGCGCGTGGTCCAGGGCTTGCTGGACATGATCAAGAGGCAAGACTGATTTTGCGCTCCGCCCGCGGGGTGTGTTAGGGTAAGAGGCTTTTTGCAGCAAAAAGGGAGACACAGCACCATGGTGACCATATCCGGAGGCATGCGAGAGCACGCGGACGTCGTGAGTGCCCTCAAGGGCCTGACAGACCGGGACTTCCGCTTTTTCGGCGTGGGGCAACTGGCCTACATCCGCCCCGTGCGGATCGAGGGCGAGGTCCGCTATGCCGTCTGCGGCGCGGACGGCACGCCCCTGACGGTCGTGAGCAGCGCGACGGAGGCGCAGGATATCCTGGCCCGCAACGCCATGGGCAGCGGGAGCGGGATGGTGCACTAGCGCCCTTTACGCTGGGGCGCGGGTGTGCAACTGTGCGCCCACCAACCCAGCAAGCAGAAAGGCCCACGCCCATGAACAAGATTCTCCTCCTCTTCCTGGCCATAGTGGCCCTGTCCGCCGCCGCCCTCTTCCTGGTGGGCCCCGGCGACAACGGCCCGACGGAAGCCCTGGAGGTTCCGCCCATGCCGGTGGAGCGCGCGGCCCCTGCGGGCATGGTGGCGGCCCCCGCGCCGGAAGAGGCCCCTGCAGAGCAATGACCGCGGGCTCCCCCGGACGCGCGCCCCTCATAGCGCTCTACCCGGGGACCTTTGACCCCACGACACTTGGCCACATGCACCTGATCCGCCGCGCAAGCCGCGTGGCGGACCGCCTTGTCATATCTGTCTTCGCCGGTTCGCGCAAAAAGCCCCTCTTCTCCCTTGAGGAGAGGGTGGCCATGGTCAGGGCAGACATCGCGCTGGTGGAGAACATGGGCTGCCCCATTGAGGTCACCGGCTTCTCGGGCCTCCTCGTCCGCCACGCGCGGGAGGTCGGGGCCTCGTGCGTCGTCCGGGGCCTGCGTGCCGTGTCGGATTTTGAGTATGAGTTCAAGATGACGGGGATGAACGCCCGCCTGGACCCGGGCATAGAGACCCTCTTCCTGGCCGCCCCCGCGCGGTGGCAGTTTGTCTCCTCCACCTTCGTGCGCGAGATCGCCTCCCTGGGCGGAGACGTCTCCCGCTTCGTCACCAGGGCCACGGCCCAGCGCCTGGCCGAAAAGTTCCGGGTGTAGAGCCCCGCCGCGCCCCTTTTCTTGACATACACGCAAAATCCCCGTACGCTGAAAGGGTACGCGTGGTGACAGGGCCAGCCTTATAAAGGCCCAGCGCAGCGCGGGCGGTGATAGTGTGTTCTTTAACCTTAGAGAAAGGGTGTGGTTATGGCGGGTCATTTTCCTGAGATACAAACGGCTGAGCATGCCACTGCGCTTATGAAAAATATTATGGAAATGCTTGAGAAAGACCAGCGTCTTTCTATAGATCCATTGTACACTGATGTTACAGCCGCCCTGCTATCCGCGCAAGGCATTGACCCATTCAAACTTGATAATGAATTATATGCGCAGAGAGCAGAAGAATATCTATCAAATTTAGCAAAAAGAGCACAAGCGCAACAAGAAGATAAAGAAGAGATTTTTCCTGAAATGGACCCTGAAAAATTTAGGGGCTTCTTTTTCTTTTATGACAGTGACTACAATCCCATTGGAAGTGCCGAGCAAGCTGAGGCGCTTGCTGCCACTGCACTCCAAAACTTGCAAGCGGCAAACAACGATCCAGATGATGCACCTGCCATCGCAAAAGCCGCTCAATTGTTCAATGATATCAAAGCGGCCGCCGAAGATTGTGGTTTTGATATTCCCAGCGTATACAGTTTAGACATCGGCGAGGGGTCTCCCGATGTGGCCCGTCTGGAGGAGGCGGAGGGTTATCGTGGATACAGAGACTGGAAGAAACAGCGGAGATCTCCCGATCCAGAATCACAGCCGCTGGGCGCGGCGGATGTTCTCTCCACAGAGGCAGGCCTGGCCACCGCGGGCCTGGTAGACACCTGGCACGTGACGATGGCAGGGGGGGGCAAAGTGGACTACTCTGCGCCGCCCCTGACAGGCATCGACCTCAACGGCATGACGCCGAAGGCGCCGGTGGTCTAGACACCCCCGGCCCGGCGGGGCATAGTGCGTGCCATGTTTGACCTTACGGGCCGCACGGCCCTCATCACCGGCGCGGGCTCTGGCATCGGCGCGGCCATCGCCACGGCCCTGCACGGCGCGGGGGCGGCGGTGGTTTTGTCTGGGCGCAACGCGGCGAATCTGGACGCCGTGGCATCCGGCCTTGCGCGCGCGCGGACCACCACTGCGGACCTGGCCCAGCCGGGGGCGGCGGACGCCCTGATGACCCAGGCGGGGCGCGTGGACATTTTGGTGAACAACGCGGGCCTCACCCGCGACGGCCTGGCCGTCCGCATGGGGGACGACGCGTGGGCGGAGGTCCTGGCCGTGGACCTGACCGCGCCCTTTGCCCTGGCGCGCGCGGCGGCGCGGGGGATGATGAAGGCCCGCTGGGGGCGGATTATCAACATAACGTCTGTGGTTGCGAAGACCGGCAACGCCGGGCAGGCGAACTACTGCGCGGCGAAGGCCGGTGTGGAGGGCTGGTCCCGCGCGCTGGCGGCGGAGCTGGCCCCACGGGGCGTGACGGTCAACTGTATCGCGCCAGGCTTTATCGTCACTGCGATGACGGAGGCGCTGGGCGAGGGGCAGCGCGAGGCCCTGGCGGCGCGGATACCGGCTGGGCGCCTGGGCGCGCCGGAGGACATAGCGGGGGCGGCGGTGTTCCTGGCGTCCGATGCGGCGTCCTACATCACTGGCCACACCCTGCACGTAAACGGCGGCATGGCCATGGGCTAACAGGCGTGCGGGGGAGGGCAGAGCCGCGCAGGCCGTGGGCGCCAGGTTTATCCGCGTGCGGCCCGGTAAACCAGGTGGGTGCCATATCACCGACCCCTGCCGTGCCCTTTGGACGGGGCGGGCGCGAGTTCGGCGAGGGACAGCTCCCTCTCACGCGTGTATCGGCCCCCGGGATAAATGGCGCTTTCGCTCCACGCACCCCGCAGCTCTATCCCCAGCATAGGCCACTTTGCCTTCCGCCGCAAGTTTGGCCCGAGCCTTTCGCCGGGGGCCCTTTTGCCATACCCTAAGGCGCATGAACGCCCAGGCCGCCATTGCGGGAGAGCTCCCTACGGAGGCTGTGCCCCTTGTGACCCTTATGCGGTCTTACCAGCCCACGGCGGACCCAGCGCCCGTGGAGCGGGCCTGCGTGGCCGCGCGCGCGTGGCACGAGGGGCAGACCCGCGCCTCTGGCGAGCCGTACTACACCCACCCTATCGCCGTGGCCACCATCCTGGCGGGCATGCGCATGGACCAGGGCTCCATCATCACGGCGGTGCTGCACGATGTCTTGGAAGACACGCCCGCGACCTATGAGGACCTGAAAAAGGCGTTCGGGAAGGAGGTCGCAGACCTGGTCAACGGGGTGAGCAAGCTGACCCAGATCGAGAGCCGCACGGCGGAGGGGCGGCAGGCGGAGAACTTTCGCAAGCTCCTCTTGGCCATGAGCGAGGACATACGGGTTCTGCTCGTGAAGCTGGCCGACCGGCTACACAACATGCGCACTCTGGCGGCGTTCGCGAAGCCGGAGAAGCGGCGGCGCATCGCGGCGGAGACCCTGGAGATCTACGTTCCCTTGGCTGAGCGCATAGGCATCCACCAGGTGAAAACGGAGCTGGAGGACCTGGCCTTTGCGGAGCTGAACCCCGAGGCGCGCGAGAGTATCGCCCGCCGCCTGGCCTTTTTGCGGCAAGAGGGCACGGTGGTTGTGGGGCACATCATAGAGCACATCCGGGCCCTTCTGGCTGAGCACGGGATCAAGGCCGAGGTTATGGGGCGGGAGAAGTCGGGCTATTCAATATGGAAAAAGATGCAGCGCAAGAACGTGTCCTTTGAGCAGCTCTCGGACATCATGGCCTTCCGCGTTATCGTGGCGGATGTCCCCACGTGTTATAACGTCCTGGGCCTTATTCACGGGCGCTATCACTCCGTCCCCGGGCGCTTTAAGGACTATATCTCCACGCCAAAGCCCAACGGCTACCGCTCTATCCACACCACGGTCATGGGCCCCGCCAAGCAGCGGGTGGAAATACAGATTCGCACGCCTGCTATGCACCGGGAGGCAGAGCTGGGCGTGGCCGCGCACTGGGCGTACAAAGATGGGGCGACGCCCTCTACGCAGGACGCGAAAAAGTACCGCTGGCTGCGGGAGCTTCTGGAGATATTGGAGCAGGAGCAGCGGCCGGAGGACTTCCTGGAGAACACAAAGCTGGAGCTGTTCCAGGACCAGGTCTTTGCCTTCACGCCCAGGGGGGACCTGATAGAACTGCCCAGCGGGGCCACGCCCATAGACTTTGCCTACGCCATACACTCAGACATCGGCAACCGCTGCGTGGGCGCGCGCATCAACGGCCGCATCGCCCCGCTCAACACGACCCTGTCCAACGGGGACCAGGTGGACATCGTCACGGCCAAGGTCGGCGCGCCCTCTCCCAACTGGGAGCGATTTGTGGTGACGGGCAAGGCCCGCAGCCACATCCGGCGCTACATCCGGTCGCAGCAGCGGGGTGAGTACATAGCCCTGGGCCGGGCCATGCTGCAAAAGGTCTTTCGCGCGGAGGGGTATGACTTTACGGAAAAGGCCGTGGTGGGGGTGGTTGCGCACTTCAAGGCGGAGGAGGTGGAGGACATCTACGCCCGCGTGGGGGCTGGGCTCCTCATGGCGCGCGAGGTGTTCCGGGCCATTTTCCCCGCGCACGCGTTTAAGGTCCCCATAAAGCCCGCTGGGGGTGTGCCCGCGGATGCGGTCTTGGTGCGCCCCACATCCCCCACGGACAGGCCCGTGCCCATCAAGGGTCTCATCCCGGGTATGGCCGTGCACTTTGCCCGCTGCTGCCACCCCCTGCCGGGGGACCGGATTGTGGGTATTGTCACCACGGGCAAGGGCGTCACCATCCACACGATTGACTGCGAGACGCTGGAGACCTTTGCGGACACGCCCGAGCGGTGGCTGGACGTCGCGTGGGCCGAGGGCCCCGACGCGCCGGAGGTCCACATCGGGCGCATTGCTGTGACCATAGCGAACGAGCCGGGGACCCTGGGCACGCTGTCTTCTGTCATCGGCAAGAGCGGGGGGAACATCACGAACCTGAAGATCACCAACCGCTCTCAGGACTTCTGGGAGATGACCTTAGACGTCTATGTGAACGACACAAAGCACCTAAAGGACATCATCGCGGCCCTGCGCGCCACGCCCTGCATCGCCTCCGTTGAGCGCACGAAGGGGCGCTAATCCTTATCGTCCCGGATGATGCCAAAGACGGACTCGGCAAGGTCTGTGAACATTTTGTCTGCGTTCTGCACGCTGATCTTGAGGCCCTGTTCCTCCCCATTCTTGTCTTGGCGCGACCAGACCCCGCCACCCCATCCGCCGTCCTTGGCTGTGAGTTCATACATGGGCTTGGACAGGTCCTGCGAGACAGGGATGAGTTGGTTAAAGTCCTGTATGCCAGCGAGGTGGTATGGAGTGTAGAGTCACATCCGAAGCGCAACGGTTTGGTTTAAGCCCTTCATAAACGCCTGGAACTGGGTTTGCCAGCCCAGGCATTTGCGGGGCAGGTCGCCGCGTTAGGCGGCCGATCTGGTTTTCCACTGCACCTTTTTGCCATGAGGCGTAGGCATCGCAGCGCTCTTCCTCGGTGATGTGTGAGCATGTCTTTCCCATGGCAACGCCTTTCTATGGCGTTGCACTCCGTTTGTGAATTTGGGGGGTATCACCCTAACAGGCGATCTCTATAGGGAAGGCAAACAGTACACACTCAAGAACCCCCGTAACGTGCGCGTTCTCCCTTCAGATCAAGAGGCCGAATAGGGCTACCTCTTCTCCCGCAGGAGGCGGGCCTTGGAGCGGGCCCAGTCCCGGGCCTTTGCGCTCTGGCGCTTGTCGTGGAGCTTCTTGCCCCGGCCCAGGGCGATGGCCAGCTTCGCTATGCCCCGGTCGTTAAAATACAGCCGCAGGGGCACAATCGTGTAGCCCGCCCGCGCCACGGCCCCGGACAGGCGGTCTATCTCCCGCTGCTTGAGCAGCAGCTTGCGCGCACGGCGCGGCGCGTGCTGCAGGTGCGCCCCGGCCTGCGCGTACTCCGCGATGTGCGCGTTCAGCAGCCACAGGGCCCCCCCCTTCGGGGCCACGTGCGCCTCCGCCAGGTTCGCCTGGCCAAGGCGCAGACTCTTCACCTCGCTCCCCGTGAGCAGCAGGCCCGCCTCCAGCGCATCCTCCAGGGTGTACTCGTGCCGTGCGCGGCGGTTGTCCGCCACCACGCCCGTTGTGATGAGGCCGTGCTTCTTGCGCTGCGCCATGGTGCGCCGAGTGTGCCCCAGCTTTGGGGGGAAGGGAAGCGTATGTCGCCCCTCACATCCCGCCTACCAAGCCGTCCAGGGTGGCGCGGGTGGCGGGGCCGGGGAGCACCAGGGGCAGGCGGACCTCTGGCCCGCACAGGCCCATAACGGACGCCGCGTATTTGACGGGCGCGGGGGAGGTCTCAGCGAACAGGGCGCGGGCGAGCGGCGCCAGGGCGTCGCGCGCGGCGGCGAAGGCGGCCATGTCCCCCCCAGCCCAGGCGTTGTGGAGCGCGGCGCTGACCTCGGGCAGGAGGTTGGCCACGACGGAGATGCACCCGTGCCCGCCCTGGGCCAGGAAGCCGGGGGCGGTGTCGTCGTTGCCGGACAGCTGGATGAACGCGTCCCCGCACGCCGCGCGCACCTGGGGCACGCGGGCGAGGTCTCCGGTGGCGTCCTTCACCCCCACGATGCGGGGGCAGTCTGCGGCCAGGCGCGCGAGGGTCTCCACGGACATGTCCACAACGCAGCGGCCGGGGATGTTGTAGACCACGATGGGGATGGCGCACGCGTCGTGGATGGCGCGGTAGTGCGCGTAGAGCCCCTCTTGCGTGGGCTTGTTGTAGTACGGCGTGACGATAAGGGCCCCGTCCGCCCCGGCCTCCTGCGCGTGGCGGGTCAGGGCAATCGCCTCCGCCGTGCAGTTGGAACCCGTGCCGGCGATGACGGGGATGCGCCCTTTGGCGACCTCCACCACCCGGCGGACAATGGCGCGGTCCTCCTCGTGGCTCAGGGTCGGGCTCTCCCCCGTCGTGCCGCAGGGGACAAGGCCGTGCGTGCCCGCAGCGATCTGCCGCTCCACGAGGCGCTCCAGCGCGCCCCAGTCTATCTCTGTTGCGCCCGGGCCCGCAAAGGGCGTGATGAGGGCCGTGATGGAGCCGTGGAAGAGCATGACAGGGGTCCCTTTGTGCGCTAGGATGCCCCCATGTCTACCGCCTTTCCCGGGCCGCGTCAAAGCGCCTGGGCCCGTTGGGTTCCCTGGTTCGCCGCAGCGCGCATTGTGCTGGCCGCGCCGGTGACAGCGTACTACGGCTACCTGGCTTTCGCGGTCCTGTTCGTATTTACCGATCGGACCATTAAATGCTGGGGCTATGTGTACCCCGAGCCGTGGCACTGCGCAGATGGGGCGTTCGGGGGCATAGGGGTCCTGGCCCCCGCGGCGGCCCTGACCTTCGCGGGCCTGGCGGGGATGTGGATCACCTTCCTGGGCGGGCATATCCTGCGGCGGCGGAGGGGGTGGTTGTCGTGGGTCACCATCGCCCTCATCGCCTGCGGGATCACCGCGACGGCGTATGTGAGCGTGTGGATCGCACCAAAGGCACAGTGGCAAGACCTGGGGGTTCTTCTGGCGTTCCTGGGCATCCCCTGGGCCCTGTCCGCCTACGGCGCGTGGCACATTCGCCTGTTCCTGCGCGCGCCTGTGGGGGGGCGGACAGATGGCTAAGGCGCTTTGGAATCTTGCGATTTCTTACGTCTGCGCACCAGGGGGCTGCGGCGCCCTGACTCGGGCCCTTGTGGTCGGGGTACCAGTCACGATCTTCTACGGCGTGTTCGCGGCAATCTTATCCTTGGACTTTGCGGCCGCGACTTGGCGATTCCTGGGCCACGCCATACAGGACCCAGGCCTCCTGACCTGGTGGCGCATCAAATACATCTTCAAGCATGAGGTACTTCCTCTCTACCTCCCGGCAGCCCTGGCCACCCTGGGCATCGCGGGCATGTGGTTCGGCATCATCGCGCGGCCCTGGCTCGCGTCGCGGTGGCGGGGCTGGGCGTCATGGCTGGCAATCGCCCTCATCGCGTGCGGTGTGGCGGCCGTGATTGCTGGTCAGAACATTATACTGGATATGTACCCTATATGGCGCCCTGATGGAGAATCGCATTCTGATCTGATATTCATTTTGATATATATTTCTATCGTGCCATGGATCCTGGCCGCCTGGGGCCTGCGCCACATATGGCTGTTCTTGCGGGCCGGGCTGGGCGTCAAAGGCCCTGCCAGCGCCCAAAGCGGTGGATGACTGCGCCGCACCCCCTCGCGGCCGCGGGGGCGGGGGGGTAGTCTGAGGCCCGTGCCCCTTCGAGTTCTCCGCGCTCTGGCCGCCGTAGCGCTGCTCCTCCTGAACGCCTGGCCTGCAGGGGCCCAGGGCCCGGCGGCGCTCGTCCTGGATGCGGACGCCCTGACCTACGCCCAGGGGGCGGACGTCATCACGGCGCGGGGGGACGTGGTTGCCACCTACGCGGGCTACCGCCTCACGGCAGACGAGGTGACCTACACCCGCGCCCCACCTGGGCAGGTGGCCGCCCGGGGGAACGTGGTCCTGACCACCCCGAAGGGGGATGTCCACCGCGCGGACGCCTTCACCCTCTCGGGCGACATGCGTGAGGGCGTGGCCACGGCCCTGGACAGCACCCTGGCCGACGGGGCCCGGGCCTGGGCCGACGCGGGCCGCAGGGCGGGGGAGCGCATCACCCTGTCCGGCGCGACCTACACCCCCTGCCCCGTCACCTGTGATGCAGACCCCACCTGGCAGATAGACGCGGCGGAGGTGACGCAAGACCAGGCGGCCCACACCATCACGTACAAGAACGCCCGCCTGGCCTTCTTCGGCGTTCCGGTGCTCTACACCCCCTACTTTGCCCACCCGGACGGGAGCGTGCGGCAAAAGAGCGGCCTCCTGACCCCCAGCTTTGGCTACGCGTCAGACCTGGGGGTTCAGGCCACGGGGCAGTACTACTGGGCCATTGCGCCAGACCAAGACGCGACCATCGGTACAACAATTATGACCAGGAAGAACCCGCTGGCCCTGGCGCAGTGGCGCAAGGCCTGGCACAACGCGGTCTTGGCCCTGGACGGCTCCCTGACCCGTGATGCGCGGGAGAGCGCCCCGCCGGGGCGCGGCAAGAACTGGCGCGGGCACCTGTTCGCCGACGGGCAGTGGGACATCACCCCACAGTGGCGCGGGGGCGTGGAGGCCCGGCTTGTGACGGACGACCGGTTTCTTGCGCGCTATGACATAGACGAGGACGCGGAGGTCTTGACCAACACGCTCTACGCCGAGCGCCTGTCCGGGCGGGACTACGCCGTCATCCGAGCGATGGACTTCCGAGACCTGCGCGTGGGCAGCACCGTGGACCAGCCGAGCCTCTTGCCCGAGGCGCGGGCGCGTATCCTGGGCGAGGCTGGGGGCATGCCCTTCCTGGGTGGGCGCTGGGGCATGGATGCGTCCTTCCTGGGGCTGTACCGCAGCGGTGCGGAGCAAGACATGCGCCGGGCTTCGGTGACCGCGGAGTGGGTCGGGCGGCAGATCACAGACGTGGGTCTCGTGGCGGACTGGCGGGCAGCGGTGCGGCAAGACCTATACTACGTCCTGGACTACGCCGGGAGCGGGCAGAACACAGAGTACACGCGCGGGCGCTTCTTTCCGCAGGCGCACTTCCAGGCGTCCTATCCCCTAGCCCGCCCCATCGGCACCTCCGGCACGCGGGCCACTGTGGCCCCGGTGACGGCCCTGACCCTGGGCGGAAACGTAAACGAGGGCGCGCCCATCCCCAACGAGGACAGCCAGGACGTCCAGCTGGACGCCACGAACCTCTTTGCCCCCAGCCGCTTCCCCGGCCTGGACCGGGTAGAGAACGGCGCGCGCGCGACCTATGGCCTGCGCATGGGCGCCCACGGCGCGAGCGGGGCCATGGCCACGGGCTTTCTGGGGCAAAGCTACCGCTTTTCAGAGGACGTCGGCCTGTTCCCCGCCGGGTCTGGCCTGGAGCACCAGGCCTCAGACGTCGTGGGGCAGGTCGCCCTGCGCGACCCGGCGTCCGGTGGGGTCCTGCCCGGCGCATGGGAGGTGGACTACCGCTTCCAGCTGGACAGCCGCTCTATGGCCAGTCAGCGGCAGGAGGTGGACCTATCCGCCGGCTTTGGGCCGGCCTCTGTGGGCACGCGCTACCTCTTCTCCCGCGCGGTGGGGGGGACCGGCCTCACCGGCAGCCGCGAGCAGGTGGAAGGCTGGGCCCACTACCAGGCCACGCCAGAGTGGGGCCTGGGCACCCGCGCGCTCTATGACCTGGTCGCAAAGGGCGGGGGCCTGCGCGAGGCAGACCTCGGCGTCACCTACACCGGGGCCTGCACCTCTTGGTCCCTGACGTTGGAGCGCAACCTGACAAACAACCTCTCCGGGAAAAACGGGACCACGGTCCTGTTCCGCTTTGGCCTCAAAAACCTGGGCGGCCTATCGGGCAAGGGCTAGGCGCCGCCCGCGCCCCGCCCTATATGCCCTTCATGGCGCGGCGCGTGGTCCTTGCCCTTGTGTGCCTTGCGGCCCTCCTGGGCACCCCCTTCCGCGCGGCGGAGACAGGAGGGGCAGCAGACATGGACCCACGCAACACAGCCATTTTCGCCGGGGGCTGCTTCTGGTGCCTGGAGTCTGCCCTGAAGGGCCAGCCCGGCGTCGTGGACACAGAGGCCGGCTACGCCGGGGGCCACACGCAGGCCCCCACCTACGACCAAATCTCCACAGGCCGCACCGGGCACGCGGAGGTCGTGCGCGTCACCTTTGACCCCGTCGCCACCTCTTACGCCGCCCTGGCGGACGCCTTCCTCACCAAGGCCCACGACCCCACGCAGAAAAACCGGCAGGGCGTGGACGTGGGGCCGCAGTACCGCTCGGCCCTGTTCCCCCTGGACAGTGCGCAAGAGACCCAGGCCCACGCGGCCATAGAGCGGGCCCGTGCCGCCTGGCCCCGGCCCGTGGTGACGACCGTGGAGGCCGCCCCGGCCTTCTGGCCCGCCGAGACGCACCACCAAGACTACTACGCGAAGTGGGAGGCCACCCACGGCCGCCCCCACCCCCGCGCCGCCGCAAAGTCGGGGCGATAGGGCCCCACTCATGCGCCAGGCGGGGCGAGGACTCTTCGTGTTGTCTAGCGCCCGGGGGGCACGGAAACGTCTTTTTGGCCATGGCGCGGCACAGGATGGCGATCAAAGACCAGATCTCCCGCTAGAGGGCATGCTTCAGGATCCAAAATGGCTTTGCATGCGCCTTTATAGTATAGAAATTTGCATCCAGAACTATCCCTAAGCAGGGCCTCCAGGTCGCCGGGATCCGCCAGGCTCTGGCGTCGCTCTTTGAGGGTGCCGAAGGTTTTCTAGATAGGATTAAGGTCCGGTGAATAGGGCGGCAGGGGCAGGAGGCCCTTCTCTATCCAGCGCTCTATGGTCATGGCCGCTCTTGAGCCCTGAAAAAGCAGGGGTGCGAGCCACTCTTTGCCTCTCTGGGCCATGATCAGTGTCGTCTTTTTTGTGCGCCTGCCTTGGACTTCCGCGAATATTTGTTTGCCCCTTTCGGCTCATCCATAGGCTATGAGGCCGATGCACGCGATCCGGGCGGCGCCTTCCTGCGCCTCCACTACACCTTCACGGAGAGCGGGGAGCGGCACGACACCCGTATGCCCCTCGTCCGCACGAGCCCGCACTACGGCGGGGTGCGGTTTTGGGTCCTGTGCCCCGTGACTCGCCGACGCGTGGCCAAGCTCTACCTGCCCCCCGGCGGGGACATTTTCGCCTCGCGCCAGGCGTACGGCCTGTCCTACGGCTCGCAGAGTGAGGGGCCGGTGGACCGCGCGGTGCGGCGGAAGTGGAAACTCGCGAACAAAATCGGTGGGGAGGACTGGCCGGAGAGGCCAAAGGGCATGCACTGGGCCACCTTGGACCGCCTGTGCGAGGCCGCGTGGGCACAGGAGGAGCGGAGCGACGCCCTCTTTTTCAGGCGCATGGCCCCCTACCTGGCCAAGTACGCCTAACGCACCTCGGCGCGGGAAAATACCCAAGACATACCCAAAGGCCGATTTACAAAGCCCCGCCGCCGCGTAAGTCATTGAAAATAATGGCGTCCCGTAGTGGATACACTTAGAACCGAATATAGGCGCGATGTTCTGGTTCTGGTCCAGGTTTTGCCGAATTTTAGAGGTATTGGGGTGGCTGCATAGGGCATCTTTCATGAACGCAACACGGGTTCGAATCCCGCTTTTGGCCGTTTGCCTCGGTGGGGTGCCCAGGTGCTATAGTGTCCCCATGGCCCAGCCGTGGACATTTCAGGCCGAGCCGGGCCTGTCGGCACGGGCGTTTCAGGGCATCCTGGAGCGCTCGGGCCTGGCCGCGCGGCGTCCGGCTGGGGACCTGGATAGGCTAGAGGCCATGTGCCGCAACGCGAACATCCTGATAACCTGCCGCCTGGCCGAGGGGGGCGGGCTCATCGGCGTGGCGCGCGCAGTCAGCGATTTTGCCTACTGCACCTATCTGTCCGACCTGGCCGTGGACAAGGACTATCAGGGGCAAGGGATTGGCAAGCAGCTCATAGCCAAAACGCGGGAGGTCGGGGGCAAGCGTGCAGCGCTCATCTTGCTCAGTGCGCCCGACGGGCAGGACTACTACCCGCATATCGGGCTCACCAAGCACAATTCATGCTGGGTCATCCGGCGCGAAGAATAGTCGCGGGCGCGGGCGTTGCGTCAAGCACAAGTCCCTCCATCGTGCGCACAAACCCGGCAAAGCGGCTCAAGTCAGAGATCGCGTAGGGCTCGCCACAGCGCAGCCACACCCGCGCGTTGCCGCCCTGCCCAAAGGGCGCGCGCATATGGTGCTGCACCCCGCCCATGGCGTGTGCGGGGTTGTTTGTGCCGCTGGGGTCGTAAGCCGCGTGGAAGCCGACCTCCCAGCCGACAATGCCCAACTGATCCCCTTTGCGGTTCTTGGTGGGGTTGGTGGCCGCGATGCGCTTTGCCAGATAGCGGGCCAGATCCGTCGCGCGGTCCCGGTCGGTATCGTCCAGGGGCGTGCCTTGGACAACCTTGCACTCCAGGGCCTGTCCACCCGCAAAGGTTTGGCGCATTTTGTCCGTAAACGCACCTGATTCTGGATAGCGCGCATCCAGGTCTGTGCCCGACCATACGCGCAGCGCAAAGGGCAAAAGCACGGTGTCTTGAAGGGCAAACGCACGTCCGTCCCACGTCGCGCGCGCCCTAAAGGGCACTCCCGCCACAATACCATAGGCGCAGCGCGCGCCAGCATCGCTTGGATCGGGAAACATAACAATGGCCTCGTGACCCAGCGGGTTAGGCCCCAAGGTTGCGCTTTGCAAAACGTGCGCAATGGCGAGCTCGCCCTCGAGGCCCATTGGCACAGGCATCTGTTGTTCGCCGGACAAGACAGTTTGCGGTTCATACACCACGCGCCGCCGCCCCTCGATCAGCAAAACGGGCACATAACCCTGCTCCGCGCATATCGCTTGTTCTGTAGCGCCCCAGTTGCACAAACTGGCCAGTAGGGCTGCGCCATCGCCACGTGGAAACAGCGCGCGCCCAGCCAGGCTCTCTAAGCGCGCTATGCGCCTGGCCACCGCATGCGGGACGTTGCGGCTCATATCGTGCATGTAGTCCAACTCGTCCATGGAGACAAAATCGCGCCCCTTCTCACAACGCCTGGCCGCGTGAAAGCACAAGGCCGCGATCATAAAGCGCTCTGCTGCGTCAAGTGCCGCAACGTCAAGCCCTTTATCGTCTTGCCTGACCCGATCCAAGATGGCGGTGATTTCGTGCGCACGCTTTCCGCCTTCGTCCAGCCGCGCGGCAGGTTGTGTGCCTGGTACCTCGACCAAGGTTCCCTCGCCATAGCCCACGAGGTAGTCCGTGGCGCTGATCGCTTTCGTAAGGGCGCGCAACTTTCCAAACGCGCGCACGAGGCCGGGGTCATCCCAGCGGTCTGCTTAGGCAAGTCCCTGGCAATAGGTCGTGATGGTGTCCGCAAGATGCGCGGTGTCCAGCTCAATAGGTTGTGCCGCCGCGCGCAGGGCCTCGGCAATCCCGCTGCGGCTTTGATGTATCTGGGTGACGGTAGACATGGGTATTTTCCTTTCTCTTAAGTGGCGCAGCCCGCCTTGGCAAGCCATAGTTGCGCGTTGCGATGATGGGCCGTAAAAAACGGGCGAAAAATCCCCCCGCCCTTGCGGCGCAAGAGCGAGGGGCCAGCGGCTCCCCCAGGGAGAGAAAGGGGGGAAATCTTTGGGTGCCGGGGGGCTGGCGCTGGTCTAAAGTTCACGTATAGTGCCCTAAAACTCCAACGCGTCGGCCTGCGCGGCCTTGTCCAGCCGGGCCAGCGCGTCCCGGGCCATCGCCCCCACGCGCCGCATGGACTCCAGCCGCACCCGGCGGTAGTACGCGTCGGCCAGCCGCGCCCCGTGCGCCCGGTCCAGGCGCGCGCGCACCCCGTCCTCGTACCAGTCCACGTGCCGGCGCAGCTGCGCCAAAAGGGACTGCGCGATGGTCTCGGCCTCGTCGTAGCCCCCCGCGAACGCCTCGTCGGGCAGGGGGGCGGTCTGTGCTGCTGCTGCGGTCATGGTCGTGGTCTCCTTGTCTTTTCAGGTGGTTGGCGATGCCCCGCGAGGGAACGCCCGCGCGAACGCCCAGGGCGCGGCGGGGCGGCTGGGCCCCGGGCGCGGCGGGCGGTCCATCGGGAGGCACTGGTCGTAAGGTTAAGCGGCGGCCCTCCCGTACCGGCGCGCGCCCGCCTCGGCGTAGAGCCGCGCGGCCAGGCGCTTGCATTTCAGGGACAGCACCGCCAGCATCTGCTCGGCCTGGTCGTAGGTCAGGTCGTCCGGGTCGGCGCGCAGGATGTCCACGATGTCGGTGGCGAG
>JAERIN010000002.1 GCA_016757515.1 Alphaproteobacteria bacterium
CACCGCCCGCGCCCGCCGCGCGATGTCCAGGTCCGTAAAGCCCTCCACCGCCTTGCGCAAATCTTCCAGGGACCTGGCCCCCGCCGCCAGGCCCTCCGCCACAGACTTTGCCGCCGCCGGGCCCAGAGGGGCGGGGGTTGCGGGAGGCGCAGTCTGAGGGACGGGGAGAGCCTCCCGCTGGTCCGCAGGCGCATCGGCCAGAAGCGCCGTGACCCCAGCGTCCGCATAGAACGCCAGAACACTGCGCGCATACTGTCTTAACGGATGGCCCACCCCCCCAGTGTGGGGGGGTTAGCGCGTGAGGGCAAGGGGGTTAGGGGGCCGGAGCCAGCTTTGGTGCTGCTCCAGGGTCACCACTGTGGTTGGATATAGTCTCCATGACCCATTGTGCAACGGCAGCCAACACCCCTATCAAAGGCAAAGCTCTTTCCAGAGCAGGCATTATCGTTGGCATAATAGAGGCCATAGTGTCTGCTGACATGCCCTTGGGCATTAGGTTCGGCAACACAGCAGCAATCAGGTCTCTGTTTTGTAGTCTAAACTTGCCCGCTTCTTCGGCAAAATCCGGGTCCGCCTCGGCCAGGCCCTGACTTATCAGGGCCAGACCCGTGATCTGCTCGGGGGTGATACCCAACTCAGCAAGCGTTTCAGGGGTTATCTTTGCGACCTCTTCTTTCGTCAAGATTCCGTCTATGTCTCCTATGGCCCCAGAAGCCCTGTTGAACAAGGCCATATGACCAAAGAAACCGTCGGCCTGGCCGGGCGCTCCAACCTCCCCACCCAGTGTGGCGAAGGCGCCGAGGCGCGCGATTTGCTCTTGCCAGCTCAGCCCGTTCAGGCCCAGTTCGGTCAGCTGCGCATCCGTTAACTCGCCCAACGCTGTCTGTGCCGCAGCCTCCAAGGCCGCGAGTTGCGCCACCCGTGCGGCCTCCTCGGCCGAGGCTGCATCAACAACAGGGGTTGCAGCCTCTTCCCGCGCTGCGAGAGCGGCCACTCTGGCTGGGTCCGGCCCCATGTTAACGGGGGATGCGGGCTCTTCCACGGCCGGGGGAGTCTCGTTCGGAGGGACCACGCCCGGCAGAGCGTTTTCCGCAAACGTGACGGCCATTGTCTTCGCGCCCGTTGCGGCCTCAGGGGCCGGTTGTGCTTTTTCGGGAGCGGCGGGCTCCGGCGCGGGATCTGCTGCGGGCTCCGGCTTCGGCGCGGGCTGTACCGCGGGTGCCACCTCGCCCGAGAGGCGATACACCCGGCCCAGAGCCTCCACCACCTCGGGGATATCTGGGGCCAGGTTTTTGAGGGCATCCGGGTCCACACCCACCTTATTCATTAATGCACGAACGCCGTCGTTCAGTTCCATATCACCGCCGCCAAGACCGCCCAGGCGCGCCTGCAGCGCCTCATAGGTGGCGCGGTCCAGGCCCACAGCCGCATCGTAAACGAGCGGTTCCGGGGCGGGAGGAGAGCTCTCCCCCGAAAGAGTAGCGGTGAGGACGTCCTGCAAATGTTGCAGTTTCATCAGGGTGTTAACTTTGCCAACGACCCCCCCCAAAGCCGCGTTCAGGGCAGGAAGGTTGCTGGGGTCCACATCGGCCTTAACCTTGAAGGCCGCGAGCAGACGTTCCACATAAGCGGTGTCTGTGTTTGCCCCTTCTCCTGCCATCCCACACCTCCTTATCACCGCGGTTTGTCCGCACGTTATTTCCTTATCTTCATAGTGCCACAGGCGGGGGGTGGCGTGCAAGTTTTTGGCGTGGGATAGTGCGGGCCATGCTCTGGTGGCTCCTCGCGGCGTATCTGGCGGGCTCTGTGCCCTTTGGGCTGCTCCTCGCGTGGGCGGCGGGCAAGGGGGACATCCGCAAGGTGGGCTCGGGGAACATCGGGGCCACGAACGTCCTGCGCACGGGGAGCCGGGGCCTGGCGGCCCTCACGGTCGTGCTGGACGGGGGGAAGGGGGCGGCGGTGGCGCTGCTGGCAGGGCTCTATCCTGTCTATTTTTTTCTGTTTGCGTGCGAGAGTCTGAACAGCATATGTGAGCCGTCTGTAGCTGCCCTCATATCAGGTCTTTTTGCCGTTCTGGGCCACTGCTTTCCGGTGTGGCTGGGGTTCCGGGGTGGCAAGGGGTTTGCGACGGCCCTGGGCGTGTTCCTGGCGGCGGTGCCGCTGGCCGGGCTCGCGGCGTGCGGGGCGTGGCTCGCGGCGGCGTGGGCGACGCGCATCTCCTCCGCGGGGGCCCTGGCGGCCCTGGCGGCGGCGCCCGCCGCAGCTCTGGCCGTCTACGGCCCCTGGTCTGCCGCGGCGGCCCTGGCCATCTCCGCCCTCGTGGCGGCCCGGCACGCGGGAAATATCCGAAGACTGCTGGCCAGCACGGAGCCGCGCATGGGGGGAAAGGCGCCATGAGCCTGTTTGCGGCCCTGTCGCGGCCAAAGCCTGCGGGCATGGACGAGGCGGAGCGCCTGGCCTGGCTGCGCCTGGCGCGGACGCCCACCATAGGGCCCGTCACCTTCCGGCAACTGGTGGGTGCGTACGGCACGGCGGGGGCGGCGCTGGAGGCTCTTCCGAGCCTTGCCGCGCGGGGGGGCAAGAGGGGTTTTGCGCCCTGCCCAGAGGCCGTGGCCGTAAAGGAGGTGCAGGCCGTGGCCCGCGCGCGTGGCCGCCTCATAGCGTTAGGCGAGGCTGGGTACCCGACCCCACTGGCTGCGTGTGAGGACGCACCCCCGATTCTTGCGGTGCTGGGCGACCCGGCGCATCTGGCCAGGCCGTGCGTGGGCATCGTTGGGGCCCGCAACGCCTCTCTCCACGGGCGGCGGCTGGCGCACGCCATGGCCCGCGACCTGGCCGAGGCCGGGTGGTGCGTGGTCAGCGGCCTCGCGCGCGGCATAGACACGGGGGCGCACACGGGGGCCCTGGAGGCCGGGGCGACGGCGGCGATCCTCGCGGGCGGAGCGGACGTGGTCTACCCACGGGAAAACGCGGCGCTGTACAAAACCATACGGGAGGGGGGCTGCGTTGTGGCAGAGTCCCCCTGGGGGCAGCGGCCCATGGCGCAGCACTTCCCGAAGCGAAACCGTATTATATCAGGCCTCTCGCGGGGGGTGATTGTCGTGGAGGCCACGCTGCGCAGCGGCTCCCTCATCACCGCCCGCGTGGCGGGGGAACAGGGGCGCGACGTCCTGGCCGTGCCCGGCTTCCCGGCAGACCCGCGCGCGGCGGGGCCAAACCACCTTATCCGTCAGGGGGCAACCCTCGTGCGCTACGCCGGGGACGTGCTGGAGGCGCTGGCCGAGGGCGCGATTCCTGTGCGGCGGGGCGTGGCCGAGCCGCCGCAAGTGCCCCTCGTGGCCATGGAGGAAGAGCCGCCGCAAGACCTGCGCGAGGCCGTGTGGAGCGCGCTCGCCCTTGCGCCAGTGGACATAGACGGCCTGGTGCGGGACTTGGGGGCCCCTCCCGGCGCGGTGCACATAGCGGTGTTAGAGCTGGAGCTGGCCGGGCGTGCCCAGCGCCTGCCCGGCGGACGCGTAAACGCCGTGGGCTAGGCCAGGCCCAGCGGCGCCGGACGGGCCAGGGTCTCGGGCGCGTGGCGGGTCAGGGCGATGGCCTCCGCCGTGCAGTTGGAGCCGGTGCCCGCGATGATCGCCGCGCCCGTGCCGCGGGCGAGCGCGATGGCACGCTCAACGACCGCGCGGTGCTCGTCGTGCGTCAGGGTTGGGCTCTCCCCCGTTGTGCCGCAGGGCACCAGGGCGCGCGTGCCGTTCTCTACCTGAAACGCCACCAGCCGCTCCAGCGCGGGCCAGTCAATCGCGCTTGCTCCCGGGCCCGTGAACGGGGTAAGCAGTGCGGTGATGGAACCGGAAAAGCGCAGCGCGGACGAAATGGGGGCCACTGTATGCCCCAAGGCCGGGGGTGGCAAGGTGCCGTTTAGGGCCAGGTCGCTTTGGGGACTTGTGGCGCGCATAGGATTCTTGGCCGCGCCTGTTACCCTACTATATGGAATTCCCTGCTTGTTTTCGTTGCTGCTTTTTTCGTCCATGCTTGCCATAACCGGAACGAGCGGGGCGGACGACAAAGATATATTATTGATATATTTTATACTTTTTACGCATTTTTTCGTTTTTATAGGAATAATTTCTGTTTGGTTGCATTGCTTTCGGGGCAATTCTTTTAATCAGAGGAATTTTTATCATACGATAGTATCAAGCTTTATTGGTGTTATTGGATCATTATGCGCAATTATTTACTTTTCTGATTTAGAAAATCAATCGAGAGATATATCAAGTATAATAAATACAGATAGAGAATATTCCCATTTTTTCAGTTTTTACTTTATTAAATTGTATTTTTTTATATTTGCATTCCTACTGTTGTCGCTAATCGTGCACCAGCTATGGCTCTTCTGGCGCGCGCCGATGTGCCTTTTGCTGGCCGCAGCGTGCCTTCTGTTGGCCTCTGCACCCACACACGCGGCGGAGCGCGCGCTGGAGTTCGCGGCCGAGGGGGACTGGGCTGCGGCGCGGGCGGAGTCGATACGCGCGGGCGACCCGCTGGCCGGGCTCTTCTCCCCACCGCTCCGCCATGCTATAAAAGCGCCATGGCAACAAGCGGCGGCAACGGAGGCAAAAGCGTCTATGGCACGGGGCCTGGGGGGCAGCCGCTTGCGACGCATACCCTGGCTGTTCTTGTGGACAACGAGCCGGGGGTCCTGGCCCGCGTCACCGGCCTCTTTTCCGGGCGGGGTTACAATATAGACAGCTTGGCCGTGGCAGAAACAGATGCGGGGCAGCACCTCTCGCGCATTACCCTGGTCTGCACCGGCACGCCTGCGGTGATAGAACAAATCAAGGCCCAGCTGGAGCGCTTGGTGCCCGTCCGGCGCGTGGCGGACCTGACCATGGAGGGCCCGTTTGTGGAGCGGGAGCTGGCCCTGGTGAAGATCGCGGCTACGGGGGAGCACCGGATAGAGGCCTTGCGCGTAGCGGATATCTTCCGTGCGCGCGTTGTGGACTCCACACTGGCCTCCTTCGTATTTGAGGTGACAGGCTCTGCAGACAAGGTCATGG
Source organism: Alphaproteobacteria bacterium (assembly GCA_016757515.1). Taxonomy (GTDB): domain Bacteria; phylum Pseudomonadota; class Alphaproteobacteria; order Micavibrionales; family Micavibrionaceae; genus UBA10425. Next base: position 5,055 of record JAERIN010000002.1, read on the forward strand.
CGTTCTTGGACCTTATGCGCCCCCTGGGCATGGTGGAAATCTCCCGCACCGGGCGGGCGGCGCTTGCACGGGGAACGGTCTGCTTCTGTGAAGATCGCACAACGTAAATACTCTAAACCGGTTCTTTCTGCCTTTGGAGAAAAGCGACATGGCCCAAGATACTATCTCCCGGTTTCGCCTGCTGCCCGTTGTCCTGGGCCTGGCCAGCCTGGCCTTCATCGCGCATGGGGTGTCCTTGGCCCGCGCGGTGGAAATGATGAAAGAAGAGTCAGAATCTCCCCCAGCATTTGAGACTGGAACAGAAGAAAACGCAGAAAAAGATGACCAATCTCTCGCCCCCCCAGAGAGCTATGCCCCCCCTCCCGGGGGGTGGACGGACCCGGAAGATACAGACGCTGGAGGCGCGGACGCCAGGGCTGCAGCGGAAGAGGGTCTGGCCGCCCGGGCTAAGGCCCTGGATGCGCGGGCTGTAGAGCTGGACAACCGCGCGGCTCTCCTCGCAGCCACGCAAAAAGCTCTGGAAGAAAAGGTGGCCGCGCTAGAAGCCCTGCGCGAGGAAGCCAGCGTTGTCGTAGAGGCCCGAACCCAGGCACAGGGAAAGCAGGTGGCGCGCTTGGTGAAAATCTACGAAGGCATGAAGCCCGCCGACGCGGCACGCCTGTTTGACGCGCAGGACCCGGCCCTCTCGGTGGCCGTAATGCGAGGGATGTCCGCGCGCAAGCTCTCGCCCATCCTGGCCGCTATGGAAGCGGACCGCGCACGCACGCTGACCGCGATGCTCGCCCGCCCTGCGCCGCCACAACGGCCGGCCCCTGACCCGGAGGGGCAAGCCCAAGCCCAATAAGACCCAAGCACAGCCACCGCGATTGCGTACGCGCAACACGGCGTGTACCCTTTTGCCTAACTGAGGGGGAGGCAGGGATGCGCGTTATTGTGTGCGGAGCGGGGCAGGTGGGCTATGACGTGGCCGCGTACCTCGCACGGGAGGACAACGATGTCACCGTGGTGGACCAGGACCCAACCCTGGTCGCGCGGGTAAACGATGCCCTGGACGCCAAGGGGGTCCTGGGTCACGCCTCGTCACCTGACGTCCTGGCCGCAGCGGGCGCGGCCGAAGCGGACCTCATTCTGGCCGTCACTCGGCAGGACGAGGTGAATATGGTTGCCTGTCAGGTCGCCCATTCTCTGTTTGGGGTACCGAAGAAGATCGCACGGGTACGCTTACCGGCATATCTGGATCCGGCGCATTCCAATCTCTTTTCCCGCGCGCACATGCCCATAGATGTCCTCATCTCCCCCGAGGTCGCAATCGCCGAAGACATAGACGAGCGCCTGAGCGTCCCAGGCACAAGCCTTGTGATTCCTCTGGCCGGGGGTGCGGCATATCTTTTGGGTGTTGTGTGCAGGGCGGACTGCCCCCTCCTCCACACGCCCCTTATGCAGATCCCGATTCTGTTTCCAGACCTGGCGCTGCACATCCTGGCCCTTGTGCAAGGTGGGCGGCCCATGCCGACTGGACCTGCATCACAGATCGGCGTGGGGGATACCGTGTTTTTTGTTGTGGCTGCGGCCCACCGCGTCCGTGCGCTGGAGGCTTTTGGGCGCCGCGATCCGCGCGCACGCCGGGTGCTCATTGCTGGTGGGGGCAACATAGGCGCGGCCTTGACACGCACGCTTCGCGAACGAGAGCGGCAGTACGATCTGACCATTGTGGAGGCCAACGAAGCCAGGGCCCAGGTCCTCTCAGAAACGTTTTCGGACCTCATCGTGCTTCACGGCTCCTCCTTGGAGCACAGCATCTTGGAAGAAGCCTCTGTAGGGAATGTGGACACCATTGTAGCGGTCACGTCCAGCGACGAGACGAACATTTTAGCGAGTCTCCTGGCCAAGCAGTGTGGCTGCGAGCGCGCCCTGGCACTCGTCGCCGGGGCGTCATACGCTTCCCTCGTAGGGTCCCTGGGCATAGATGCTCTAATCTCCCCCCGGGCGACCTTGGTCACACAAATCATGCGGCATGTCCGGCGGGGAAGGATCCGGGCAGTCCATACTCTGCGCGAGGGCTTTGCGGAGATCATGGAGGTGGAGGTCGTTGAGGGCGGCCCACTCGCGGGGCACAGCTCCGGAGACCTCCCCTTGCCCCGGGCCGTGGCCCTGACCGCCATAATCCGGGGAACCGATGTCCTCATGCCAGTCCCCGACCTTGTTCTCAGGCCCGGAGACTTGGCCATTCTCATGGTCCCACAAGGCCAGGCCAGAGCCGTAGAAAAAGCCCTTCACGTCCGGGTGAGCCTGTTTTAGGCCGTGTGGCCCCTTGGCCCCATCGCTTCGGTACCCTATTGTGACCCCATGGCCCGCCTAGTTGACGATGCGTACCTAGAGATTTTGGCCTCCGCCATTTGCCACGACCTGCTCTCCCCCATAGGGGCCGTGACGAGCGGAGTGGAGTTTATAGAAGAAGCGGGTCCCGGGGCGAATATAGGTGCCGATTCAGAAGCGCTAGACCTCATCGCTGCGAGCGCACGCGCCGCAAGCGCGCGCCTCCAGCTTCTCCGTGCAGCTTGGGGAGGAATGGGGGCCAATGCAGATTTCGGCCCGAACGATGCGCGGACCAGGATGGACGCCCTTCTGGGGTTGGAGTCCCGCGTAGTGCAGGACTGGGCACCGGAGGACCTATCCTCCTGGAGCGGACCGGGCGCGGGCAAAGCTCTCCTGCTTGCGCTTATGGTGGGGGCGGAGTGCCTGCCTCGGGGGGGCACCCTACGCGTGCGAGAGCAGGCACAAGGCCTGCTTATAGAAGCGACGGGGGAGCGCGCATCCCTGAGACCACACGTAGAAGCAGCACTGCTGGGCCAAACAGCGGTGATTGACCTCCCCCCAGACACGGTTCACGCCGCCATAGCTGGTCTACTCTTGGCCCGGCACGGCTTTGCTCTCTCCCCCCGTGCGCACATGGAAGGCCGTGCGGCATTTTTCCTGAAGCGGGCACCCTAAAAGCAAAAGGCCATGTCATCTCAGGTTTTTCGCGCGATGCACTTCCGTCCGTCACCGGTCCTCCTCCCCCTGAAGAGGTATATAGAGATCAAAGCGGGTGCCCTTTCCTGCAACAGCGTCCACGGTCAAAGCGCCAGAGTGCGCTGTCACCACCCCATGAACCGTGGACAGGCCCAGGCCTGACCCCTTCTCGTCGTCCTTAGTGGTAAAGAAGGGCTCAAAGATATGCTCCATCACCTCGGCAGAGATTCCGGGGCCCGTGTCTGCAACTGTGATGCACCCGTAGCGAAACCCCCGGGCGAGGTGACCAAGAGACAGGCATACCCGGCCCGGCACGGGCTCTTCTATATGAATGGGAAACAGGCTCTCGGGTGCCGGCAAGCTGGGAAGAAGGCTCCCATGGCCCCAAGCGGCCTCAGCCCGGACAGACTCTAGACCAATACGGATACACCCTCCGCCACCGACCTTTTCCTCTATCGCATCCCGAGCGTTCAGGGCCAGATTGAGAATAGCCTGCCCCACCTGCGTCGCGGACCCCCAGGCGGACAGTGGCTCAGGAGGTGTTGCCTCTTCCACCTCTATGCCGGGAGGCACAACGGGCCGAACAAGGAGCGCCATGCTCCGCACAGGATCTGCCAAAGAGAAGGCCGCGGGTGCTGTGTCCGTACCGCGCGCGAAAGCCCGTATTCGCCCGAGCAGAGCCTGGCCCTCGTCAGCCGCACGCAGAATCGCCAGCGCGCCATCCCTCTGGGCCTCTGCGGGCCCCAAGCCTTGAACCAGAAAGCCCGCCTGCCCCTCTATCGCCGCCAGCAGGTTCCCCAAGTCATGCGCGATCCCCCGAGCAAGGCGGCCCAAGGCCTCCATCTTCTGGGCCCGTGCAAGCTGAATTTGCACATCCAGGGCTGGCGCGCCGTCTTGAGCATCCCTCTCCATGTTCACAACCTAAGGTATCAGGCCGGCCCTCGTAAAGCGCCTGAGCGCGCGAGTGGGCGCACTAAAGCAAAAACCCTTCGCCAAGGTACACGCGACGGACACCCGCATCCGCAGCAATAGCAGCCGGAGGCCCTTCCATCAGAACCTGGCCTTGGTGGAGCACATAGGCCCTGTCCACAATGCCCAGGCAGTCCCTAACATTGTGGTCGGTGATCAGGACACCCAAACCTCTATCCTTTAGGTGTGCAACAAGGTCCCGAATATCCCCCACAGCGATAGGGTCTATCCCGGCCAAGGGCTCGTCCAAAAGAATAAAGGACGGGCGACTTGCCAGGACCCGGGCGATTTCCACACGTCGCCGTTCCCCGCCCGAGAGCGCCAGGGCTGGCACACGGCGCAGGTGGGCGACCCCGAACTCAGCCAAAAGGGTCTCAAGGAGGGTCGCGCGGGCGCTGGGGCCCAGATCTGCCTGTATCTCTAGAACGGCGCGGACGTTGTCTTCCACAGAAAGGCTGCGGAAGATGGAGGCCTCCTGGGGAAGATAACCCAGGCCCGCGCGAGAGCGGCGGTGCATGGGTGCGCGGTCTATGTCCATGCCATTCAGGCGCACTACCCCAGCGTCAGCACGGGCAAGGCCAGCCATAATATGGAAGCAGGTGGTCTTGCCTGCCCCGTTAGGGCCGAGAAGAGCCACACTCTCTCCCCTTCTGACCGCCAGGGAAACATCCCGCAGCACAGGACGCTTGCCATAGGCCTTGCGCAGGTGTCGCGCCTCTAAAACGCCCTTAGGCGGCGCGCGAGGCCTCTTGGGCCTAAGGGGGGTAATTTTAGCCATGAAGTTTCAGCTTATATACACCATTGCATTCTCAGGGTAAAGACGCCGCCGTCAGTGAGTCTCTTTGTCCTCACGCGCGTGCGGGCCCTGTGTTTTCACGGCCAAAAGAGACGCGGCAATGCCCGCGGTCAGAATGCCAAGAGTGATGAGCAGGGATAGCGCTGGGGGGAACTTAAAGTGTTCAAAGCCCAGGAGGGCCTCTGCCCCCCAGGCGATGAATACCTTGGACCCGATAAAGATAAGTACGATGGCCAGGGCGGGGGAAAGGTACTTAAACTTCGCGATAGCGGCGGCTAGAAGGAAGTAGAGGGCGCGCAGACCCAGGATGGCAAAAATATTCGACGTGTAGACAATATAGGGATCCGTGGTGATGGCAAAGATCGCAGGGATGGAGTCCACAGCGAAGACCAAGTCTGCAATCTCTATCATCACCAGGGCTATGAAAAGTGGCGTCATATACAGCTTTCCGCCGAAGCGCAAAAAGAACCGATTGCCGTGCAGGCTCTTGGTCGTGCGGAAGTTTTTTTGCATGAATTTCAGGACGGGATTTTCGCCAATGTCTGTCTTCTTGTCCCCCATGAAGAGCATTTTTATGCCGGTAAAGACGAGGAAAGCACCGAAGAAATACAAAATCCACTCAAACCGTTCCACGAGGACCGCACCCAGGCCAATCATAATGCCCCGCAGGACGATGACGCCCAGGATGCCCCAGAACAAGACCCGGTGCTGATACCGCCTGGGAATTTGGAAGTAGGCAAATATCATGGCAATGACGAAGATGTTGTCCATCGCCAGGGTCTTTTCCACCACAAAGCCAGTGTAGTACTTCAGGGCGCTGTCGGGCCCGAGGAGCCACAACACCCACACGCCGAAAGCCAGGCCGATCCCCGCGTAGAAGGCGGAGAAGACGACACCCTCACGGAAGCCCACGGAGTGCGCCCGGCGGTGGAACACCCCCAGGTCCAGGGCCAAGAGGACCAAGACCATGGCTAGGAACGCGGCCCACATCCACGCTGGCTTGTGCAAAAACTCAGTGGCCAGAAGGGCGGCAGCGGTGTCCATGGGCCCTATCTAGCGCCCCTCGGCCCGATAGTCACTGGGGCACGCGCGACTATCCGCCCAGGAAAAAGTTTTGTGGCGCCGGGCGGGGCAGTGGCGCCGCTGCGGGATGCTCTTCTGGGGCAACATCCCCCTGACTGGCGAAGACTGTCTCTGCACGAGGTCGAAATGTTTGGCCTCCCCCTCTGGGCTGCGCAGGTGTGGGCCCGCCCCGGGCTCAATAGCGTCCATGTTCTCCCATATTATGGTGACGGGCGGGTTGCCGGCGGCCAGGTACTCCGCTCGCTTCTCGGGGGACATGCGGTTGGGGTCATAGCGCCCGACAATCTGCATATTTCCGGGATCCAGATTTGCGATCCCGTCCAGGTTGTTGTCCAGGTAGATGAGGTCCCCTTGCGCATCACGGACCACGGCAACCACATGCGCCTCTGGTTCATACTCTTTGGGGTTCAGTGACTCAAAACGAGCAATGCCCCGCACGACCGCCACATCCTCGGGCGGGACCCCACCCTGCATCAAGACATATTTGTACAGGGCCGCATACTGGTGACAGTCGCCAAGAATCCGCCCCGTTGCGCGCAGCTCCTCCATCATAAGCTCTGGCCAGGGGTGGGCCGCGTCCTGTGGGGCTATGAGGGCGTCCACGCCCGCCTTCGTTATAGTGGCCTTCTCGGCCACGCTGTCCGCGGCACGGATTCTTGCCACCAAGTCTGTGATGGGCTCGGGCCAGTCGGCCTCCGCCATAGGGGGCGGGCGGATTGGCAGGATGCTATCTAGGGTCTTATTGAGTACTTTTATGCTTTCTGGGGGTATATCGCCGTTTCTTTTTATCTCTTCATGCAACAAGGCTACGCGTTGAGGCGTGTATGGGATAATGTGCCCCCTCCCAGTCCGTGTGGTGTCCCGGTCCGCTTTCGGCGAAAGCGCGCCAGGACTCCGCAGGGCCGGCGGAAGGCTGAAAAAAACGTGGTCAGGTCGTGGAAAATCCCCATAGTACACACACCCGTTTTCTATGCTTATGCCTACAGAATAGCACGGGGCGGGTTAACGCGCCCTTAACGGCGGAGGTCTATGCTCGCTTTGCCCCGATAGTCACTGGGGGCCTCATACCTCCTGCGCCTCCTCCTCCGCCGGGGGTGGGGCGGCGGCGGCGAACAGGTCTGGGGCGTCGGGGCCAACGACGAGGCCTGCGGCGCGCATCTCTTCCGCCTCGGGCAGGTCCGCAAGGGACGCAAGGCCAAAGTGGTCCAGGAACGCCCATGTGGTCACCCAGGTCGTGGGCCGACCGGGGGTGGGGCGGCGGCGGCCGGGCTTCACCCACCCGGCCTCAATCAGGGGCGCCAGGGTCGCGCGCTGCGTGGATACGCCACGGATGGCCTCGATCTCCGCACGCGTCACGGGCTGGTGGTACGCGATGACGGCCAGGGTCTCCAGCGCCGCCCGGGGCACGGGCTTTTCGGCCTCCCGCGCGGTGGCCAGCGCCTCGGCCAAGTCCGGCGCGGTGCGGAAGGCCCAGGCACCCCCACGCTCCACCACCTCCACCCCGCGCCCGGCGTAGTCCTGGGCCAGCGCGGCGATGAGGGCCGGCGCGTTTGCCCCCTCCGGCAGGTGCCGGGCGATGTCCGCCGCCGTCAGGGGCCGCTCCGCCGCGAACAGCAAAGCCTCAAGAAGGCGCAGGTCCCCGGCGCGTTGGTCGTGTGGGCGCTCCATCACGGCGCAGCATAGGGCAAAGACCCCGCCCCTGGCCAGAAAACTTGACACCCCCCCCGTGCCACACTGGACACATCAACACATACGTGAAATGAGACCCGAGCCACGCCAAAAAACCAATGCATCCTTGTGATGGAAGCACAGAAGATGTCATGAGAAGAAAGAGAGAGCCCATAGTGAAACCTAATAGATGTATTAATTTTTATCTTGTAGGTCGTGGGCCCTATAAACCGGGTCTTCTTAGCATATTGAACTTGGGTCTTTTTGGAGGCTCGCCCTATACTGTGCATAAGCCCCGGGATACTAAAACACCCAGTGCTCCAGGGGACGACCGGACCCCACAAGGGCCCAAAGGTTATGATTAACGGAAGCGGCCCTACACCCCCGTCCCGCGCACCCGCACATAACTCACGACCTGCACCACGCCGGGGATGGTGCGGGCGATCTCGGTGGCGCGGTCCAGCTCCGCCCGGCTGTCGGCGTAGCCCATGAGGTAGACCGTGCCCTGCACCGTGTCTATGGAGTAGTTAAACGACTGGACCTCCCCGTCCATGGCCAGGGCGGTGCGCAGGCGGGTGGTGATCCAGGTGTCCCTGGCAAAGCCCCTGGCCCCTTCCGAGTCCGTAACCTGAATCTCGTTCACAACCTTTTTGACCCCTGGCACGCCCCAGGCCCGGCGCACGGCCTCCACCCTGTCCTGTGGATCCTGCACCACGCCGGTGATGACTGCCTCCCCGCGCCGGACGGTGAGGTTTAGTTTTGCAAAGGTATCCGTGTCGTACTTAAACCACGCGTCGCGGATGAGGGCCCCGATGTGGGCGTCCTCCGCCGTGCCCGAGATTCCCCCCTCGCTCACCGCCGCGGCGCCCGCAACGGCCCCCGCACCTATCAAAACCGGGGCGCAGGCCGGAAGGCAGGCCAGCGTCAGTAGCAAAAGGGTGATTCGCCGCATGCGCCAGACTATGGGGCACCCCACCTGCCCTTGTCCAGGGCCAGCCGCCGTTACAGTTTTTGACACGCTAGCCTGTGGGGGTGTATGGTGGTGGGGATCTTGCCGCAGCGTGACGCATCGGGGAAAAGTGCAAAAACCCGTTTGACAAGCTCTGCGGGGGGGCGTATAAGGCCCCTTCCCTCGCCGGGCCACGGCTCGGCGGGGGCGTTGTTGGACATCGTTGAAGAGAGATGAGAAGGAATACGCAGGCGGCAGCGTCCGGCGTGGACCCGGTTTCCGGGTGCGCGTAGCATGAGACGCGTTAAAACATAATAAAGACTCTTTTTGTGTTTTGCCAACCTTGCGTACTCTTCCATGAATACGCACGCTCGCGCCTTTTAGTCGGGGCGCGAGCAAAGCAAAGTAAACGCAAAATGCGAGTCTTTTGAAGTAATAAACTTCAAAGAACCGTAAAGTTCTTTTGAAGGGATCAAAACATGAGAGTTTGATCCTGGCTCAGAACGAACGCTGGCGGCAGGCCTAACACATGCAAGTCGAGCGGTCCCCTCGGGGGCAGCGGCGCACGGGTGCGTAACGCGTGGGAACGTACCCCTGGGTGGGGAATAACGTGGGGAAACCCACGCTAATACCCCATAATGACTTCGGTCCAAAGATTTATCGCCCAGGGATCGGCCCGCGTTGGATTAGCTTGTTGGCGGGGTAAAAGCCCACCAAGGCGACGATCCATAGGGGGTCTGAGAGGATGATCCCCCACACTGGGACTGAGACACGGCCCAGACTCCTACGGGAGGCAGCAGTGAGGAATATTGGGCAATGGGCGCAAGCCTGACCCAGCCATGCCGCGTGAGTGAAGAAGGCCCTCGGGTTGTAAAGCTCTTTCGGGTGGGACGATGATGACGGTACCACCATAAGAAGCCCCGGCTAAATTCGTGCCAGCAGCCGCGGTAATACGAATGGGGCAAGCGTTGTTCGGAATCACTGGGCTTAAAGCGTGCGCAGGCGGCCATCCAAGTTGGAAGTGAAATCCCGGGGCTCAACCCCGGAACTGCTTCCAAAACTGGGCGGCTCGAATCCGGGAGAGGCCAGCAGAATTCCGAGTGTAGAGGTGAAATTCGCAGATATTCGGAGGAATACCAGTTGCGTAGGCGGCTGGCTGGACCGGTATTGACGCTCAGGCACGAAAGCGTGGGGAGCAAACAGGATTAGATACCCTGGTAGTCCACGCCGTAAACGATGCGCGCTAGCCGTCAGGTTATCAGGTGCCAAGACCCTTGGCCCCCGATAACCTGGTGGCGTAGGGAAACCGTTAAGCGCGCCGCCTGGGGAGTACGGCCGCAAGGCTAAAACTCAAAGGAATTGACGGGGACCCGCACAAGCGGTGGAGCATGTCGTTTAATTCGAAGCAACGCGAAGAACCTTACCCACACTTGACATCCCGGTCGCGGTGGTCAGAGATGGCCTCTTTCAGTTTGGCTGGACCGGTGACAGGTGATGCATGGCTGTCGTCAGCTCGTGTCGTGAGATGTTTGGTTAAGTCCAGCAACGAGCGCAACCCTTACCGTCTGTTGCCAGCGGGTAATGCCGGGAACTCTGGCGGGACTGCCGGTGTTAAACCGGAGGAAGGCGAGGTCGAGGTCAAGTCATCATGTCCCTTACGTGTGGGGCTACAGACGTGCTACAATGGCCGGTACAGTGGGCAGCCACCTCGCAAGGGGGCGCTAATCTCCAAAGCCGGTCTCAGTTCGGATTGTCCTCTGCAACTCGAGGGCATGAAGTTGGAATCGCTAGTAATCGCGCATCAGCATGGTGCGGTGAATACGTTCCCGGGTCTTGTACACACTGCCCGTCAAGTCATGGGAGTTGGCTTCACCCGAAGACCGTGTGCTAACCTTTTGGAGGCAGCGGGCCACGGTGGGGTCAGCGACTGGGACTAAGTCGTAACAAGGTAGCCGTAGGGGAACCTGCGGCTGGATCACCTCCTTTCTAAGGATGTGTCTGGTGCGTTGCGGCGCGCTGTCGCCCGCGAATTCCTTCTCTCTCTTAAACAAAGGGGTTATTGTTAAGGGCTCGTAGCTCAGTTGGTTAGAGCGCACCCCTGATAAGGGTGAGGTCGCCGGTTCAAATCCAGCCGGGCCCACCACCCTTTTGCGCGGGCCCTTAGCTCAGCCGGGAGAGCGCCTGCTTTGCAAGCAGGAGGTCGCCGGTTCGATCCCGGCAGGGTCCACCACTCTTCTTGTAAGCGCCCTTTGGGTGCTTATACGAGGAGTCAATCCTCTTGTTCTTTTATATCGTGAATAGGTTTGAAAAGACATCATTGCGTGTTGTGGTTTTTGCGACGTGCAATGTTGTTCTCCAATGTCTGACAAATACAACTGAGAACCGCGCGTCGCGGGGGCGGCTTTGCCCCTGCGCGTGGTGAATTCAAGCGTTTTTGAAGGGCATCTGGTGAATGCCTTGGCGATCAGAGGCGATGAAGGACGTGGCAGGCTGCGAAAAGTTCCGGTAAGGTGCCAACACCCGTTGACCCGGAAATGTCCGAATGGGGAAACCCACCTCTTTATGAGGTATTTTACACTGAATACATAGGTGTAAAAAGCAAACGCGGGGAAGTGAAACATCTCAGTACCCGCAGGAAAGGAAATCAACCGAGACTCCGTTAGTAGTGGCGAGCGAACGCGGACCAGTCCAGTGGCATGTCTGTAAGAACGAGAAGCGGATGGAAAGCCGCGCCAAAGTGGGTGATAGCCCCGTATCGGTAGAAAGCAGATATGTCCTTGAGTAAGGCGGGACACGTGTAATCCTGTCTGAACATGGGGGGACCATCCTCCAAGACTAAGTACTCCTGATCGACCGATAGTGCACAAGTACCGTGAGGGAAAGGTGAAAAGAACCCCGATGAGGGGAGTGAAACAGACCTGAAACCAGATGCTTACAAGCAGTCGGAGCCTCTTTACGAGGTGACGGCGTACCTTTTGTATAATGGGTCCGCGAGTTAGTCTTACATGCAAGCTTAAGCCGTTAGGTGTAGGCGCAGCGAAAGCGAGTGTTAAATGCGCGTTGTCCCACTTTCAGATAATTTGGAGATGTAAAAATGCAGCGAAGATTCTATAATTTAGTAAAAAATAAAGCTTATTTCTGTTTAAAGTTTATAGCCTTTTCGATACTAACACTTATTAATATTATAGTTTCAATGCAAGTTCTGGGAATTAGTAAACTACAAGACTTTTTTCCATATTCTTTTTTAGGGTTTTCTTTAGTTGCATCCAGCCTTTGGAATCCGTTCTTTTTATGGAAAAGGGTAGGCCTGGTATACCTGCCCTTACTTTTGTGGCCCTCTGCATTAGCGGTTTTTGTAATCTATGATATGGGGTTTCCTGTTTTAGATGCTGTGCTAAATATTTGCGGTTTTACATCTCCCGAATCCTCTGATAGTGGGACATAGTATGTGGGATTAGACCCGAAACCCGGTGATCTAGCCATGGGCAGGCTGAAGGTGCGGTAACACGCACTGGAGGGCCGAACACACCACTGTTGAAAAAGTGGGTGATGACCTGTGGCTAGGGGTGAAAGGCCAATCAAACCGGGTAATAGCTGGTTCTCCGCGAAATCTATTTAGGTAGAGCGTCATGTGAATACCCTGGGGGGTAGAGCACTGGAAGGGCTAGGGGGGCGCGAGCCTTACCAAACCCTACCAAACTCCGAATACCCAGGAGTACTGCATGGCAGACAGTCCATGGGTGATAAGGTCCATGGGCGAGAGGGAAACAACCCAGACCTACAGCTAAGGTCCCCAAGTGACAGTTAAGTGCGAAAGCAAGTCGGGCGTCCAAGACAACCAGGAGGTTGGCTTAGAAGCAGCCACCCTTTAAAGAAAGCGTAATAGCTCACTGGTCTAAATAAGACGCCCGGCGGCGAAGATGTACCGGGACTAAAACTGTCCACCGAAGCTTAGGATGCACTTTGTGCATGGTAGCGGAGCATTGTGTAGGCCTGTGAAGGGCAGTCGTGAGGCTTGCCTGGAGGTATCACAAGCGAGAATGCGGACATGAGTAGCGATAAAGAGTGTGAGAGACACTCTCGCCGAAATCCCAAGGGTTCCTGTTCTATGTTCATCAGAGCAGGGTGAGTCGGCCCCTAAGGCGAGGCAGAAGTGCGTAGTCGATGGGAACACGGTTAATATTCCGTGACCTGTGGGAGGTGACGGATCGCGTAAGTTGTTCTTCCTTAATGGATTGGAAGGGCTGCGAAGCGGTCCCAGGAAATAGCCCCCACGTTATAGACCGTACCCGAAACCGACACAGGTGGGATGGTAGAGAATACCAAGGCGCTTGAGAGAACCGTCCTGAAGGAACTCGGCAAATTACTTGCGTAACTTCGGGATAAGCAAGCCCTCGCGTGTGGAAACACGCGCGGGGGGGCACAGACCAGGGGGTAGCGACTGTTTACCTAAAACACAGGACTCTGCTAAGCCGCAAGGCGAAGTATAGGGTCTGACGCCTGCCCGGTGCCGGAAGGTTAAGAGGAGGTGTGCAAGCACTGAATTGAAGCCCCGGTAAACGGCGGCCGTAACTATAACGGTCCTAAGGTAGCGAAATTCCTTGTCGGGTAAGTTCCGACCTGCACGAATGGCGTAACGACTTCCCCACTGTCTCCAGGACGGGCTCAGCGAAGTTGAACTCGGGGTTAAGATGCCCCGTACCCGCGGTCAGACGGGAAGACCCTATGAACCTTTACTGCAACTTCGCAGTGGCATTACGATTGTTATGTGCAGGATAGGCGGGAGGCTTTGAGGCGGGGGCGTCAGTCCTCGCGGAGCCGTCCTTGAGATACCGCCCTTGACCTTCGTGATGTCTAACCGCGCCCCGTGAATCCGGGGCCGGGACCCTGCGTGGTGGGTAGTTTGACTGGGGCGGTCGCCTCCCAAAGCGTAACGGAGGCGCGCGATGGTTGGCTCAGGACGGTCGGAAATCGTCCATCGAGTGCAATGGCATAAGCCAGCCTTACTGCGAGGCCGACAGGCCGAGCAGTTGCGAAAGCAGGTCATAGTGATCCGGTGGTTCCACATGGACGGGCCATCGCTCAACGGATAAAAGGTACTCTAGGGATAACAGGCTGATAGCCCCCAAGCGCTCACAGCGACGGGGCTGTTTGGCACCTCGATGTCGGCTCATCTCATCCTGGGGCTGGAGAAGGTCCCAAGGGTATGGCTGTTCGCCATTTAAAGAGGTACGCGAGCTGGGTTCAGAACGTCGTGAGACAGTTCGGTCCCTATCTGCCGTGGGCGTTGGAGTCTTGAGAGGATCTGCCCCTAGTACGAGAGGACCGGGGTGGACGGACCTCTGGTGTACCTGTTGTCGCGCCAGCGGCACCGCAGGGTAGCTATGTCCGGGATGGATAACCGCTGAAAGCATCTAAGCGGGAAGCCGGCCTCGAGACCAGGACTCCCCATCAGGGCCGTGGAAGACCACCACGTTGATAGGCGGGATGTGGACGCGTGGCAACACGTGAAGCTAACCCGTACTAATTGCCCGATTGGCTTGAATTCACTCACGCAAAGGTTCGCCTTTGCGGGAAGCCACGCGCAGCGGCCAGGCCGCTGTTCTCAGGCTACGTTAGTCGTTGGAAACCCTTTTCTGCCCCCCGATGACTTGGTGGTCATGGCGACGGTGCAACACCCCTTCCCATCCCGAACAGGGCCGTGAAACCCGTCTGCGGCGATGGTACTGCGTCTTAAGGCGTGGGAGAGTAGCGCGCTGCCAAGTCTTCGGGGGGCAGAACACCCCGGCTTTTCAAACCTGTTTGCGGAAGAATTTCCCTTAAAGCGAATAAAAAAGCATGATCGATCTTGAGCGTAGCCTGCAAAGCGTAGGGAAAAAGTGTTTTGTAGAGCACTTTGAACTTTTTACTGACCAGACGATAAGTAAGACGGATGCCATTGAACGCCTCATGCGATTAGACAATATCTGCGAAAGTAGCGCAAATACGAAGGTCTATTGTGCTGGGCGCATTATAAAAGAAGGATGTGCGAACGAGGCCCTAACAAACATAGTAGATTCTGTTAAAGTTCCCCTTTCTTGGCGGGAAAAAGCCAAAGCCTTATTGGTAGTGTGACAGAGAAGAGGCAACGCCCCTTCCCATCCCGAACAGGGCCGTGAAACCCGCCTGAGGCTTAGGTAGCTGCGTCCTAAGGCGTGGGAGAGTAGCGCGCTGCCAAGTCTTCGTGGGGCAGAGAAAGCCGGGCTTTTCAAACCTGTTTGCGCTTTTCTGCTACGCCGCACCGGACGTGATGACAAGGAGTGGCTCGCCGAACTCTACCGGCTGCCCGTCAGCGACCAGGATGTCCCCGACCACGCCCGCGCGGTCCGCCTTGATCTGATTCATGACCTTCATGGCCTCCACGATCAGAAGGGTATCGCCCGCCGCCACGGTGTCCCCGGGCTTCACAAAGGGCGGGGCGTCCGGCTCTGGCTGGAGGTAGGCCGTGCCAACCATGGGCGAAAGCACGGCACCCGCCGGGGGGGGCGCACCAGGGCACTCCACCATCGGCGCGGGAGGCAAAAGGCCGGGTGCGGGCGTGGTCGCCACCGGGGCCGATACGGGAGCGCGGGCGACCACCCTAATGCGCGAGCCGCCCTCCTCCACCTCAATCTCCCCAAGGTCCTCCGCCCGCAAGAGGGCGGCCAAGGTCTCTATCTCTGCCTTGTCTATCTTCATGGTGCCCATGGATACCCCTGCCCAGGCCTTCCGTTCAAGCCCAAAACGGCCTAAGACTCTTCCCCGTGCTGATCACCTCCAAAAACCCCGCACAGGGCTTTGCGGCCCTAGGCCAGGCAAAAACCTCCTCATCCGCGGAGATTCAGGCCGCCGTGGCGCGCGCACGCCGGGCGCAAGGTCCCTGGGCCGCCCTCCCCCTTGCGGAGCGTATAGCCGCACTGCGCCCCCTCATTGCCCTGATGGAGGGGGAGGGGGAGGTGCTGGCCCGTGCTGTATCACGCGAAATGGGCCAGACCATCCGCCTGTCGCGCGCGCAGGTGGACCTTGCACTGGAGAACTTTGCGTGGAAGCTGGACAACGCCCCGGCCATCCTAGCCCCGCGCGAGACCTGCCCCGGCACTGTAGTGCACCGCATCCCTATAGGCACGGGCGCGGCCATCTTCTCCTGGAACTTTCCCCTGCCGAATTTGCGCACTGCGCTCCAGGCCGTCATCGCGGGCAACACTGTGGTAGTCAAATACTCTGAGGAGGTCCCCCTGTTCAGCGCGCTTTTGGACGACCTCGTGGCTCGCGCGGGAGTGCCGGAAGGTGTGATGGGCTTTGTCACCGGCGGCGCGGACGTGGGGCAGGCCCTGTTGGAGCAGGAGATTGACTTTGTATCCTTCACAGGCAGCGCGGACACGGGGCGCGCAGTGTACGCCCGAGCAGCGGAGAAGTGCATCCCCGCCGTTCTGGAGCTGGGCGGCTCCAGCCCGGGCCTGGTCTTCCCCGATGCAAATCTGGATGCGGCTCTGCCCCAGCTTCTGGAGCAGCGCTTTTCCAACGCGGGGCAGTTCTGCTCGGCGCTCAAGCGCCTTCTGGTACACACAGATAGCTTTGAGGAGGTTCTAGGCCGCCTGACCACCGCAGCGCGCGCGATGACCCTGGGCGACCCGCTGAAGGAAGATACGGATATGGGGCCCCTGGTGGCCGCGCGGCAGTTAGACCTGCTAGAGGAGCAAGTGGCGGATGCCCTAGAACGCGGGGCGGTGGCGGTATGCGGGGCGATGAGACCTGAAGGGCTGCACGGTGCGTTCTTTGCCCCCACCATACTGAAAGGCGTAACACGGGACATGCGCGTCTGGCGGGAGGAGGTGTTTGGCCCAGTCTTGCCCGTAGTGCCGTTTGAGACTTACGCGGAGGCCATAGAGATGGCCAACGACACGCTCTACGGCCTGACCGCGCTTGTATACACGGGCGATGCGGCCCTGGCCGCCCGCGCCGCACGGGACATTAGGGCGGGTGTGGTCTCCGTCAACGGGGCCAGCTTCCGCGACCCCGCCAACCCCTTCGGAGGGGTCAAGGGCTCTGGCCTAGGCCGAGAGAATGGGGTTGAGGGCTTTTACGACGTGACCCAGGCAAAACTCATCGCGGGATCTGGGGCATGAGCGCTGGCGGACACCGAACTCTGATCCTGGGCCCTGAGACCGACGGGCGCGCGGGCCCCCTGCTCCGCCACCTGCCGCCGGGCGCGGCTGTGCGGATTGTGGATGTGTACACCACGAAAGACAAGCCGCCAGAGGCCTTTGCGCGGGCCCTTGCCTGTCCTGTGACGCAAGAGGCCGTGCCGGAACCGCCAACGTTCGCCTGGGCCGTGGAGGTGGGCTTCCTGCCCGGCGTGGCGGACAACGTGGGGGCCACGGCGGCGGGAATGCTGGAGGCCCTGGGCGCGGCGCAAGATGTGTATTTCTCGCGCCTCTATCTCCTGTCCGAGGTGGGCGAGGCGGTCGCGCGATCTCTGCTTCCCTTCCTCGCAAACCCCCTTATTCACCGCGTGACTATATTCAATAATATCAATAGCTTCTCTGCGTTTCTTCCAGTGGTGGATTTGGATTGCACAGGTGACGCGTCAGCATGTGTCAATCTTGAGGTATCAGATGAAGAGTTAAGTCTTTTATCTTCAAAAGGAATAGAAAATCGTGGTCCACTTGGCCTTCCCCTGCCCTACCTCCACACCATCCGGGACTACTTCCGCGCCGAGGGCAGAAAGCCGCGCGACATAGAGGTAGAGATGCTGGCGCAGTCTTGGTCTGAGCACTGCAAACACAACATTTTTGCCTCCCCCCTGGACGACGATGTCCCAGACGGGCTGTACAAGCACTACATCAAAAGAGCCACTCAAGACATCCGTGCGGCCAAGGGCGAGCGGGACTTTTGCATCAGTGTGTTCACCGACAACGCGGGGGGAATCGCCTTCGATGAGAGATGGATGGTTTGTGACAAAGTGGAGACGCACAATACCCCCTGCTCCCTGGAACCGTTTGGCGGTGCCGTGACAGGCATCGGGGGTGTGAACCGGGACATCATGGGCTTTGGCCTGGGCGCAAAGCCCATCGCCAACCGCTATGGATTTTGCTTTGCGCCCCTGGAGGCGCCCGCAGACTATTACCGCGACCTAGAAGGCAAGATCCCCGTTCTGTCTCCTGAAATCGTAGCCGAAGGCGTGATTCACGGGGTAGAGCATGGAGGGAACTGCGCCGGCATCCCAACGCCGCAGGGGTTTGCGTACTACGACGCGCGCTGCGTAGGAAAACCTCTTGTGTTTGTGGGCACAGTGGGGCTTGCCCCACGGACAATACGTGGAAAGCCGGCGCACATAAAAGCTGCGCGTCCCGGGGATTTCATCGTCACTGCCGGTGGCCGCGTGGGGCTTGATGGTATCCACGGGGCGACATTCTCCTCCGTTGCATTAGACGAAGGCGCACCCGCAACGGCGGTACAGATCGGCGACCCCATCACGCAAAAGAAGTTGTCCGACGCTTTGCTGGAGGTGCGAGGCCGAGCCTGGTGGACGTCCATCACAGACAACGGCGCGGGAGGGCTGTCATCCTCCGTCGGAGAAATGGGACGCGACCCTGGCGGCTTCGTGGTGGAGATGGACAAGGTGCCACTTAAATATCCCGGTTTAAAACCTTGGCAGATATGGATTTCGGAAAGCCAAGAGCGCATGACCCTGTCCGTGCCACCAGAACATGCGGACGCCCTTATCGCCCATCTGGCCAGCCGTGGGGTGGAGGCCGCCGTCATCGGGCGCTTCACGGACAGCGGGCGCGCTGTGGCTACGTGGGAAGGCGAGGAGGTTTTGAACCTTTCCATGGACTTTATCCACGACGGCACACCAACCACGCCGCTCACCACCACCTTCACCCCCGGCGGAGACGTGGAGCCCAAAGCGCGCACAACAAATATGGGCGACGCCCTTCTGGACCTCCTGGCCCGCCCGAATATGCGCAGCCGGGAAGCTATCACCACCCGCTTTGACCACGGGGTGCAGGGGGGGGCAGCGCTTGGCCCGCTCCAGGGGCCGGGGCGCGTGTCCGCCGATGCAACGGTTATTAGGCCTTTATTTGACAGCACAACAGGCGTTGTTTTGGCCCATGGTTTGTTCCCCCGCTATGGCGATATAGACACGGGGGCCATGGCAGCAGCGTCCCTGGACTACGCCGTGCGCGCCGCCGTGGCCGCCGGGTGCCCCTTTGACCACCTGGCCCTGCTGGACAACTTCTGCTGGTGCTCCTCCACGGACCCAGCGCGCCTGGGTCAACTCAAGCGGGCCTGCGCGGCGCTGTATGAGGCCGCAGTGGCGTACGGCACGCCGTTCATCTCGGGCAAGGACTCCATGTTCAATGATTTCAAGGGCTACGACGCGAGCGGGCACCCTGTGACGATCTCCGCCCCACCCACGACGCTCATCAGCGCTCTGGGCGTTATGCCAGACACCGCAAAGGCCGTATCCCTGACCCCTAAGGCGGCGGGTGACCGGCTGTACCTCCTGGGCGCAACACACGATGAATGTGGAGGGTCGGAGTACTACGCGATGCGCGGGGCGCTGGGGCGCAATGTGCCGCAGACTAGACTGGCGGCGAATCGGGCCCTGTACGCAGACTATAGCCGGGCGGTGGCCAGGGGCCTTATCGCCTCGGCTCTGCCCCTGGGCCTGGGTGGCCTCGCGGCAGCTCTTGCCAAAAAGGCTATAGCGTCGGGCATGGGACTGGAGGTGGACCTGTCTGCCGTGGACCTATCCCCGGAAAAGGCCCTGTTTTCCGAAAGCACAGGGCGAATCCTGGTCACCGTCGTGCCGGCTCACGACGCGGCGTTCCAAAAGGGCTTGGCCAATTTCGCGCGGCCCCTGGGGCACGTTTCATTCAACACAGATCTGCATGTCGCGGAGTGCCTCACCTTACCCGTAGAGAGCCTGGCCGCCGCGTATCGCTGATTCTTGCGTGATTTGTCTAAAATATGGTGTAATGGAATGAGGGAAGCTGTGTATATCCCCTAAGGTCAGGGCAATGAAAATATGATGAAAAATTGATAATATAAGGACACTGCGCACATGAACGCACTCTTACAGACATTTTCCGCTCGTGCCGGGGCCATCCTGGTGTTGGCCCTCGCGCTCATCCTTCTGCCCGAGATTGCCGAGGCTCGCAGTATCGTGGAAAAGATTCTGGGTCTGGAGCTTTTTGAGGACAGCGGATGCAAGTACTCTGACGATGGCTCCCTGGGCTGGGCCATGTGCAACATTGTCCAAAGCCTGAACACTGTGCCCGGCGTTATTGCGGTTATCGCCTATATCGCAGGCCTCGTCTTCGGTGTGCGGGCGATCTTTAAGCTCAAAAAACACGTAGAAAAACCCGACGATGTGCCCATGGAGGAGCCCATCAAGTGGGGGCTGGCCTGTGGCGCACTTCTGTCCTTGCCCTTTATCATAAACGTGGTCACCGTAACCCTTGTAGGGCCGCAAGGGGCTACGAACCCGCTAGAATATTCGGAATTCCTGGGTAGCGCCTCCTCGGGCGGCTTAGACGCTGTCTTGGTCAACTTTATGACCGACATTTGGGGCCCGGCGCACACTCTTATCGGGGCATTTGCATACCTGGCGGCGTTAGTCCTGACTCTCATCGCGCTCATGCGCATTATCAAGGATGCGCAAGAGGGCACGAAGGGACCCATGGGCTTGGGCACCATCACGACCCTTGCCATAGCTGGCCTTCTTTTTTCCCTGGACGATATCTTGGGTATCTTCGCGCAGTCCGTGTTTGACGACAACGTGGTGACGACAGCCCCCCTCATCCTCTATCTTGCGGGGGCAGACTACTCCACCATCATGCATGTGACGGCGGTGGCGAGCGCGGCCATAGCGTTCTTCTGGCTTATAGGGCTGGTCGCATTCATCCGCGGCTGGTTCATCATACGGGATGTCGCCGAGGGCGACCAACAGGCCTCGTTCATGGCGGGCGCAACCCACATAATTGGTGGAGCGCTGTGCGTGAACCTGGGGCCCCTTCTGAACGCCGTCCAAATAACAACGGGCGTGTGGTTGGACGGGGTCATATTTACTTAAGGTCGGAGAAGAGGAGAACCATTGCCCGCTCCATAGTATCAGTGCAAGCAACCTCACAAAGCAGAAAGGAGAACCAGACCATGTTAAAATATATAAAAAAACTTTACCTCACCGCAGGGGCGGGCTTCACCGCCGGTGTCCTCGCGGCCAGCCCGGCCTCAGCGGGCGGAGGCACCAACACCTTCAGCACCATCGCGGGACACATCACGGATTCCGTTCAAAACCTTCCAGGTCTGATCGCGGTGTTCTCCACCCTTATGGGTCTGCTCATCGGGGTCATGGGGGTCTTTAAGATCAAAGACCACGTCGAAGACCCAGACAAGACAGAGCTGAAGGAGGGGGCAATTCGCCTCGTCGCCGGGGGCGCGCTGCTCTCCCTGCCCTTCATATACGACGTCATCACCGATACCGTCTCCGGCGGGCAGACCGTGGCGGCCCCGACGCCCCTCACGCTCAAGGCCACCGGGACGGGCATCGGCTAAGCCGTGAAGGTCCTCCCCATCACCCTGGGCGTTTCCAGAGGGGGCAAAACAGGCGGGGCCGAGGGAACACCTTCTGGCCCCGCTCCCTTGCCCCCGGACCTGCGCGCGCGCATTCTGAAGCGCGACGGCAACCGCTGCCGCTGCTGCGGCTTTGAGGCCGCCAAGTACCAGGAAATCCTCCACATCAACGGCGACCACGCGGACACCCGGCCCGGCAACCTCGCCACAACATGCATCTTCTGCCACCAGTGCTTCCACCTAGACCGCGTGGGGCCCATGGAATCCGGCGTGCTCATCTGGATGCCAGAAATCCCCCAAGCGTATATCCACCACATCGCCCGCGCGATATACGTTGCCCGTATAACACAGGGCGAGGCCGCCGCCGGGGCCGCCCGCCGCGCGCTGGAGATCATCATGGCCCGGATGGAAGAGGCCAAGCGCCGCATCGGGACAGAGGACCCCTTTGTCCTCGCCGCAGTCCTGTCCGACTACCTCGGCCCCAGGCAGTATGCCGCGCGCGAGGCCAAAATCCGTGGCCTACGCCTGTTCCCCCGCGACAGGCGCATGGTCCAGGAGGCAAACCTGAAGTTCAACCAGTTCCCCCAAATCCTGGCCTACTGGCGGTCTAAGGCCGGCCCCTTTGCGCAGCGCGCGCCGCGCGAGTGGGCCAAGATATACCTGGACATCATGGCCAAGGCCGCGCAGGCCAAAAAGGCCGCGTGAGGGCTTAGAGCCTCATCGTGAGGGGAAAGGCCAGGCCCGTAGCCGTGGGCTCCGGTGGCTTGCAGGCCGCTTCCGGGGCTTCCGCCTCCGGTAGTCCCAGGGCAAACCGGTCCACCCGGATGGGTCTGGGTGTCCCGAGAAGATCGGCAAATTGTGGTTCGGCGCGCGCGGCCATAAACTCCTCATATTGCGCTATCAAAGCCAACCTCTCCTCCAAGGTCATATCATCGCGGGCCAGCGCGTCCAGAATCGCCTCCGCTCTTCCATCGCCCACCGCCGCGTGCGCCTCGGTCGTGCGCCCGTTAGCCCGGGCCTCCTCTGCGGCGTGCCGCGTGCCCACACGGTCACCTAGGGTTCTTTCACGACGTGTAAAACTCGCATGCACTTGATCTTCAACGGGCCGCGCCGCCAGCCGCTCCACCCCGCGCGCTGTGATGCCCGGAAAATCGTCCTGGAGGGTTTCTGCGGCCATCTCAGCAATCCGCTGGCGGTCAGCGGCACCTATCCCGGGCGCGCCATCCCTGCGCACATCACCCCATGCCAAGGCCACATTCAGAGCGAGCCCAGCCTGACCCGTTGCATGAGAGAGCAGATGGCCTGCAGCCTGCCCAAACAGGTCCGTGCCATTTGGGTAAAACGCTTTAGCCACCTGCAGCCGCGTATAGCGGGGGGCACCATATGACTTTGCCGCTAGCGCTTCCGCAGAAGTCTGCAACGCCCCGCAGGCCAGGCGCTGGGCCTCTTTTGCCTGGCCTGTGGCGTAGCGCAACCCCCTATCTAGGCGCGCATCAGACGAGGCCTGCGCTTTTGCTGCGGCCCCAAGATTCGGCGCATCACCAGCGTGGGCAGACACCCTCGTGCCACCCCGAAGCGCAGGCGCTGTGGGTTTTCGCGTAGCAACCATAACTATCTTTCACATCCTTCTCCTCCATTGTACCCCGCAACCCCCTGCTGTGAAAAGTTTCGGCCCCGCGCGGCGGCGCAGCATAAGTCCCCGGTTGCGCTCACCGCGTGCCTCCGGTCTAATGCGCCCAGTTTTGCTGCAGAACAAAGGGGAACATATCGCCATGAACATCACCGGCATGCTCTGGGGTCATAAACTCTTAAAGCGGGTAGATTTTCCTGCGGCGGAGATCCTGGGCCCTGACGCGACGCCCGACGCCGTGGAGGCCATGATCGCCAAGTGGGGCCAGGTCATCGTCAAGCCCGTCTTCCGCGGTGGCGTGGGCAAGAAGGGCAAGGCGGGCCTCATCGGGTTTTGCGATACCGCCAAAAAGGCCATGGCAGAGCGCGAGAGGCTCTACTTCGCAGAGCACCGGGTGGGCAACGTTGTGGCGAAAGCCGAGGGCGTAACCTTCGAATCGGCCATCCCCGCGCAGTATGAGGTCTATGTCTC
Source organism: Alphaproteobacteria bacterium (assembly GCA_016757515.1). Classification (GTDB taxonomy): domain Bacteria; phylum Pseudomonadota; class Alphaproteobacteria; order Micavibrionales; family Micavibrionaceae; genus UBA10425. The sequence goes on from JAERIN010000002.1 coordinate 28,233, forward strand.
CATCGGCGACTCCACCGCGCACCGCGCGCCGGCCCTGACCATCACGCACCATGGGGGCGTGGATGTGGAAGACCTGGGCAGCGACCAGATCATCACCATGCCGTTTGATGCCTACACGGGGTTGAGCGGACATGTGGTGTCTGAGGCGTTGAAGAAAATAGGCGCGCCAGCAGAGGTTATCAGCCCCCTGGTGCAGCACGTACCCAAGCTGTGGGAGTTGTTCCGCGCGTACGGGATGAGCCTTGTGGAGCTGAACCCCATCCGGATGATGCCGCAAAAGGGGCGCCTCGTGCCCGTGGCGTGCGACTTCAAGTGCTCGTTTGACGGGGACGACCCAGCGTGGCGGCGCTTTGACCTGCCCGAGTCCCTGTTCGCGGAGGATTTGAGCCCGTTTGAGCAGGAGGTCAACGCCCTTCGGACCTACCAGGGACAGTCGGACGTGTTTGTGACGAACGAGAAGGGCACCATCACGGCCATGACCTTCGGCGGGGGGGCGAGCACTTTGGTGACGGAGCTGCTGGGCGATGCGGGCACGATTTCGTCCGATTTCGGGGGCAACCCGCCGTACGAGAAGATGAAGGCAATTGCGCAGATTGTATACAAGTACTGGGTCCCGCAGAGCAACGTCCTGATGATGATTGGGGGCAAGGCGAACAACACGGATATTTACGAGACCTTCCGCGCAATGGCGGACGCCTTGCGCGCGCACTGGAACGCGCACGGGCCAAAGCCCTTGTATGTGGTGGTCGGGCGCGGGGGGCCGAACCTGATTCGGGGCCTGGGGTATTTGCGGGAAACGCTGGATAACCTGAAGATCCCCTACTCCATGTTTGGGTACGATTCGGACATCAGCAAGGTCGTGACCTTTGCGCGGGAGATGGATGCGTGGATTGCTTCCGGTGGGGGCCGCGCCGAAATTGCGCGGGTGATGGGTATTAAGGAGCAGGAGGCGCAGAAAAAGGCGGCGTAGGCGTCATTGCGAGAAGGCCGGAGGCCGACGCGGCAATCCAGGACTAGATTGCTTCGCTGCGCTCGCAATGACGAATAGGGAAAAGACAATGAAAAAGCCAACCGTCTACATCATGGCCAACAAGAGGAATGGCACACTGTACACGGGCGTAACCGCCGATTTGTCTCGAAGGGTTTATGAACACAAAGAAGGATTAAACGAGGGATTTACTAAACGCTATGGCTGTAAAATCTTGGTTTATGCCGAAAGTTGCAACACTATGGAGGATGCCATCGCGCGGGAGAAGCAAATAAAGGGCGGGTCGCGGAAGAAGAAGTTGGCCCTGATTGAATCTTTGAACCCTGAATGGAAGGACTTGTACGCCAATGCCGTTTAATCGTCATTGCGAGCGAAGCGAAGTAATCCAGTTTTGAAGTTATAAGCCTGGATTGCTTCGTCGGCTACGCCCCCTCGCAATGACAAGAGAAAAGGAAAAAACCATGACCCAAACCGCCGCACAATTCACCACCCACATCACCAACCTGGACCAGCTCGCCACCAAGGACGACCGCGTGTGCGTGATGAACATCCTGGGGGGGGAGAGCCGGACCGTCACGCCCATCTCCCACGCGTATTCGGGCGGGAACATCGTCTGCGGCACGGCCATCGGCAAGGGCGGCGGCACCCTCAAAACCCCAAAGGGCGACATCCCGGTCTACAACACCATCGCGGACGCCGTGGCGGCCGGGCACGCGTTCAACACCGTGGTCATCTACCTGCCCCCCGCAGGCGTGCGCGATGGGGTGGTCGAGGCCCTGGCCAGCGCGCCGAACCTCAAGAAGATCATCATCCTGACGGAGAAGGTGAGCCTTCGCGATTCGCGCCTCATCCGCTCCCTCTCCCGCAAGCACCGCGTGGACGTGTTCGGCGCGAACTGCTTAGGGCTCGGCGACGCGCACAACCACGTCCGCCTGGGCGGGGCTCTGGGCGGCAAATCCCCGGAGGAGTCCCTGGTCAAGGGCTCGGTCGCGGTCTACTCCAACTCCGGCAACTTCACGACCACCATCGCCACCTACCTCCTCACACAGGGCTGGGGCACCACGGCGTCGGTCTCCTCCGGCAAGGACATCTACATCCACTTCGCCCTGCAGGAGTTCGCCGACGCCCTCCACGCCGACAAACGCTCCAAGGCCGCTGTCGTGTACGTGGAGCCCGGTGGGTACTACGAGCGCGACGTGGCGTTCCAAAAGCCCGTCGTGGCCTGCATCGTCGGGCGGTGGAAGGAAAAGCTCACCCGCGCCTGCGGCCACGCGGGGGCCATTGCGGGTTCCGGCGACAACGCGCGGGCCAAGGAAAAGTGGTTCATGGACAAGTTCGGCGTGGGCGACCTCTACACGCCCGAAAACCCCGTCTGCTCCGACAAGGGCGCGGTCGTGACCAACATCGCCTACCTGCCCGAAGCTTTGACGGCGGTCATGGCGCTCAACAAGCAAAAGCCGGACTTCGCCCCGGTGGGGGACCTGTCCCTGAAGTGCTGGCTCCAAAACACGCACGAGATGCGCCTGCCCGCGAATCTCACCCTGCCCGTGGTGGAGGCCCTCGCCCCGTACAACGACCAGATCGCCGCCCTGGACAAACAAATTGGCGCAGCCTTCCCACGGGAGAACCTCAAAGACGCCTCTGGCGCGTCACAGATGGACCCCAAGAGCCAAATCACGAGCCTCCACGGCGTGTCCGTCCTGGACTGCGCCACGAAGGCCTTTGAGGACAACATCGCCCTGGCCCTCACGCGGGAGTACCCAGGCCGCAACGGACGGGCGTTTGCGAGCGCTGTCCTGTGCGCCCTGGCACCCATCGCGGGCACCCCTGCCCTGGCCGCAGCGGACGCGGCGAGGGAGGCCGGCAATAGCCCCAACACTGTCCTGGCCGCAGCCCTGGCTTGCTTCGGCCCGAACTGCGCAGCCAGAGCGCGGGCGGCCGCAGACGCCCTGGTGGACCTCTTTGGGCACACAGGGCTCCGCAAGGCACCGGGCAAGGGCTTTGACTTTGCGGAGCAGCTGGGGCGCGCGGACGCGGCCGTCCTTTTGGGCGACGCGCCGTGCGACCGAGCCAAGGCCGTCCTCGCGGGCTTGGAGGCCCGGGGCGTGGAGAGCGTGTTCGTGCGCTTCCTGGCCGCCTTGGCCCAAAAGTCCGGACGACACATAGACATGCAGGCCGTCTTGGCCGCCGCCACGTGCCACCTGGCCTGGTGGCCGCTGATGAAAAAGCGCGTCTCCCGCACCACCGTGCGCAACATCCCCTGGCACCTGCGCCTTATCGCGGCCTCCGTGGGGGCCAGCGTCCCCGGCGACGCGCAGTCCCACCACGCCCTGCGTGGCGTATCCGTGCAGGACCTCGCGTGCGACTGGTCGTTCACCGAGCTGGCATACCTCGCGCAGATCGGCACGCGCCCGCGCGAAACGGAACTGACAGACTTTTCCATCCTTCTGGGCCTGGTGTCGACCAACGGCCCTGGGACCATCACCGCACAGGGGGCAAAGGGCGCGGTCTCCGCCGACGGCCCCCAGGACCCCGGGCGCGTGCAGATCAACAAGGGTTATCTCGGGATGCTCACCCACGCCGGCTATGCCCACGGCGGCAACGGGTACGAGGCCATGGCCTTCCTCCTGGACCAGTTCCGCGACAGCGGTCTGGCCGACCCCGGCGATGCGGGGCACAAGCTGGATCTGGAGGCCATGGCCACCGCCCGCGCGCAGGCCTACAAGGCCTACAAGAAGCAGGCCAAGGAGGCCGGGGATCTGAGCTACGCCAAAATCCCGTGCGTGTCCCACCCGGTGTTCAAGGGCAAGGACGTGAACGTGGACCCGCGCGAGGCCTTTGTCCGCGACCTGTTCCGGAAGAAGCACACGACGAACGTGTTCCTGGACTACTACCACTGTTTGGTGGAGGCCCTGTTCAAGACGGGCGTGAGTAAAAACGTCTACTGCGTGAACATTGACGCGGTGATCGCGACCATTTTACTGAAAATGCTGTGGAAGCCCTTCCGCGCGGGGACGGTGGATGAGGCCGCGCTTGAGCGCGCGGCGTTCACGGTGTTTTTGTACGCGCGCCTGATCGGGACGGCGGCGGAGGTGGAGGACCACATCAACCGCGGCCGCGACATGGACACGCGCACGCCGGCGAGTAAGTGTAGGTGGGTGGGATGATATATACAACCATCATACCGACCAGAAAGAATAGGGCTCTATTTTTATTTCTGGGAATTTGCCTGTCTTTTGCGGGCCTTTTCTTTTTTACCCAAAACGCAATCTTTCTGTCTAGCGCACAGAATTCTATTGGCGCCGTTATAGATATTGACAATAATTGCAGTAACAGCACAAAACCAATGTCTACATACACAATAGAGTTCAAGGATAAAGATGATATACTAAGGGAATTCACAACATCATGTAGCAGCATATACTCATATGAAATTGGAGACAAAATTGACGTTGTCTATAGAGAAAACGATCCAAGCTTTGCAAAAATAAACGTGATATATGATATATTTATGTTTTCTGCTGTACTCCTGTTTGTCGGTATAGGACTCTCTTTAAATGCTTTGTATTTTTATATTAGAAACTAAAAAAGGAGCCCCCAACCATGACCCAGACCACCATCATCTACACCAAGACCGACGAGGCCCCCGCGCTGGCCACGTACTCGTTCCTGCCCATGATCAAGCGCGTGGCCGCGGCCGCGACATGGACACGCGCACGCCGGTGAGTAAGTGTAGGTGGTTTGGGTAGGATTAACCGCAGACGACACGAAGAGAACAGATTTACAGATTATGAATTTTATTTATGTAATAATTTTATTTATTGTTTCCGTTGTCGTTGCAGAGCACACATTTAATTTTTTTAACAGAAGAAAAAATTGCCAAAAAAAGGAGACCAAAACCATGACCAAGCACACCATCCACTGGACCAAGACCGACGAGGCGCCGCTTTTGGCCACCTATTCCTTCCTGCCCATGGTGCAGCATGTGGCCCGCGCCGCCGGCATCACCATGGAGTTGGCCGACATATCCCTGGCCGGGCGCATCCTGGCCGCGTTCGCGCCGGAGCAGCACCCCGACGCCCTGGCCGCGCTGGGCGATCTGGTCAAAACGCCCGAGGCCATCGTCATAAAACTCCCCAACATCTCCGCCTCCGTGCCGCAGCTGCAAGCCGCCATTAAGGAGCTGCAAGGCCAGGGCTACGCCATCCCGGACTACCCTGAGGCGCCCAAAAACGACGCGGAAAAGGCCACGCAGGAGCGCTATAAGAAAATCCTGGGCAGCGCCGTGAACCCCGTCCTGCGCGAGGGCAACTCCGACCGCCGCCCCATCCCGGCGGCCAAGGCCTACGCCAAGGCAAACCCGCCCAAGACCGCCCCGTGGGCCAAGGACTCCCAAACCCACGTGGCCCACATGGACGGGGGCGACTTCTTCGCGCACGAAAAGTCCACGACCATCTCCGCCGCCACGACCGCCAAGATAGAGTTCGCGGACCAGGGCGGCGCGGTCACGGTCCTGAAGGACGCCCTCCCCCTCCAGGCGGGCGAAATATTGGACGCGACCTTTATGAGCGTCAAAGCCCTGCGCGCGTTCATCAAGGAACAAATGGCCGACGCGAAGGCCAAGGGCGTTGTGTTCTCCCTCCACCTGAAGGCCACGATGATGAAGGTCTCTGACCCCATTATCTTTGGTCACGTTGTGGAGGTGTTCCTGGAGGACGTCTTTGCGAAGCACGGCGCGCTGCTCAAAGACCTGGGGGCCAACCCCAACAACGGCATCGCGGACATAGAGGCCAAGATCGCGGGCCACCCCAAGGAGGCCGAAATCAAGGCCGACATCGCCGCGGCGCTGGCCAAAGGCCCGGCCCTGATGATGGTGGACGCCAAAAAGGGCATCACCAACCTCCACCGGCCCAACGACGTCATCATCGACGCCTCCACCCCGCCCATCGTCCGCTGGGGCGGGCAGGTCACGGGCCCCGACGGGGCGGAGCACGACACCAAGGCCGTCATCCCCGACACGACCTACGCCGTGTTCCACAAGGCCATGGTGGACGACGCCCGCGCGAGCGGGGGCTTTGACCCCGCCACCATGGGCAGCGTCTTCAACATCGGCCTCATGGCCCAAAAGGCCCAGGAGTACGGCTCCCACGACAAGACCTTCGTGGCCCCGGCGGACGGGACCATGCGCATCGTGGCCGACGGCCAGACCCTATTGGAACACCAGGTGGAGGCCGGCGACATCTGGCGCGCGTGCCAGACCAAGGACGCGCCCATCCAGAACTGGATCGAGCTGGCCGTCAACCGGGGGCGCATCACGGGCGCGCCGGTGGTGTTCTGGCTGGACGCGGCCCGGGCCCACGACGCGCAGCTTTTGCAAAAGGTCAACGCCCGCCTGGGCGCGTTGGACACGGACGGGGTGGAGATCCACATTCTGCCCCCCGCCGAGGCCGCGCACTTCACCAACGCGCGGGTGGCCAAGGGCCAGGACACCAACGCCGCCACGGGCAACGTCCTGCGCGACCACCTGACGGACATGTACCCCATCCTGGAGCTCGGCACCTCCGCGAAAATGCTCTCCATCGTCCCCCTGATGCGAGGCGGGGCCCTGCTGGAGACCGGGGCCGGGGGCTCCGCGCCCAAGCATGTGGAGCAGTTAACCGCCGAGAACCACCTGCGGTGGGACTCCCTGGGCGAGTTTGCAGCCCTGGCCGCGGCGTTTGATCACCTTGGGCGTCAGAGCCGCAACCCCCATGCCCTGCTTTTGGGCAAGGCCCTGAACGATGCCACAACGCGCCTGCTGGGCGAGGGCAAGTCCCCAGGACGCAAGGTGGGAGATCTGGACAACAGAGGCTCTCACTTCTACCTCCTGCTCTACTGGGCCCAGGCCCTGGCCGGGCAGACCGAGGACTTACGCCTGGCCGCAGCGTTCGCGCCTCTGGCTCAGGCCCTTGCAGCGAACGAGGACAAGATCGTAGCAGAGCTGCACGCCGGAGCCGGGACCCCTGCGGACATCGGGGGCTACTACCACCCCGACGACGCAAAGGCGGGCCAGGTCATGCGCCCCAGCGCGACCCTGAGCGCCACCCTCGCCGAGACCCTGGCCAAGGCAGCCTAGCTAGCCCCCCCCGCGTGATGCGCGCGGGAGGGGGCTTTCAGAGGATCCGCCGCGTGTTGCCTTGGCGTCCGGGGCGGGCTATCCACGCACACATGGACGAAGACCGCCCCCCGCACGAAGTGACCTTTCAGTTCATCAGCGAACCCAGCACCGTGAACTACGGCGGAAAGGTGCACGGCGGGGCCGTCTTGAAGTGGATAGACCAGGCGGCCTATACCTGCGCCCGCAGCTATGCCCAGGGGTATTGCGTGACGGCATATCTGGGCGGCACGCACTTTAAGAGCCCCATAGGCATAGGGGACCTCGTGACGGTCCACGCCCGGGTGATAGACACAGGGCGAACCTCCATCCACATCGCCGTGGACGTAGAAGCCCGGTCCTTTGAGGATGCGGCCTTTACGGACAAGGTCCACTGTGTGGCGGTGTTTGTCCATGTTGACGAGAACGGGCGGCCCCAGCCGGTGCCCCCGTGGGCCCCTCGGACCGACGCGGAGCGGCGCGCCCAGGCCCACGCCCGCCGCCTGCGGGCCTGCCAGGTGCAGATGGACGACGCCCTCAGGCAGGAGGAGGCGGAATAGAACAAAGATGGACTTGCCACCGCCCGCCAGATGGGGCTCTATAGAGCGGTGCCCGTCCCAAAGATAGAGTTGCGCGGCGTGGAAAAGGCCTTTGGGGCGAACAGAGTGCTGCGCGGCGTGGACCTGGCCGTGGAGCAGGGACGCTCCCTCGTGGTCATCGGCGGATCCGGCACGGGCAAGTCCGTGCTACTCAAACTCATCCTGGGCCTTTTGGAGCCAGACGGGGGCGAAATCCGCGTGGGTGGGCGGCGCGGCCCGGCGGACCCCCGCAAGATAGGCATGCTGTTCCAGGGGGGCGCCCTGTTTGACTCCCTCACCGTGTGGGAGAATGTGGCCTTCGCCCTGCTCCACGCGCACGGGGTGGCCCGCCCGAGGGCCCGCGCCGTGGCGGTAGAGACTCTGGCCAAGGTCGGCCTCGCCCCCGACGTGGCCCTGCGCCGCCCGGCGGAGCTGTCCGGCGGGATGCAAAAGCGCGTGGCCCTGGCGCGGGCGATAGCGGCGGAGCCAGAGATGCTGTTCTTTGATGAGCCCACGACGGGCCTGGACCCCATCCGCGCCGCGCAGATAAACGCGCTTATCGTGCAGTGCGTGCAGGGCCTGGGCGCGACGGCGCTCACCATCACGCACGACATGGCCTCCGTGCGGGCCATAGCGCACGACGTCGCCATGCTGGAGGGGGGGCAAATCATTTGGCGCGGGCCTGTAGAGCGGTTGGACTCCCCCGGAGACCCGTGCGTGGAGGCCTTTGTCCACGGGCGCGCAGAATCTGTCGCGGCGTAGCCGGGGACGTCTGCGATTCACGCCACAACCTGCGCCTCCACGCGTCCGCCTGGCAGGGCGCGGCCCAGGACCACGCGGACGGCGGCACTCGCCGGGGCGGGGCGGTCCAGCGCCACGGGCACAAAGTGCTCCGTCCGGCCCGCCTGGCCGCCCTCCTCTACAACCACGACGGCCCTGCGCCCCTTTTGGGCCTCCAGGAAGGCCGCGCCCGCCCGGTCACCCTCAGCCCGGAGCACAGCCGCCCGCCGCCGCCGAACCGCGTGGGGCACCTGGGGTGCCATGCGCGCTGCGGCCGTACCAGGTCTGGGCGAGTATGCAAACACGTGGCAAAAGGCAAATCCGGCCTCCCGCACCAGGGAGAGCGTGTGAGCGAAGGCCGCGTCGTCCTCCCCCGGAAAGCCCGCGATCAGGTCCGCCGCTAGCGCTACGTCAGGCCGTACGCCGCGCGCGCGCGCGGCAATATCCAGGATATCCGCGCGCCGGTGCCGACGCGCCATGCGTTTTAAGACCGCATCGTCCCCGGCCTGTACGGACAGGTGCAGGTGTGGGCAGAGCCGCGCCTCGCGCTCCAAGGTCTCCCACAGGGTCTCGTCCAACGCTGCAGGATCAAGGGACGAGAGGCGCAGGCGGCCAAGGTCCGGCACGGTGCGCAAAATATGCCGCACCAAGTCTCCCAGACGCGCACGCCCGCCGCGCCAAGAGGCCAGGTCCACGCCGCTGAGGACGACCTCATGCGCCCCCAAGGACACGAGAGCGCGGACCTCATCCACAATGGCGCGAGTGGGGCGACTGGACGCTGGGCCACGGGCGATGGTTGTCACGCAAAAAGTGCACGCGTGATCGCACCCCCCCTGCGCCTGCACGATAGGGCGGGCGCGGACCTGCTCCGCTGTTGGGGTGGGGCCTTCGGTCAGGCCCCAGGTCGCGGGGTCCAGCTTTTGCGCGTTGCCCACCACGCGCACCACACCAGAGAGAGCGGAAAAGCTATCCGGGTCCATCGCAGCGGCGCAGCCCGTGACAACGACAGGCCCAGCGCGGGCGGCCCGGCGGGCGGCGGCGCGGCTCTCCCGGCTGGCCGCTGCGGTGACGGCGCAGGTATTGACGATCGTCGCGCCGGAAAGCCCTGCGCGGTCCGCAAGCGCACGCATAACCGCGGCCTCGTATGCGTTAAGGCGGCAGCCAAGGGCGATGTCGGACTCTTTGGTCGTACTCATAGCAGGCCCCGCCCCGAGCCTAGGCCGCCCTCCCCTGACAGAAGGGCCACCACTATTGGAACGAGATATTCGCGCGGCGATTCGCGGGCTCGCGGACGTTATCCCCCGTCTGGACCATAAGGTCCTCCTCCCCCCGACTCTCGGTGGTAATAAGGCGCGCGTCCACCCCCTGGGCAACCATGTCGTCCCGCACCGCCGCGGCGCGCTTCAGGCCCAGACGTTGGTTGTAGGTCTTGCTCCCCGAGGTGTCTGCATGCCCCACGATTCGCACCATCGGTGGCACAGAGCGCCTGATTTCCTGCGTCACTGCGGTCAGAACGGCCCGGCCCCCATCATCCAGCTGCGCTTTATCCCAATCAAAAAACACCAGGTACATAGCGTCCGCCATAGACATAGGGGGTACCACAGTCACGGACTCCGGTGCCATCATGGGAGGCGGCGCAACCGCCCGCTCCATCTCCAAAAGGGCGGCCTCAAACCGCTTCCGACACGCCGCGATGTCTTCTGGCTGGCGGCCCTCTTCGGCGTTCTCGATCCAGCAGTCAAAAGACCCCTGGGCCCTCGCAGCCACCTCCGGCATGCGCTCCCGCCCTCCAGCGTCCAAACCCACAACCAGGCGCTGCCGTGCCTCGCCAAGAAGCGGTACGTACTCCGGCTCAAGATTCCAGTCCTCCAGAGGCTCAGGCGGCACGACCTGGCCCTCAGCGGCAGACAAACCTTTTCGGGCAAAGTGCAGGGCGTCCGGGAAGTCAAACATGTGTTTAAGCTCTGTGTTGGCAAAGGTCCGGTACTCTGCTGCCAGAGCCTGGGTGAAGGGAGAGCCAGAGGCCTGAGCATCGTTCAGGGCGTCCACCTCGTTCAGACTTTCAATGGCCGAACAGGCGGCCAAAATCAGAAGGGCGGGCAAAAGAATCGCATTGCGCAGGGTTTTCATGGCTCGGGCTCCTTCAACGTACGGTTGCCGTAGAGAGACTCTCAGGGTTTGTTCTAGACTGCGGCCAGCGGCGCTGTAAAGGGCAAAACCGCCACCAGGTGTAGGGGTGCACATCATTCCTCATCTGCAAGCGTCGCCAAAAATTTTGGGTCCTCCAGGGCCGCTGCGGCGAGGCCGGTCTCCCGCGCGACCATGTGGTAAACAGATTCAGGCGCAAGGGCCCCTCCCCGCCCGCGCGCCTGCACGTGGTGCGCCAAGGCGGCGTCCAGTGTGACTATGGACTTGTCTGGCTGATTACGTCGGCGCATGTGGGTCTCCGTAAGGTGCACAATAAGGCGCAAGAGGGCGTCCAGCACTGTCACGCCATGATGTTTTTCATAGCCAGGCAGGACAGCGCGCAAGATCCGCAAAGTCTCTACAGCGTTTGGCGCGCGCAGAGTGATGCGCTGGAAGCGTCGGTCCAGGGCCGAATCAAGGGCCATATACTCCCGGTACTCGTCCAGGGTCGTGGCCCCTATAACCATAAGATCTCCCGCTGTGAGATACGGCTTCATTACGTTAGAGAGGCCTGCATAGGCGCTTCCCTCGCACGACGGCATAATCTGGTGCATCTCGTCTATGAACAGGACCGTCCGGGGCAAGCCGGGACGCCGCGCCCGCTCCGCTACCCCCTTGCACAGGGGGATGAAGCGGGACTGAAACTCCGCCGGACCGCTGGTTCCCGCAGCCATGCGGGCCATGTCTATCTCCAGCACCCGCGAATCGGCCAGAAGGTCTGGCACCGCCCCGCCCGCGACCCGCTGGGCCAGACCGTGGGCCAGGGCCGTCTTGCCCACACCCGCCGGGCCCAGAAGGACGGCGTTCTTGCGCCCTCGCTGCAACAGGATGAGTACCAAGTCGTCCAGTTCCTTGTCCCGCCCCGTGATGGGGTCAAAGCGCCCCGCGCGGGCCATGGACGTGAAGTCGTTGCCATAGGCAGAGATCAGTCGCTCAAGCTCCGCATCATCCACAAGGGGGGCCCACGCCTCGGTCACGCCCCCTTTATAGTCGCAGCGGGGCAAGGACGCCATAACCAGGTGCGTTGGGCGGCTAGGCGGGCTATCTTGTCTTTCATGGACCCAGACATCCAAGACCTGATAGACGCCTTTGCAGCCTTGCCGGGGTGGGAGGAGCGCTACGCCCTGTTGATAGACATGGGCCGCGCCCTGCCCCCCATGGACCCGGCGCTGCGGACGGAGGGCGCGCGCGTGCGGGGCTGCACCTCAAACGTATGGATGGTGGGGGGCGTGAAGGACGGGCGGTTTCGGTTTATCGCGGACAGCGATGCGCAGATCGTCCGAGGCCTTATCGCCCTTTTGCGAGAGCTGTTGCACGACCGCCCGGCGGAGGAGGTGGCCGCTGCGGACGTGGAGGGGGTGTTCGCGGCGCTGGGCCTGGCGCAGCACATCTCGGCCTCCCGCCGCAACGGCTTTTCCGCCATGCTCGCCCGCGCGCGGGATATGGCCGCTAGCGGCTAAACAGGGGGGCCAGGGCCTGTGCGGGCCCCTCATGCGCAGGACCCCCCGCCGTGAAATCGGTGCGCCAGTGCCGAGCAATCGTGGACGGCATGCCTGGCACGCCCCCCTGCCCCACCACCGTAAGCGCCAGGGCGCGGAGCCTATGGCCCTTCACGTGAGTCGTGCGATAGACGGGGATGAACGTTTCGCCGCGACGTTCATAATAGGTAAAACGCTGCGCATAGAGTCGGCACACAAAGAGATTCCAGCCCTTCTTGCGACGCGGAGACAGACCAAAAAGGCCCACCTCTGGCAAAAAGCGCTCCTCAATCAACACACCGTCGGCCATGGCAAAAACCTCCCCCGCAGGCAGACGTTGCCAAGGTCTCCTCACGCGCTCTATAGGCCGGCCCCTGTCATAAATTGCATAGACCATATTGCCCAGAGAATCCGTGCGGAGCGTGCCGTCGTCTCTTAATCGGACATCGGCCATGATCACCCGCCCCACGCCGGCGGAGTCCAAAAGGTCCTTGCATTCTTTGAAGCAGTCCGGGTTGGCGCTGGCGCGCAAAATCACGGTCTGTCCACCACCAGCCTGCGGCTCCCACCCCGGCGGCGGGGGCATGTCCCCTGCCGTAAGGGCGTTAACCTGCCCCAGGATATGCGCGTTGACGATGATGGGCGGGATGGCGAGCGCGATCAGGGTCAGAGATCCGACCACAAATACCTTGGTCGCCTTGCCTGTAGCGGACCAGAAGGAGGTAAGGCCGAGACTGGCCCAGATAACCCTGGCCAGAAGGAGGACCGGGAAGGTGGGTATCACGATATAGGACAGCAATATAGCAAGAATGCCGCCGATGCCGAGGGTGACAAAGAACAAAACAAGGACAATAAAAGAGCCAATCGGCCCCTGGAGCAGAAAGAACAAGGCACCCCAGACGATGAGGAACACGTCGTAGCGCGTGAGTTTATAGGGCTTGCGCTCTATGCGGTACATGGCAGCGGCGAGCCTACCGCCCGCGTGGGCTCGTAGCAAGCGCGCGCCCTTGACTCCGGTGCGGGCGCGCTGGCACGCTGAGATCGCACTGAGACGCAACGCAGATAAGGAGATACCCATGACAAAAACGGACGAGGTGGACTACGCGATCCACGGCGATGACACGCAGTTTGTGGAGATCGAGCTGGACCCAGGTGAGTCCGCCGTGGCCGAGGCGGGGGCCATGATCTACATGGACCAGGCGATCGAGATGACCACGGTCTTTGGCGATGGCTCCCACCAGGAGTCTCAGGCCGGGGTCTGGGGGGCCCTTGTGGGCGCGGGCAAGCGCCTCCTGACGGGCGAGAGCCTGTTTACAACCGTGTTCACCCACAAGGGCTCTGGCAAGGCCCGCGTGGCGTTCTCCGCGCCCTACCCCGGAAAAATCGTGCCCATGGACCTGGCCCGGCTGGGCGGAACCCTAATCTGCCAGCGCGACGCCTTCCTGTGCGGGGCCAAGGGCGTGGCTATAGGCATCGCGTTCCAGCAGAAGATCATGACCGGCCTGTTCGGGGGCGAGGGCTTTATCATGCAAAAGCTGGAGGGCGACGGCCTGTGCTTTGTTCACGCGGGCGGGGCCGTGGTGGAGCGGCGCCTGGAGCCGGGCCAGAGCCTGGCCGTGGACACGGGCTGCGTCGTGGCCTACGACCCCGGGGTGCACTTTGACATCCGCATGGTGCGCGGCGTGAAGAGCGCCATTTTCGGTGGCGAAGGTCTGTTTCTGGCCCACCTGGAGGGCCCCGGGCGCGTGTGGCTCCAGTCCATGCCCTTTGCCCGCCTGGCAGCGCAGATCGCGGGCCGGGCCCTGGCCAACGTCGGTCCCTCCGGCGGCGCGAACAACCCCCTGGAGGGGGCCTTGAACACGCTCTTGAGCCGCTAGACTAGAGGGTGCACCACACCCGCGCGGGCAATAACGGGTACAGCCGCGCCTCGTGCTCCGCTACGGTGTCTCCTGGGCCAGGGCCGCGATGGCCCGCCGCAGGTCTTGCGCGTCGGCGTGGTATCGGTGGGCGCTGTCCACCAGAGCCGTGCCCATGCTCACGCCGCTGTACAGGAGGTATGCCACCACATTGGGTGCACCCCCACCTGGCGCGAAGAGCAGGGGCGCGACGCTGAACAAGCCGAACGCATCCGGGTCGTCTACGGATATCTTCAAAAAGGGCGCGCAGTCAAAGTCCGGTGCCATCGGTCCTGGCGCGCGGAGCGCAGCGCGAAACGCCCCCACACACGCGGCCATGTCCCGCATGGCGGCGGTGGGGTAGGTGCCAAAGGTCTCGCGGATGCTGCCGACCATCATCCCGTGCGAGGCCGCCAGGTCGTCCGCGAGCATCCGGTCCGCGCGCAGGAAGGCCACCGGCTCCGTGCCCGCCAGGGCGGCCTTCAGCCGCGCCGCGTGGCGGCGGACGGCCGCAGGGTCCGCGCGGATAAGGGCCCGCAGCGCCGTCAGGTGCTGGCGCAGCAGAACCATGGTCACGGCCCGGTCCACCAGGGTTCCCGGTGCGGCGGCCATGCGGCGGTAGAGGCCCTGGAAGCGCAGCCACTCCGTCACCGACGCGTCGCCTTGGCCCGCGCGCGCGGCCAGGATAATCTGCGCGGCTTTCATCTGCCCGAGGGTCATCAGGTCGGACCCACCATAGAACGTCCAGAAGTCAGGGTCTTGGTCCTGCGGCCACGTCACCCACCGCCCCTTTGTCACCCCAAAGGACAGGACGGGCGCGAATCGGGGGTAGTCGGGCAGGCCCTCGAATCGGTCCCACAGGGTGCGGTTCCGGGCGATGGCCGCGTTCAGGCTCGCGGGCGTGGCGCAGGGGGTCTTGCGCGCCTCGGGGTCATAGAGGCACTGGACCTCGCCCAGCCCTTGCGTGTCCAGGGTCAGAAGGGGACGGGTCTGCGCACCCGGGTCGGCGTCCCAGTCGTACGGGGGCAGGCCCAGGCGGAACTCCGGCGCTACGCCGGCCTCTGCCTTGCGGGCCTCTTGCAGGTGCGCCTCGCGCAGGGCCCGCGCGCGGCCCCAGGCGTAGGGGTCGGCGGTGGCGCCCGGCGCACCCAGGCCAGCGAGGACGAAAAAGGCGTTGCCATCGCCCCAGTCCACGCGCGGCAGGTCCGCGTACAGCTGCGCCTCGTACCCCGGCACGGGGCGGCCCAGGTACGGCGCGGCCAGGGCCCAGGCCACAGCCCCAAGGCCAGCGCAAAACACAAACAAGAAAAAGCGCTTAATCACGAGGGCACCTTAGCGCGGGGCACCCGCAAGCTGGCGCTCCAATGCTGCGATCTTGGCCTCATACCGCGCGCGGGCGCGTTCGGCCTCCGCCTTTGTCTCCTCCAGCTGTCGCTCCAAATCGGCCAGCTTGGCCAGTTGGCGCTGCTCCGTCACGGCGGGGTCAAACAGCAGGGCCTCCAAGTCCTCCTTGTCCTTCTGGCAGGCCAGGCGCTCGCGCTCAATCTGCTCACCCAGGCGACGCACCTGCCGCTCAGATTCCTCATACCGCGCGCTCGCCTCCTCCAGGGACCAGTCCTTGCCCCCCAGGCCCCCCCGGCGCTTGGCAGCCGCAAGGTCCGCGCGCACGGCCTCAAGCGTCTTTTCCAGGCGAAGGTTCTTGGCCGAGAGCGCTTCTATATCCCGGCGCAGAGCCACCGTTTGGGGCGCACCTTGCGCAGCGGCCACATTGCGGGCCAAGGACTCAGGCGCAAAATCTGGCTTTGGTGTGTTGGCCCTATTGGTTTTGGAGGAATCCACAACGATGGGCTTAGGATTCTTGGGTTTTGGCCCCAACATAGGCTTTTTCATAGGCTCTGGCACAGGTTTTGGCGCATCTCTACAGGCAGAAAAGTCCGCAAACATCTCCGGCAGGCCGGGCAGAGCGAAGGTGAAGGCGTTGCCTTCCACGTCCAGGGCCATAGAATCGCGCGGACGGAAGGCCCGCGACAGGGGGATTGCCAAGACCGAGGGGCTTATACCCTGGGCCAGGACGCCGCCGCCGCCCAGGCGGGTGGCATAGTTCTGGCCGGCGGAGAACACGCCCTGGCGGAAGTCCACAGATAGGCGCTGCGGCACGGGGGTGCCCTTGGGGCCAGAGAAGGCCAGGATGAAGCCGTTGCTCATCTCTATGCGTCCAACGCACAGCCCCCCCTGCTCATAGACCTTCCAGCCCCCCGCAGGCTGAAGGGCCACGGCAGCCCAGGCCGGTGTAGCGAGAACGGCCAAGGCGGCAAGGGTCAACAGGAGAGCCTGAATGCGTGTGTATGTTGTCATCGGTCTGGTGCCTTTATGGTGCCTTTATGGTGTGAGGTCAATGCAGGAACGACCAAACTCCTTTTGACCCTTTATATCCGCTTTCACAACCCAGGAACACCTCCCTGTTGCGCTCTGCCCACAGGCCCGCTTGGCCACGGCCAGGGGGCGTGCTAGGCTCCACCTCGCCATGGAGGTTTTGGCTGTTTTTCTGCCCCTTGCCGCCTTCCTCGCCGTCGGGGCGGGGAGTCAGCGGGGCCTGCCCGACGCTGGCGCGGCCTTCCTCGCCTGTGTTGCTGTCCTGGCCAGCGCAGCGATTTCCACGTGGCTCTTCCTGGACATCGCGATTGGCGGCAATGACGGGCGAATCGTATCTCTGGCCCCGTTTATAGAAGTCGGTGTTCTGCGCGTGGACTGGACCCTGCGCGTAGATGCCCTGTCTGTGACCATGATGGCCGTAGTGACGGCGGTGAGCGCGGCGGTGCACATCTATGCCATAGGGTATATGCGGGGGGACCCCGGCTTCGCGCGCTTCATGGCGTACCTGTCCCTGTTCACCTTCGCCATGCTGGCCCTGGTCACGGCGGACAACCTGGTGCAGCTGTTTTTCGGGTGGGAGGGCGTAGGCCTGGCCTCATACCTCCTGATCGGGTTTTACAACGCTAAGCCCAGCGCGAACGCAGCGGCCATAAAGGCGTTTGTAATGAACCGCGTAGGGGACCTGGGCCTGGTCCTGGCCATGTGCTGGGCCTTTGCGGCGTTTGGGACCCTATCCTTTGACGGGATTTTCGCGGCGGCGCAGAGTGTGCCAGGCTGGGCGCTGAACGGGATGGCCCTGCTCCTGCTCATCGGCGCGGCGGGCAAGAGCGCGCAGTTGGGCCTGCACACGTGGCTCCCGGATGCGATGGAGGGGCCGACGCCGGTCTCGGCCCTCATCCACGCGGCGACGATGGTGACGGCGGGGGTGTTCCTCCTGGCCCGGATGTCCCCCCTCCTCGCGCACGCGCCCGAGGCCCTCATGATCGTCACTGCCCTGGGCGCGGCCACGGCCTTTGTGGCGGCGACGATCGCCCTGGTGCAAACAGACATAAAACGGGTGATCGCGTATTCCACGATGAGCCAGCTGGGCTATATGGTCCTGGCCATAGGCGTTGGGGCCTACGGCGCGGCGGTGTTCCACCTCGTCACGCACGCGTTTTTCAAGGCGCTGCTGTTCCTGGGGGCGGGGGCGGTCATCCACGCCATGGGCGGGAAGCAGGACATGCGCCGGATGGGCGCGCTGCGGGGCAAGCTGCCCTGGACATATGCCCTCATGTGGGTTGGGGTCTTGGCCCTAGCAGGCGTGCCGCCGCTCGCGGGGTATTTCTCCAAAGACGCGATTTTGGAGGCCGCGTTCGCCGGGGCGTGGCCGGCCTTTGCTGTGGGGATTGCGGCGGCGGTGATGACCGCGTTCTACGGCGCGCGGGTGATGATTCTGACCTTCCACGGGAGCGCGCGTTGGGCGGAAGGCGCGCATCCGCACGAGGCCCCGCCAGTCATGCTGGGGCCCCTGTGGTTCCTGGCCGCGGGGGCGGTGGTGGCGGGCATTCTATTTTATGATGTACTTGTAGGGACTGGTCCTAACGAGTGCGATACCCTAAAGGGACATGTTGGAAACTTCATATCGACTGGTTGCCTTTGGCGCGCAGAAAGGTTCTGGGACGGCACCCTGGCTCAAGCGATGCCCGAGGGCGCGCACCATGTTGCATTCTGGGTTAAGGCCCTGCCCACCGCCGCAGCCCTGCTGGGCCTGGGCCTGGCCGTGTGGCTCTATCAAACCGCAGGCGCGCGGGCCGCCCGCGTGGCCGTGGCCGCGCCCTGGCTCTACCGCCTGTTCCTGCACAAGTGGTATTTTGACGAGGCCTGGCGGGCCGCCTTCCTGCGCCCTGCCCTGCGCCTAGGCGCGGCGTTCGCGGGACCGGGGGACCGGGGGACGATTGACCGCTTCGGCCCAGACGGCGCGGCGGCGGCGTCGCACCGGGGGGCCTTGTCCCTGTCCGCCGCGCAGAGCGGGGTGCTGTCCCACTACGCCCTGACCATGGTCGTGGCCCTGGCCGCCCTGCTCGCCTGGACACTGCTAGGGGGTTAAGTCTTTGGACGCCCCAGAGCACAACCAGGACAAGACTCTCACGCAGTTGCGCGCAAGCGCACAGAACGCAAATGCCCGCGACAAAAGGGAGCGGCGCAAAGCGCCCGCCCGCTGGGGTTATGCAGGCACGATTATCGTGGTTGTTTTTGGCGTCCTGTGGATATTCGGGGCTGTATCCCGCTTTTCGTGGTGGGAAGAAGCGCGCAGCCAAACAGGAAGGTGCGCCGCTGTTTGCATCGCAGGAGGGCGCGGACCCCATGTCCTTGTCGGGCTCGCGATCGTGGCCCTCATGGGCCGAATTATCATGGGCCCTGATGGGCTGGACAAAACACGACTGGCCCAGGGTACACTTGTCTTTGTTGTGCTAGGATCTCTGATATTGGCCGACTGGCTCACCTAAACACCCTTCAAAACCCCGGCCGGGCCCGCTAGAACGGGGGGCAATGACCGACTTTCCCCTCCTGACCCTTTTGACCTTTCTGCCCCTGCTGGGCGCGGCGCTCATCGCGACCATACGTGGGCCGGCGGAGGACGTAGCGCGGGGCGCGCGGGCCATGGCCCTGTTCGTTGGCCTGTGCACCCTGGCCCTAGCCGCCTTCGCCTGGGCCGCATTTGACCCCGCACAGCCCGGCTTCCAGTTCACGGAGCGGCATGCGTGGTTCCCGGCCCTGGGCCTCACCTACGCCATGGGCGTGGACGGCGTCTCCCTGCCCTTCATCCTGCTCACGGCCCTCCTCATCCCCGCCTGCGTCGTGGCCTCCTGGCGCTCCATCACCCAGCGCGTGCGGGAGTACATGATGGCCTTCCTGGCCCTGGAGACCTGCATGATCGGCGCCTTCTGCGCTCTGGACACGGTCCTGTTCTATGTCTTCTTTGAGGCCACGCTCATCCCCATGTTCCTCATCATCGGGGTGTGGGGCGGGCCGCGCCGAGTCTACGCCGCGTATAAGTTCTTTCTCTATACCCTCGCGGGCTCTGTCCTTATGCTGGCCGCGCTCATCGCCCTGTACGCTCTGGCCGACGGGCAGACCTTTATCCCCGCCCTCATGGCCGCGCCCCCTGCCCTGCCCCTGGCCGTGCAGTGCGCCCTGTTCGCCGGGCTGTTCGCCAGCTTCGCGGTCAAGATGCCCCTGTGGCCCCTGCACACCTGGCTGCCCGACGCGCACGTAGAGGCCCCGACGGCGGGCTCGGTCATCCTGGCCGGGGTCCTGCTGAAGATGGGCGGGTATGGGTTCCTGCGCCTCGCCCTGCCCGTCCTGCCCGAGGCCAGCGCGTTCCTGGCCCCCGCACTGTTCGCCCTGGGGTGCGTGGGTATCGTGTGGACCTCCCTCATCGCCCTCACGGCGCGGGACATGAAGGTCCTCATCGCGTATTCCTCTGTGGCGCACATGGGGTTTGTGGTCATCGGCCTGTTCTCCGGCACGCAAGAGGGCCTGGAGGGCGCAGTGTTCCAGATGGTCTCTCACGGCCTGGTCTCTGCGGCGCTTTTCCTGTGCGTCGGCGTGCTCTATGACCGCCTCCATACGCGGGAGATCGCCCGCTACGGCGCGATCGCGGGCAACATGCCCCGCTTCGCCGTCCTGGCGATGGTGTTCACCCTGGCCGCCGTGGGCCTGCCGGGCACAAGCGGGTTTGTGGGAGAGATCCTGGTGCTCCTGGGCGCGTGGGCCGCCGCACCCGTGGTCGCCGCCGTGGCCGGGCTGGGGCTCATCCTGAGCGTGGCATATATGCTGCGCCTGTACAACGGTGTGTTTTTTGGCCCGCGGGAGAACCTGGACGCCGCATGCATGCGGGACCTGACCAAGCGTGAGGCCTGGGTCCTGGGCATCCTGGCCGCCCTCATCCTGGCCCTGGGGGTCCAGCCCGCGCTCCTTACACACGTCACCGGCCCGGCGGTGGCGGCGCTCCTCGCACAGCCCGGGTAGCCGGCCCGGCACCAAGCGCACCTTCCGACCCCACGCACACCCGCGACGCAGGCCGGAAATTTGCGATATTTTTGGTAAACCGATATCATGGGGTTGAGGAAGGAGGTGCAAGGCGTGGCCAAGTTTGGACTTTCAGATGTCATGGCCTACTTCACGGGCAACGCCCAAGAGAAGGCGGCGCTCCGGGCTGGGATTGCCGATGCCCTCGTTGCAGAGGATGAGGAGGCCCTGTCCGGACTGCGGACCGTGCAGAATGTCGCGCTGTTCCTTTTTCCGGGCCTCGGTTGGATTGCAAGCCTGGTATCGTATTTTACGGGCGCGAACTTTTTGGCCAAATTCATGGCGGGCAATGAAGCCATTGCGGCGGCAGAGGCGCGTGCTGAGGCTGCGGCTGCGAAGCAAGGCCCCGCCCCCCCATGGTGGAAAGTTTGGAAGAAGGATCGGGCGCCGCCCCCATGGAATCGGCCAAGCGAGGACCATCCCGCTGCTTCTGATCCGGCAGAAACGCAGACGCAGTCGGCTCCAAATGTGGTCAACATAGGCCCAACCTTTGATCAGGCGGTGTTGTGCAGTCGGCATGGCGGGGCGCTCACGACGGACGGGCTCCAGTGCGCATTCAGCACGAGGGTACCAGACGAAGTCGCCGCTATGGCGGCGGCCAACGACCCAGACGGGAGGAGAGCGGGCACCAGAACGGGGACCTACGACGAGCCCAACGGGCCCTAAGCCGCCTCCGGCGCGTCCAGGACTTTCAGCAGATCCCGCACCGCAACGACGGAGGCGTCGAAGTGCGCCCGCTCGGCGGCGTTCAGCTCTATCTCCACAATCCGCTCCACCCCCCCCGCGCCGATGACCACGGGAACGCCAATGTACATACCGTTCACCCCGTATTCGCCTGTCAGGTACGCCGCGCAGGGCAGGATGCGCTTTTTGTCGCGCAGATAGCTCTCGGCGATCTCCAGCGCGGCCGAGGCGGGTGCGCAGAACGCCGATCCGGTCTTTAAGAGGCCCACGATTTCCGCCCCCCCGTCGCGGGTCCGCTGTACAATCGCGTCCACCTCCTCCTGGCGTATCCACCCCATTGTAACGAGGTCCGGCAGAGGTACACCCCCGACGGAGGAGTAGCGCACGAGGGGGACCATCGTGTCTCCGTGGCCGCCCAGGACAAAGGCAGAGACGTCCTCCACCGAGACCCCCAGGGCCTGGCCCAGGAAGAAGCGGAACCGGGCGCTGTCCAAAATTCCGGCCATCCCCACGACCATATGGGCCGGGAAACCCGTCTCGCGCCGCATGACCTCCACCATCACGTCCAGGGGGTTGGTGATCACAATCACGAACGCCCCTGGCGCGTGTTCCCGTATCCCCGCCGCAACCTTGCGGACAATCCCCGCGTTGATGGAGATGAGGTCATCCCGGCTCATCCCCGGCTTGCGCGGCAGGCCCGCCGTCACAATCACCACGTGCGCGCCGTCCAGAGCCGCATAGTCGTTAGAGCCCACGACCGCGTTGTCAAAGCCCTCAATCGGCCCCGCCTGCGCTAGGTCCAGGGCCTTGCCCTGCGGCACGCCCTTCGCCACGTCCACCAGGGCCACATCCCCCAGGTTCTTCAGGCACGCGAGCGTGGCCCCCACGCCCCCGATCTGCCCCGCGCCCGCAAAGCCAATCTTGTACCGTCCCGCCATGCCGTATCCCCCTTTTTTTGTTGCCGCGCCGCAGCACCCTACACCCGTTCCGTCCGCCCGGTCCAGAGGGGCGAAATTTGTGGGGAGATAGAGGATATGGTAAAATCGGGTCAGATGGGAGGTGTATGGACGACATGGGGCCTACAACATATGATATCAATCCAGACGGAAGTCTCACCCAGGTGGACGGCCCCGCGAGCCTGACCATGGGGCAGCGGGTCGCGTTGTGGGTTGATCGCAACTGGGAAGACGCGGGCGCAGGGAAGCTCGGCCTCGGAGTTCAGACCGCGCATGACGTCGCGCGGCGTGCCGGCGGCGTTGTCGCAGAGGGTGCAAACGTAGTGGGCTGGGCCACCAGTCTATTTACCGGAACGGAAGACAATGCCGTTAGTCGTGCAATGAGCCGTGTCCACAAAGATATGGCCGTAGACCCCGAGATGACATCTTTAGGCGACGTCCTGGAGAATGCCAGAGAGGGCCAACTCGGCAACAAGGCCGAGGGATGGGTGGTGTTTGGGGATCGGCTCGCAACCGCTATGCGCCACTACCAAGCCGGGGTGGCAAAAGGGGCAGGCTGGCTCTCCACCTGGCTCACCTGGGGCGACAACACATTCAACAGAACCATGCAGGAAGCCGCCGGGCGCCTGGCCCCCGCCGATGCGCCACGGGACAGTTCCCAAGTGGTTGAGATGGCCTATGGGGCCTCCGATATCCTGGGCGGCCTTATGGGATCCGGGACACCGGCAACAAAGGCCATGGGCCTGGTGGGCAAGGGGTTCAGCTTCGTGGGAAGTAGGGTCTCCGCCGTCCGTGCTTCCGGCCCGGGGCGGGCGATCCTGGCGGTCATGCCCACGATGACCCAGGCGGGCAAGGCGGCGCAGATGGCCAAGGTTGAGGCGTCTTTAGCCGGGCAGGGTTTTGTGGCCACAGGCGGCAGCAGGGTTTTGGTGCAACCCCGCTGGTACGACCTTTTTGGGCACACCAAAAATCTTTTCGGCTTCAGGACCTACGCAACGGCCATGGAAAGGGCGGGGGGTGGAGGTGCGCGGGTAAGCGGGCACCTGTTCAACGTTGGGCGCGACGCCAGGATCACGCCGGGCGCATTTCGTCCACATGTCGCCCGTACGGGTGGACCGGTGGGGGCGGGCACCCAGAAAATAAGTCTCATTTCTACCGAAGCCCCCGGCTGGTGGCGCGCTGGGCGGGCAGCGGTCTGGCCCGTTAAGACCGCAACGGCCCCCCTGCGCTGGGTCGGGCGGCACCCGAGGGCGAGTGTAGGTCTGACGACCGCGGGTGTTGGGGTTGATGTTGCTTTCAATGAAGCCGAGGTCACAAAGGCCGTGGGCGGCGCTGTTTGGGACTATGGCACAGGCAAAGGCGGGGAGTTCATACAAGATCAGGTGACGGAAAACCCCGAGAATGTTTTGGGGGCCTTGGCTTTGGGCGTCCTGTTCTCGCGGTGGTTCGGGTTTCTCGGCGGCCTTGTCGGTGCCGTCATCGGGTGGTTCGCGGCGGACCACATCGCGGACGCGATTAATCCTTCGCCACCGCCGCCAGAGCCCCGTTCTCTCGGAGAGTGGGCCTCGGACACTTGGGGCGATACAAAAGAGTGGACAGGGCGGCAGTGGGAGCGCCTTTTTGGTCCCGGGGAGCAACAAGAGCCGAATGACCCCGATCTGGAGCAACAAGAGCCGAATGACCCCGATCTCTCGACCAACGCACCTGATGAGGCCACCGTGGCGGAAGGGCAGGAGCCGACCCTGGCCTCCGTGTTTGACCAAGCGGGCACGCCACAGGACCCGGACATATCCCTTTTGCAGCAGGCACCAGAGGCGGTGGCGCTGGACGATCTGCCCCCTGCGGCGAACGCCTCAGAACTGGCCAAGACCTTTGGCAGGCATCGCGGGCGGCGGGGGCGGCAGAGGACAGGCGCCACCACTGCCCGTCAGTGGCGAGGCCCTCAGGACAAACACGAAGAAGAAGAGGGCCTGACGCTGGATATAGCCTAACCCCCTTCCCTCCGGGCCGCGTCTATGCCAAAAGGCCGGGCATGGAAAATCCCCACACCCCCATCCGCGCACAAGCTCTGGTTATCGGCATGGGCCCGTGCGGCATGTTCTGCGCGTTTGAGCTGGGTCTTTTGGGCATCTACTGTCATTTCATTGACATTCTGGATAGGCCCGGCGGGCAATGCGCGGAGCTGTACCCCGAAAAGCCCATCTATGACATCCCGGCGTGGCCGGTGATTACGGGGCAGGAACTCACCGACAGGCTTTTGGAGCAGATCGCGCCGTTCAAGCCGACCTTCCACGAGGGGCAGATGGCCGTGAGCCTCACCAAAACGGGAGAGGGCCTGTGGCGCGTGACGACGGACACGGGCACAGTGATAGACGCGGATGTTATCGTCATCGCTGCGGGCGGGGGCTCCTTCATGCCCAAGAAGCCCCCCATCCCGGGCATAGGGGACTACGAGGGCGGGGGGGTGCACTACGCCGTGCGGCGGATGGAGGCCTTCCGGGACAAGGACGTGGTCATCGTCGGCGGGGGGGACAGCGCCCTGGACTGGACCCTGAACCTTCAGCCCATCGCGCGGAGTGTGACCCTGGTCCACCGCCGCGACGCCTTCCGCGCGCACCCAGACAGCGTGGGCAAAATGCGCGGCCTGGCCTCCGAAGGGGCAATCGCCTTCCGCCTGGGGCAGGTCAAGGCGCTCCACGGCCCCGCGCCGCATCTGGAGGCCGTCACCCTGGAGGGGCCGGACAAAACGCGGGAGGACATCCCGTGCGACGCGCTGCTCCCGTTCTTTGGTCTGACCATGAAGCTGGGCCCCATCGCGGACTTCGGCCTGAACCTGCACGAGAACCTGATCCCCGTGAACACCCAGGACTTCGAGACGTCGGAACCCCGCATCTTCGCCGTGGGGGACATCTGCACCTACCCCGGCAAGTTGAAACTCATCCTCTCCGGCTTTCACGAGGCCGCGCTGATGAGCCGCAAGGCCTTTGCCTATATCTACCCCGACGCGAAGCTGAAGTTTGAGTACACAACCTCCTCCACCTCCCTGCACGGCAAGCTGGGGGTGGGGGACGCAGCCGCGTAAGGAGGCCCCTATGTCGGACACGTTTACCGAGGTCACGCGCATATCCTGGATGAAAAGGAGCCAAAGCGCCCTTGTGGGGGCCCTTTTGGGCCTGGCCCTGTTTTTTGGCGCCTTCTTTGTGCTCGCGTGGAACGAGGGCCGCTCCGTGGAGCGCATACGCACCCTGGACGCGGGCCTGCGGGCCGTTGTGGAGGTGGACCCGGCCAACCCCGGCGCGGCCCCCGATGGGGCCCTGGTCCACTTCTGGGGCCAGGCCACCACCGCGCAGACGGTGCGCGACCCCGTGTTTGGCCTGGCCCTGCCCGGGGACCTGCGCCTGCGCCGAAAGGTGGAGATGTACCAGTGGCAAGAGACCAAGCGCAGCCGCACCGAGGAGCAGCTGGGCGGAGATCAGGTCACGCGCACGACGTACAGCTACCGCAAGGACTGGTCCCAGGAACACGTGGACTCCGGCCGCTTTCGCCGCCCCCAGGGGCACGAGAACCCCAGCGCGATGCCCTATGCGGGCGCGACCTTCACCGCGCAGCCCATCACGGTGAGCCGCTTGACCCTGGATAAGGCGATCGCGGAGAAGATCGGGGGGTGGGAGGCCTACCCCCTGTCCGAGGGCGCGGCGGCGTCCATGCGGCCGCCGCCCGGCTTTCGGCTCGCTGGGTCGTGGCTCTACCGGGGCCAAAACCCGGACAGCCCCCGCGTGGGCGACGTGCGCGTGCGCTTTGCGCACGTTGCGCCCGGGCCCGTGAGCGTCGTGGGCCAGCTCTCCGCCGGGCGCGTTACCCCCCACACGATGCCCACAGGCACCATCGCCCTGGTCGAGAGCGGACAGGTGGACGCGGCGGCCATGTTCGCCCACGCCAAGAGCGCCAACGCCTTTCTCACGTGGCTCATGCGCCTGGGCGGTTTTGTGATGATGTGGGTTGGCCTGGTCCTGGTCGTACGCCCCTTGCGCGTTCTGTGCGCGTTCGTGCCCCTTTTGGGGCAGATCGTGGGCGCGGGCGCGGGCCTGCTCGCGGGCCTTGTGGCTCTGTGCCTGAGCCTTGTGACCATAGCCCTGGCGTGGCTGGCCTTTCGGCCCGTCCTGGCCGTGGTGCTCCTGGCGGTAGGGGGGCTTTGCCTTCTTGCCGGAGGCCGGGTCTTGTACGCCCGGGGCTCCCGGCGTGTACAGGCCGCCCCCAGCGCAGAAGGCCAGGCCGCACGCCGGTGATGGGTGCGCTCTATGCTGCACCGCAGCACAATCTCCACCCCAAAGCGCCCAAGAATGTTGTATACTCAAAACCTTAGACCCCCGCCTCACACGCGGGCCACGGCCACAATGTACTGCACGGTGATACCGCCGTGCCACCACCCAGATACCGTCGTGACACCGCCCAGCCACCGCCCAGATACCGTCGTGACACCGCCCAGATACCGCGAAAATCTCTGCGCCCCCCTGGCCTCGCATCGTTGGATTTCTGGTTTAGAGCCGTTGCTTTTTTGTCTATGCCTTGCTACATTGGGAGCTATGACCCTGGCCAACGTGCCCCAGCCGCGCCTTGCGCGCCTCCTTCATCGCCCCTAGGCGGGTATGGGGCGTCCTCTTGCCGCCCACACCTAGGGGAAAATCTGTACAAAGCATGTCACCCCGGCGAAGGCCGGGGCCGGTTCACAGGGGGGCCACGCCCCCATCCCGGCTTGCGCCGGGATTCCATACGAGGGAGGATATGATGATGCAAAAGCGCATTATTATTTTTGATACGACGTTGAGAGACGGGGAGCAGTCCCCCGGGTGCTCCATGAATCTGGAGGAGAAGTGCCGCATGGCCGCGGTTCTGGAGGCCCTGGGCGTGGACGTTATAGAGGCGGGCTTCCCCGTCGCCTCCCACGGAGACTTTGAGGCCGTGCACGCCGTGGCCCAGATCGTCAAGAACGCCACAGTGTGCGGCCTGGCCCGCGCCAAGCCCGCCGATATAGAGGCCGCAGCCAAGGCCATCGCCCCCGCCCCGCGCCGACGCATACACACCTTCATCGCCACCAGCCCGCTGCACATGAAGCACAAACTGCACATGGAGCCATGGCAGGTGCTGGAGGCCATCACGGCGAGCGTCACCCTGGCCCGCTCCTTCACGGACGACGTGGAGTGGAGCGCGGAGGACGCCGTGCGCACCGAGCCGGACTTCTTGTGCCGGGCGGTGGAGGCCGCGATCAGGGCGGGTGCGCAGACCATCAACATCCCAGACACTGTGGGCTACGCGCTGCCCACGGAGTACGGGTCGATTTTCGCCATGCTGTTGGCGCGCGTGCCGGGTGCCGACAGCGTCACCTTCTCCACGCACTGCCACAACGACCTGGGCCTGGCTGTGGCGAACTCTCTGGCCGGTGTTGCCAATGGCGCGCGTCAGGTGGAATGCACCATAAACGGCATAGGCGAGCGCGCGGGTAACGCGGCCCTGGAGGAGGTCGTGATGGCCATCCGCACACGGAATGACCTGCTGCCCTTCGCCACAGGCGTGGACACCACGCGCATAACGGGCGCCTCCCGGACGCTCTCTGCCATCACGGGATTTTCCGTGCAGCCAAACAAGGCCATCGTGGGGGCGAACGCCTTCGCGCACGAGAGCGGCATCCACCAGGACGGAGTCCTGAAGCACGCGCAGACATATGAGATCATGACCCCCGAATCGGTGGGCCTGGCACGCAGCGACATCGTGCTGGGCAAGCACTCGGGCCGGCACGCCTTCCGCGCGCGTCTGGGCGCACTGGGCTACACCCTGGACGAGGTCGCAGTGGGCGCCGCGTTCGCCCGGTTCAAGGCCCTGGCAGACCGCAAGAAGGAGGTGTTTGAGGAGGACATCATCGCCTTGGTAGATGATGAAATCGCCGCGTCTGGAGAGGCCCTGCAACTGGCCGAGATGGAGGTCCGCGCGGGCACTGAGGGGCCACAGGTCTGTACGCTCTCTATGCGTGTGGAGGGGCAGCGCCGCGAGGCCCGCGCAGAGGGCAACGGCCCCGTGGACGCCATTTTCAAGGCGATAAGACAGATTGTGGCCCATCCTGGTGCGCGCCTGACGCTGTATCAGGTCCACGCCGTGACGGGCGGAACGGACGCGCAGGCGGAGGTGACGGTGAAGCTCGCCGAAGAGGGCCGCACCGTCGTGGGCCAGGGCGCAGACCCAGACACCCTGGTCGCCTCCGCCCGGGCGTATCTGCACGCCCTGTCTAAACTGTTGGTGAAAAGGGGCCGCGCAAACCTTAACGAGGCTTGACCGCCTGTGCGCGCGACGTACGCGGGCCTGGGTGTAGGGGGCGCGTTGCCGAAAAATTTTGGCGATTTTGCGCAAAGTGCGATATACTGGGGAGAGGGGGGTCTCCCGTTTGCTGGGAGGGGTGCCACTCTTTGCGCGGCGTGCTACGCGGCGCAGGCGCGGTACGGCAGGGATACAGCACAGCAAGGACTATGATAGCATATTTGTCGCACATTTAGAGAAAGGTTTTGCCATGTCACGCGCTCTTTGTTCGGTTCTCCCCACGTCTTTCCGCGGCCAGCGGGGCTTTACGCTCATAGAGCTGTCCATTGTTCTGGTGATTGTGGGCCTTCTGCTCGCGGGGATTCTCGGGGGCTTTAGGATCTATATAAAGCAGAAAAAGTTCAACGACACGCAAAACCACATTGAAGAGGTGCGCACGGCCCTCTCGGAGTATGTGCGGAACGAGAATCCGCCGGGGGCGGACCCGAGCGAGGCCACAAACCCGAACGCGGACCCGGTGCGCTTCCCGTGCCCGGCGAGCCTGACGGTGGGCGAGCGCGCGAATGGCTATGCGCAGGAGGTCTTGGCCTGCCGGACGATGGCGGCGGGCACGAACGCGGGTGGCGTCTGGGCCAGGACCGGGGCCGGGGCCAGCGGGGGTAGCGACGTTGTGGTCATAGGGTTTGTGCCCACGGCCACGCTGGGCATCCCGGCCAAGTACGGCTACGACGGCTATGGCAACCGCCTGGTCTATGCCGTGACGCAGGACCTGACGCAGAACATGGCCCTGATGCAGACGGGCGCGGGGCGGCCCCCTGGGCAGGTGGGCATGACTCACACGGACTCGGGTGGAAGCCCGGTGACAGAGGCCGTGGACTTTATGGTGCTCTCGCCCGGCCAAGCCCGGCACGGGGCGTACACTGCGGCGGGGGTGATGGTCCGGCCCTGCAACGCGACGGCGAGTCTGGGGGACGGGGCGAACTGCGCCTGGCAGGGCGCGGGCAACGCGAACTTTGTGGACGAGCGGGTCTTTAGTCTGGCCACCACGGGCGCGGGCGCGGTGGAGTACTACGACGACAAGATAACCTATGCCCTGGGCACGGACAACGACGACCGCTGGTGGGGGCCCACGCAGCCGCGCACCTCTGTGGACATCTTCAACAAGTCCAACACGGACAATGTGATCATCAAGGGCACCGAAAACCGCAGCCAGCTGATCGTGAACCACACGGGGGACGACGCCGTGGAGGAAGCCGAGCAGGGGGCCAATGGGGTTGCCATGGTGCTTGTGGCGGGGCCGGAGCCCTCGCTGTCCTTTGAGGAGTGGACGACGGGCCAGGGGAGCGCTGAGCAATCCCGCTGGATCACGGGCAACCCGATGAACGGGAACGATCATCTCGTGTTCTGGTATTCGGGGCCCAACGGCTCGGGCATCCTGAACCGGTCGGCCCTGGAGCTCCGCGAGCCCAGTGGGGCGAATGAGCCCACTGCGGTCCTCCTGGGTGCCATCAATGATCCGTACTCCACCACGGGGTGGGGCACAAGACTGGTGTTTGCCGGCGCGCAAGACCTTAACACAGACCTCATGTCCATCGCGCGGTTCAATGTCGATGCCGATATCACTGAACTGCGCGTGCGCATCGGGGACAACGCGGGCGCGGCTGCTGGCGCCAAAAGAGATGCCCTGGTCATTGGCGGCACGGACTTTGACAACGGCGATGCCTGGGTGGACCTTATGCGGGTCCGGTCTGATGGTGCGGTTATGATATCGGGGCAAAAGGACTACAGCGGAAACGTCAACGATGCCTCCAATGCTCTGGTTTTTCCCGAGGCAGGTGGGCACGACTACTTCCAGATTTTCCGTGATGCCCCAGATGCAGACAGAAGTGGCCTGTGCGGCGAGGGGCAATTTGGATGCCTTGTGTTCAACGCTGTTGATACCAATCAAGCGCCCACGGATGCAGACTTCCTCTTTGGGAGCACAAATCCGCAAGATGGGTTCAGGGGCAACATGATTATCAAGGGCAACACGGGCTTCGTCGGGCTCGGGACGAACGCACCGAGGGCTCGCCTACATGTGATGAGCTACATGTATCCCCCGGGCATTGACCGGACCATTGTTTTGCAAGCATCTGAAGACGCTCAAGGTGACGCGGAAAAGAACAGTGCCCCGGGCATCAATTTCGCGGACAGCACAGGGGGCTCTCGGGCTGTCCTTGGTCTTGCGGGTGCTCCTGGGCACTTTTCGCCCGATAGCCAGGCCGGGAATATCGTCTTGCGTACCCTGGGGGAGGATGTGCGCCTGGCCACATCTCCCACCCCTCTTGACGAACCAATCACACGTCTGATTGTGAAGAACAATGGCCGCGTGGGGATTGGCACTGCAACGCCAGAGGTCAAGCTGGACGTGGCGGGCGGCGTCCGCCCCGGCAACGAGGGCCAGGCCACCATCTGCGCCAACGGCACCATCCGGTACAACACGGCAGGCTTCATGGAGTTCTGCCACGCGGCGGCGTGGCGGCCATTTGGGCGGTATGATGTTGCCGGCATCTATATGAAGGGCGGGGAGGGAGACGACAATGCCTGCCGCTATCATAACCCCTATACGGGCGCCTGCTCGTGCCCCGACGGGTACGAACCGTCCCTGTTTTGGGAGTATTCCGGATGGGGTGAGGCGTATAATGATGGCGTTGCGGGGCGAAAGTTGATGGTCACACTGTGGCAGTGCGTCTTGCCAACAAGCAATATTCTTGGCGCACAGCCCCAACGCCCAGGCGATCCCCCAGGCGATCCCCCGCAGGACACGGGATTCTGCACAGGGGGCAATCTTGGGCCATGCTCCGTATCTACAAAACGCGTTGGAGAAATAGGTTCTTGCAACTATGCCAGCCCCACCGGTGTAGGGATAAGCACATGTACAGCCACGTGCAGTGCTGGCGGCAAATGGACAAACCTTAAGAACTGTTTCATAGGCTTCTGTGCGCCACGGAATTTTCCGGGAGCATGCACCCTAAGCCGAACAAGAATCGGACAATCAGATTCTTGTACCTATGTCAATAGGAACTTCGGGATGTCGAGGTGTACAGCCACTTGTGGTCCTAGCGGCAACTGGACAAACGTTACGGACTGTGCTCTGTAGCAACCAGACCGCGCAGACCGCCCAGGTGCTGTGCGGGTACCACCATAGAGCCCCACGCGTTACGGCAGCGCGTGGGGTCCTTCCTGCTTTCGTGCGCTTCACCCCTTGCGTCCTGGTCCGTTTTGCTGTTTGCTCCGCCGGGGCGCGGGTGTGGCGGAATGGTAGACGCGCTGGGTTTAGGTCCCAGTGGGCCGTAGGCCCTTGGGGGTTCGAGTCCCTTCACCCGCACCATCCGCGGACATCTTAAAGGGGAAAGGAGCACGCATGGCGCAGGCAGTTGAGGTGAGGCGGGACGGGCCCCAGTGCACGGTGGCCGTGACGGTTCCAGGGTCGGAGATAAAAGCGCGGTTCTCCGCGCGTCTGGCCGACGCCGCGCGGCAGGCCAAACTCCCGGGCTTTCGCCCCGGAAAGGCCCCGCCCAAGCTGCTCCGCAAGCGCTATGGCGCCTCCTTTCTGGTGGAGACCCTGCGCGCGGCCATAGATGAGAGGGCGGACAAGGCCATGGAGGAGGCCGCGCTGCGCCCCTCAGATCGCCCCGTCCTGGACACGCCGGGGGAGGCCTATGACCTTGCCGCGCTGGACGCCGGGCGGGACTTTTCCTTCACCCTGACCTTTGAGCCCCTGCCGGAGGTTGCGCTGGCGGACCTCAAGGCTATGGCGTTTGAGCGCCTGGTGGCTGCGCCCGCAGAGAAGGACGTGGACGAGGCGATGGCAAACCTGGCCAAGAGTCAGGCGGGGGAGGGCGCGGAGCCGCCAGAAGTGGACGAGGCCTTCGCCAAGTCCGTGGGTGCCGAGGGCCTGGCGCACCTGCGGGCCGAGGTGACAAAGCGTCTGGGGGCCGAGTTAGCCGAGGCGGCCCTCACGCGCCTGAAAATGCAGGTTATGGATGCCTTGGACGCGGCGCACACCTTTGATGCCCCACCGGGCCTGGTGGAGCGGGAGTATGCGGAGATACAAAAAGACCCCCTGGCCGAAAAGCAGCGCGCCGAGGCCGGGGCGCGGGGCGTGGACCTGGACGACGACGCGGCGATGGGGGCTGTGGAGGTGGCGCTCACGGAGGAGGAAGAAGCGGAGTACAGGGCCATAGCCGCGCGGCGGGTGCGCCTGGCCCTCATCCTGGCAACGATCGCCGAGCAGAAAAAACTGGCCGTGTCCAACGAGGAGCTGGGCCAGGCCGTCCTGGCCCGCGCGCGGCGCTGGCCCGGGCAGGAGAAGGCCGTTTTTGATATGATCGTGAAAAACAAGCCGCTCTTGGAATCTATCCGCGCAAGCCTGTTGGAGGACAAAGCCGTGGACTTTGTGCTGGAGATGGCCACAGTGACGGAGCGGGAGGTGACGCCAGAGGCGCTGTTTGCAGACGAGGGTGAGGAGAAGCCCGCCGAGGAGAGCCCAAAAAAGGCGAAGAAAAAGGCTCCGGCCAAAAAGAAGGCCAAGGCCGGGGCGGAGCCCGAGTCCAAGCCCAAGTCTGATGCTAACAAGCCGAAGGCCAAACCCAAGCCCAAAGCCAGAAAACCGGTGCAGGGTGAGGATGCGACGTGATGCGCCTGGGCCCTTGCCCCGCTCCGGAGGGCGTTTGGTTGCCCTGGTGGCAACACAGCCCTAGCTAGGGCTTGACCCTTGGCATGGCCCCCGGCGCGGGGCACCATGCGGCCCATGCGCATTATCGGCATAGACCCGGGCCTGGCCCGGACGGGGTGGGGGGTGATTGCGGCCCTCTCGCCGCAGCGCATGCGCTTTGTGGCTTGCGGCGTGGTGGCGACCGACGCGGGCGCGGATCTGGCCGTGCGCCTGGCTGCCCTGGACGCCGGACTTGCGGCGGTGCTGGCCGCGCACACCCCGGCCGTGGCGGCGGTGGAGGAGACGTATGTAAACCGCAACCCAGCCAGCGCGCTGAAGCTCGGCCAGGCCCGGGGCGTGTGCGTCCTGGCCCCCGCGCGGGCGGGCGTGCCGGTGCGGGAGTTCGCGCCCGCAGTCATCAAAAAGGCGCTCACCGGAACGGGCCGCGCCGAAAAGGGACAAATCGCCCTGATGGTCCGCCGCCTCCTGCCCGGGTGTGGGGAGCCAAAGGAGGACGCGGCGGACGCTCTGGCTGTGGCCCTGACCTGCGCGTTTCAGGGGATGCCATGATCACCCTCGGTCTCACGGGCTCCATGGCGGCGGGGAAGTCCACGGCGGGCGCGCTGTTGGAGGCCATGGGCGTGCCGGTGCACGAGGCCGACGCCGCCGCGCGGGCCGCAGCGCACCTTCTCCCGGCGGCCTTCCCGGCGGCACGCTATCCCAGCATTTACAGGCGCGGTACCCTGGACCGCCGGGCTCTGGCCCGCCTGGCGCTGACTGACCCAGCTGAGGCCGCGCGGCTGGAGGCACTCATTCACCCACATGTGCGCGCGGCGCAGGCCCGCTTCCTCGTGCGCCACCGGCGGGCCGGCGCGCGGATGGTGGCTCTGGACGTTCCCCTCTTGTTTGAGACGGGGGCAGACGCCCTGGTGGACGCGACTGTGGTCGTCACGGCCCCGCCGTTCCTGCGCCGGGCCAGAGCCCTGGCGCGCCCCGGCGTGGATGCGGCCTTGTTCGCGGCTGTGGAGGCCCGACAGATGCCTGAGCGAACCAAGTGCGCCCGCGCGGACTTTGTTGTGCCCAGCGGTGCCGGGCGCGCGGCCCTGGCGCGGGGCCTTGCGGTCCTTGTGGGCAGGCTTACGCGGGAAGAGACAGGCGCCCTTCCACTATTCCCGTTCTGCTAACGCCAGGAAGGAGGTGTCCATAGCGCGCAGGACGTCCTTGCTCCCCCGCATTTTGACCTGCTGCAGCTTTATCTTCAGGTCTGCGGCCCTGTCCGCGTGACTTATCGCAGCCTCCTCGGTGATGAGGCCGCGGGCATAGAGGTCCAAGATAGACTGGTCAAAGGTCGCCATGCCCTGGGAGGTGTTGCGCTCCAGAATGGAGGTGATTTTGTGCAGGTCGCCCTGCAAAATGATCTCCCGCACCAGGCCCTCGTTCAGCAAGACCTCCACAGCGGGCACGACCCCTCTCGCGCACGCGGGGATGAGGCGCTGGGAGACGATTGCCCGGAGGTTCAAGGACAGGCCCAGGCGGATCTGGTCCTTTGCCTCTTCGGGGAACAAGTTGATGATGCGCTCAATGGCCTGATAAGCGTTGTTTGTGTGCAGCGTGGCCAAGCACAGGTGGCCGGAGGAGGCGATGGTCAGGGCTTGCTCCATGGCGTGCCGGTCCCGAATCTCCCCCACCAGGATGACGTCAGGGCGCTGGCGCAGGCAGTTGCGCATGGCCTCATAGAAAGACTCCGTGTCCACGCCAACCTCGCGCTGCGAGACGATGCATTTCTTGTGTTCGTGGTAATACTCAATCGGGTCTTCAATGGTCAGGATATGCCCTGGCGTGCGTTCATTGCGGTAGTCAATCATGGAGGCCAGTGTTGTGGTTTTGCCAGATCCTGTGCGGCCTGTCACCAGGACCAGGCCGTTGTGCTCCATAGCCAGGCGGGCCATAATGGGCGGTAGGCGGAGGGCGGAGAAGTCTGGGATATTGGAAATAATCCGCCGGATGACCAGGGCGGGCTGCTGTTTTTGCCGCAGAACGTTTACGCGGTAGCGGCCTAGGGGCCCTGCGTCCAGGGCGGTGTTCAGCTCCAATTTCACCGCGAACTCCCGCAGTTGCCGCCGCGTGAGAATGGCGTTCATCACCAGGTCTAGGTCATCTAGGGTGAGGGGCTCATCCGACAACGTCTCGGTTACGTCGTCACCCCGGAGGAGGGGGGGGAAGTCGAGGGTAAGGTAGAGGTCCGTGGCCCCCCGTTCCCCCATGGTCCGGAGGTAGCCCATCACAACATTTATGCCCTGAATCCCAGTCAAAACGCGTAGTCCTCTTCGCTCTGGGAGGTTTCTTTTGCAGGGGACTTGCCCGTGCCGCCCAGGGCGGCGGGCATGCGCTCTGCTGGCTCCGACTTCGCGTCGAAGGCTGTGTTCTCGTCTGAGACCTCCAGCAGAACCCGGCGCATTTCGTCCTCGTTGATGATACCGCTCTCCAGAAGGCGCATGACGGCATCCTCCATGGTCACCATGCCATAGCGCATCCCGGTCTGCATCATGGAGAAAAGCTGCACAATCTGATTTTCCCGTATGAGGTTGCGCACGGCGCTTGTGCCCACGAGGACCTCAAATGCCCCGATACGCCCCGAGCCGTCCGCCCGACGCAAGAGGGTCTGCGCCACTACGCCCTGCAAAGATCCCGCAAGCATGGTGCGGACCATGGCTTTATCCTGGGGCGGGAAGACGTCTATAACCCGGTCTATGGTCTTGTATGCGCTGGAGGCGTGGAGGGTGCCAAACACCAGGTGCCCGGTCTCCGCAGCCGTGAGGGCCAGGGATATGGTCTCATAGTCCCGAAGCTCCCCCACAAGGATAACGTCCGGGTCCTCACGCAGCGCGCTTTTGAGGGCCATCTTAAAGTCCTTTGTGTCCACCCCGACCTCCCGGTGTGAGATCAGGGCCCGCTTGGAGCTGTGGAAAAACTCCACCGGGTCTTCAATGGTCAAGATGTGCTTGGGCTTCGTCAGGTTGATGTGGTGGATCAGGGCCGCGAGCGTTGTGGACTTCCCAGACCCCGTGGGACCCGTGACAAGGACCAGCCCGTCCTCCAGCTCCGCAAAGCGGCGCATGATGGGGGGAAGCTCCAGTTCGTCAATCGTGGGCACTTCTGTCGGTATAGACCGAAAGACCGCGCAGGTGCCCAAGCGCGTGGTGAAGGCGTTCACGCGGAAGCGGGCCTTTTCCCCCATGGCAATGGCGAAGTCCAGCTCCCAATCCTTCTCATACGCGGAGCGCTGTTCCTCGCTCATCACAGAGTAGATCATCCTCCTGATGTCGTCGCTGGACAGGGCCTCAGCCTTCACACGGCGCAAGATACCGTTCACGCGGATGACAGGCGGGCTTCCTGCGCTGAGGTGCAGGTCCGAGGCCTTGTTCTGCAGGGCAAAGGCCAAAACTTGGGTAAGGTCCATGGCCCGGAGTTTACGGCCAGAGGAGAAGAACCGCAAGAGCCGCGATGAGGGCAGGACCAAAGGGAAATGCCGCGCCGCGCCCTGCCCAGCGCCAGGTTGCGCCCAGGGCGATGCCAGCCACTCCCGCCACAACAAAGAACCATGGCAGGGGACCAAGACCCAGCCAGGCCCCCGCCGCCGCGCAAAACTTTACGTCCCCCAGGCCCAGGGCATCTTTTTTCAAGACCCTGGACATGGCCCAGCCCACGGCCCAGGGCAGGGCCGCGTACAGGGCTGCGGCCGCGATATGTTCTAGGCCTGGGTTGAGCCATAGGCCCATGAGCCCGATCGGCATTACCAGAATATCCGGCAACAGGTACGCCCGCAGGTCCACAAGGAGGAGGGCCGCCAGAAGGGGCAGCGCGGCCATGAGGAGGGCCGATTCCAGCGTCGCCCCGTGGGTGGCGTAGATGGCCAGCGCGGCCAGGGCGCAGCCAACCTCCGTGGCGGGGTAGGCCGGGGAGATGCGCGCGCCGCAGTGCCGGCACCGGCCCCTGGCGAGGAGCCAGGACAACACCGGCACCAGGTCGCGCGCCGTGAGAGTGGTCCCGCACGCCGGGCATGCCGAGCGGCCCGTGAACATGGTCCAGGTGCGCCCCGCTTCCGCCCGCGCGGCCAGCGCCGTGGCGAAAGAGCCCAGCGCGAGACCCAGGAGGAGAAAGAGCACAAACCACATGACGTGAAGGAGTATAACGGGCCTGACCCGATTCGGCGAGTTGACTTCCGGAGGCAGGTGTGGTTCTCACGGGGTGGGCAGCCAACCACAGCAAAGGAGACTGACACCATGAAACGTTTTGCCATCACACTTTTGGCCGCCTGCGCCCTGGCCGCACCGGCCCTGGCCACGGACGAAAAGCGGCCTGTCGTGGTCCGGGACCACTATGTCATCACAACCCCCATCACGGGGTGCGCGCGGGACATGAACCGCTGGTGCCGGCACGTTACGCCCGGCGCGAATCGGCCCCTTTTGTGCCTCCTGGCGCATGAGGACAAGCTGACCGAGCGGTGCGAACTGGGCATTCTTGAGGCCGCTCTGGCCAATGAGGTCGCCTCGGGGACCCTGGGCAACGCCTATGGTGCGTGCGAGACGGAGCGGGCCACGCTCTGTGGGAACGTGGAGGTGGGCGAAGGCCGACTGGCCCGCTGCGTGCGCGAGAATGAGGCCAAGATCAGCGCTGCCTGTACGGCGGAATTGAAGCGCACGGGCCTGTGGGACCTTCTCCACGCGAACATGGCGCACTAGGCCAAAGACCGTGCCCCAGGCCGTGGCCCCCGTTCCCTTCCTGAAGATGCACGGCCTGGGCAACGACTTTGTGGTCCTGGACCTGCGTAAGGGGGGGGAGGTCCCCCCGCAATCGGCGCTTGCTGCCCTGGCCGATCGGCGGCGGGGCGTGGGCTGCGACCAGGTCGTGCTCCTCTTGCCCCCCCGCAGCCCCGGCGCAGACGCCTTTGTGCGCAATTTCAACGCGCCCCACGCCACGGAGATCGAAGCCTGCGGCAACGCCACCCGCTGCGCCGCCCGCCTCATCGCTGAGGAAAGGCGCCGCCCCGAAGTTCTTCTGGAGAGCGTGGCGGGCCTGCTGCCCTGCACACTGGAGGCGGACGGGCGCGTGACGGCGGACATGGGCCCCGCGCGAGTGGAGGCTCTGACCCTCCCCCTGCCGGGTGGGCCCGCTGCCGTGAACGTTGGCAACCCCCACTGCGTCCTTTTTGTGGACGACCTGGAGGCCACAGACGTGGGCAGGCTTGGCCCCCGGTATGAGCGGGACCCGGCCTTCCCAAAGCGGGCGAATGTCTCTTTTGTCCAGGTCACGGGCCCTGCCACCATCCGCCTGCGCGTGTGGGAGCGGGACACGGGCCTCACCCCCGCCTGCGGTTCCGCCGCCTGCGCCACTGTGGCCGCCGCCGCCGCCAGGGGCCTCGTTGCCCGTCGCGTTCGTGTCACCCTGGACGGCGGAGATCTGGACATCCACTGGCGCGAGGCAGATGACCACGCCCTGATGACCGGTCCAGCGGCGTACGTCTTTTATGGGGCGTACAATCCCCGCTAGATCCACAGGCGGGGCAGGGGCCTTACATATCGGTCTCTGGCGAGGCTCCGCCGTCCACGCGTATAGTGGGTGTATGCCCACTGCGCCTCCGGATCTCCACACCCTGCCTCGGGTATATACAGACGCCCCGCTCGCGCCGGGGGCCGTATTGCC
This sequence comes from Alphaproteobacteria bacterium, assembly GCA_016757515.1. GTDB lineage: Bacteria > Pseudomonadota > Alphaproteobacteria > Micavibrionales > Micavibrionaceae > UBA10425. The sequence goes on from JAERIN010000002.1 coordinate 67,064, forward strand.
CCTGGCACCTGGGCAAGCCCGGCACTTGCGCGGTGCCCTGCGCCTGCGTGACGGGGCTATGGTCCGGGCGTTCAACGGACGGGAGGGGGAGTGGCTCGCGCGGCTTGAGTCCTCATCCCTTGTGGCCGACCGCCAGGTCCGCTCGCAGCCCGCGCGGGCCCCCGGCCCCGCCCTTTTGTTCGCGCCCATAAAGCGGGAGCGCTGCGCCGCCCTGGTGGAAAAGGCCGTGGAGCTGGGGGCCACAGATCTCGCGCCCGTGCGGACGGCGCGGACGTTGGGCCAGGCTTCAGCCACCCTTACGCCCGAACGCCTGACTGCCTGGGCACTGGGCGCGGCAGAGCAGTCCGAGCGCCTCCTCCAGCCCGCTCTGCACGCGCCAGCGTCTTTGCACGCCGCCGTGGCGCGCTGGTCGCAGAGGCCGGGGCCGTTGTACGTGTGCCTTGAGCGCCGGGAGGCGGGGTCTGTGCCTTATATTGGCTCTGTTGCGCTCTCAACGCCTTGCGCTTTTCTTATCGGGCCCGAGGGCGGCTTTGATGCGGCGGAGTTGGCGTTCCTGGAGCGCCTGGCGGCGGACCACCCGAATGTCCGCGCCCTGTGGCTGGGGCCTGAAGTCCTGCGCTCTGAGACCGCTGCAGCCTTGTGCCTGGCGGGGGTGAAGCTGAGGACGCAACCATGACCACAGGCGGTTTTTGTGGATAAAATTTGCGTGGCCGGGTTGGCAGGCCGCGCGCAGTGGGTTAAGGTGCGGGGAGAAAAAACTAAGCGCACGCAATATCCATGATAGCCCCCCTTAAACACATGCCCCGCAAGCCTTTTGTCACTCTGGTCTGCTTGGCGGCTCTATGCATGTCTTTTGCCTCCACGGCCTACGCCGAGTCGCCCCGGTTGCTGGGGACGTTCGGCTCCTGGGCCGCCTTTATGGCCGAGGCCCCGGGGGGCAAAGTCTGCTACATGGTATCCGAGCCCGCGCGGGCCGAGGGGAAGTACACCCTTCGGGGAGACATACGGGCCTTTGTGACGCACCGTCCGGCAGAGGGCGCGCGGGACGTGTTCAGCTACCAAACGGGCTACCCCTATAAAGACGGCGCTGCTGCCTCGGTCACGATTGATGGGATTGTCTTCCCCCTGTTTACGGACGAGAACATGGCTTGGGCTGAGGTCGGATCAGACATGGACCTGGCCCAGGCAATCGCCAAGGGCGTAACCATGGTTGTGCGGGGGACCTCGTCACGTGGGACTCTGACAACAGATACGTTCAGCCTTAAAGGTTCTGCCAAGGCGTATAGGGCCATATCGCGGGCCTGCCCCGCGCGTTAGAGCAAACAGACGGGTTTGGGGGCTTATGCCGATGTGTAGGTTGCGGGAAGCGGTGGGGATTCTGCAGGAGGCTGTGGCAACCCGCTGCGCCCTGCGCTCCCGCCACTGGCGGGCCCCCTCAGGGGCTCTGCGCCTGCGCTATCTGGCCACCCTGGCCTTGACCTTGGGTGCGGGGGTCCTCACCGCTGCGCAGACTTTGGTGGCTGCAGGCCCCGCTGCGCACGCCCCCGCTTTGCTGCAGGCCAAGGTCGAGGGCACACCGCTTGCCGTTGCGCTGCCCAGGCCAACCCAGACTCACGCCCCTTCAGGGCCAGGTGCGGCCCTGAAGCCCGCCGAGGCCCTGCTCAGGTCTGCCGCTGCGCCCACGGAGATGAAAAGCGCGGGGCGCTTCGCTCTTCTGGCACCCCCGGAGCCAACTGCCCCGCAGGTTGTCACAATCGCCCAGGGCGGCACCCTTTCTGGCGCTCTGACCGGCGCAGGGCTCTCTGCCGCCCAGGCGTATAAAGCCGTGGAGGCGGCCCGGGCACACATAAACCTCCGCCGCATCCGCCCCGGCCAGACCATAGCCCTAGAGCTCGACCGCTCCGGCGGGCCCGACGCCCCAGCCCGCCTTGTCCAGGCCTCCATCGCTGTGGACCCGGTCAAGACCGTGGTTCTGCGTGGGCAGGAAGACGGGGCTGTGGCCGCACAGGTGGAAACAGCCAAAGTGACAGAGGTCCGTCGCGCGGAAGGGGGAGTCATTAACGGCTCCCTCTATGGCGCGGCGCAGGCTGCGGGGGTGCCCATTCCGGTCATCGGGCAGCTGATTCACGTCTACTCTTGGGATGTGGATTTTCAGCGGGACATCCAGCCTGGAGACCGGTTTGAGGTTCTCTACACCGTGCGCCGCACAGAGGGGGGCGCGGTGGTGGGCGCGGGGGAGGTGCTGTACGCCGGCCTGGAGGTGGGAGGGCAGGTCATTCGCATGTACCGCTTTGTGGGGGAAGACGGGGTGGCTCGGTACTACGGGCCGGACGGGCAGGGGGCCAAGAGGGGCCTTATGCGCACGCCGGTGGACGGCGCGCGCATTTCATCTGGCTTTGGGATGCGCAAGCACCCGATTTTGGGGTATTCCAAGATGCACAAGGGGATGGACTTCGCCGCGCCCACGGGCACACCGGTCTACGCCGCTGGGGATGGGGTTGTGGAGAGGGCAAACCGGTTCAGCACTTACGGCAACTACATCCGCATCCGGCACAACGCAAGCACAAAGACCGTCTATGCGCACCTGAAGGGCTTCGCCAAGGGCGTGAAGGCCCGCGCTCGCGTGGAGCAAGGGCAGGTTATCGGGTATGTGGGCTCCACGGGCCGCTCCACGGGCCCGCACCTGCACTATGAGGTGATTATAAACGGGACGCAGGTCAACCCCGCAAAGGTGCGGCGCACGGGGGGCGAGCGCCTCGCCGGGGCCGACCTTCGGCGCTTTAAAGACGGTGTCGCCGCATTGGACAAAGAGTTTGCTGCCTTGTCCCAGGAGGGCGAGACGCGCCTTGCTGCGGCCCAATGACGCGCCGGGCCGCTCAACGGGCCTGCGCAGACAGGCACCCCTAGAAAGGACAACCTGCATGACCTACACCGGAGCGCAGACGCTTAAGGCTTGGTGCGATTCCCTGGAAACGCGCATTCCTCTGCCCATCCGCCGGTTTGTCCGAAGGCGCCTGTCTCCCACCGTCAGGTTCATGCGCTTTTTGCGCGAGACCGACGCGCCGCCGGAGGCCATAGAGGCCTTTGCCACGTATATCGCCCGCAAGGCCGAGCGCAGGGCAGCCTACGCCGACCAGGTGCGCGCCTTTCGGGCCCAAGTCGCCGCACTGGACGTCTCCTCGGACTTCTTCACCGGCAACATCCCCCAGTGTATTCCGGCCCTGGAGCCTCTGGCGCAGTCCGGTGACCCTGTACGCATTTTGGAGATCGGCTCTTGGGAGGGCATGTCCACTGTGTTTTTTTATGTCTTTCTTCCCCCAGGCGCACATCACCTGCGTGGACACCTGGGCCGGATCTGACGAACACGCCGGAACCCCGGAAGTGCACGCCATAGAGCAGCGGTTTGACGCAAACACCGCGCCCTTTTCTGGCAGAATCACAAAGCGCAAGGGGCCTTCCTCTGACTTTTTCCACGCGCACAGGGCCCATTCCACGCGCACAGGGCCCAGCAGGCCTTTGACGTTGTCTATGTGGACGGCTCTCACTATGCCGACGACGTGATGCTGGACCTGGTCATGGGCTTTGACGCCCTCAAGACCGGCGGCGTTATGCTCATGGATGACTACCTGTGGAAGTTCTACGCCCGCCCGCGCGACAATCCCGCCGGGGCCATAAACGCCTTCTTGCGCATGAAGGCGGGGCTCTACCGCATCCTCCACGTCGGTTGGCAGGTCCACATCCAAAAGACCGGGCAGAGCGAGAGGGCGGTAAGCAAAGGGTAGATTTGCCGCAGCGCAGCAGGCAATCTGGGCGAAGACCCCTTCACTCCCTGCCCTGACGCGTGTACCCTGCCCGCAGCAAAAACGAGAAGGAGGACCCTCATGGCCCGCATTGGCAAGGACACCCTAAGCACCCGCGAAACCCTGAACGTCGGCGGCAGTGCCTATACCATCTGCTCCCTCAAAAAGGCCGCAGCAAAAATAGGGGATATTTCTCGCCTGCCATATTCTCTCAAGATCCTTTTGGAAAATCTCTTGCGGTGCGAGGATGGCGTCACCGTGACGGTGGAGGACATCCAGGCCCTGGCCGACCGGGTCAAGGAGGTGCGCTCAGCGCACGAGATATCTTTCCGCGCGGGCCGCGTCTTGATGCAAGACTTCACGGGCGTGCCCGCCGTTGTGGACCTGGCGGCCATGCGCGATGCCATGGCTGCCGCTGGGGGTGATCCAGAGCTCATTAATCCCCTGGTGCCCGTGGACCTTGTTATCGACCACTCCGTAATGGTGGACGCCTCTGGCACAGCCAGCGCGTATGAAGAGAACGTCAAAAGGGAGTTTGAGCGCAATCGCGAGCGGTATGAGTTCCTGAAGTGGGGCCAGGGGGCCTTCAAGAACTTTTCTGTCGTCCCGCCCGGCACGGGGATTTGCCACCAGGTGAACCTGGAGTACTTGGCCAAGGTTGTGTGGGCCGAGGAGGATGAGGACCACCCGGGGCAAAAAATCGCCTACCCCGACACCTGCGTTGGCACGGACAGCCACACCACCATGATCGGCGGCCTGGGTGTCCTGGGTTGGGGCGTTGGCGGCATTGAGGCCGAGGCCGGGATGCTGGGCCAGCCGAACTCCATGCTGATCCCCGAGGTTGTGGGCGTACGCCTGAAAGGAGCGCTGCGTGAGGGTGTCACGGCCACGGACCTGGTCCTGACAATCGTGGAGGCCCTGCGCAAGAAGGGCGTTGTGGATAAGTTTGTGGAGTTCTGCGGGGGCGGTCTGGACAGCCTCTCCCTGGCGGACCGCGCTACCATCGCCAACATGGCGCCGGAGTACGGGGCGACATGCGGCTTCTTCCCCGTGGACGCAGAGACTTTGAACTACATGCGCTTTACCGGGCGGGACGTGGCCACTGTGGCCCTTGTGGAGGCGTATGCGAAGGCGCAAGGCCTGTTCCGCGAGTCGGGCGCAGAGGAGCCCATATTCACTGAGGTTCTGGAGATCGATCTGTCCGTCGTGGAGGCATCCATAGCGGGGCCCAAGCGCCCGCAGGACCGCATCCCATTATCACAGGCCGCGCAGGCCGCGAACGACCTCCTGGGTCCCGAGAAGGCGACACCCGTGGAGGGCCGGGGCTATGCCCTGGACCACGGGCACATCGCCATCGCTGCGATCACCAGCTGCACCAACACTTCCAACCCTCATGCCATGGTCGCCGCCGGCCTGCTCGCCCGCAAGGCGCGGGCCTATGGCCTGAAGGTCCCGGCATGGGTGAAGACCTCCCTGGCCCCTGGCTCTCAGGTTGTGACGGCATACCTGGACGAGGCCGGCCTTACGGAAGACCTGGACGCGCTGGGCTTTCACCTTGTGGGCTATGGCTGCACCACCTGCATCGGCAACTCCGGCCCTCTGGACGAGGCCCTGCTCGCCGCCGCAGAGGGCGCGGACCTGACCCTGGCCTCCGTCGTTTCCGGCAACAGAAACTTTGAGGGGCGCATCAGCCCCCATATTAGGGCCAACTATCTGGCCTCCCCGGCCCTGGTCGTGGCCTACGCTATCGCGGGGAGCGTGCGCCTAAACGTCTCTAAAGACCCCATCGGCAAAAGCCCCCAGGGGCAGCCCGTGTTCCTCAGGGACGTGTGGCCCAGCACAGAAGAGGTCAAGACTGCTGTTGAGGCGTGTCTTTCTCCGGCCATGTTCCGAGAGAAGTACGCGGACGTCTTCAAGGGGCCCGAGGAGTGGCAGGACGTGGCCGTGAAGGCGGGCAAGACCTATGCCTGGGACGCCGCTTCCACCTATATCGCCTCCCCCCCCTACTTCGCCGACTTTTCACCAGAGGGTGGGCGCGCGCCGGGGGACATAGAGAATGCGCGGGCCCTTGTCCTCGCGGGGGACAGCGTCACCACGGACCACATTTCCCCCGCCGGGGCCATCAAAAAAGACAGCCCTGCCGGGTCATACCTCATAGATTTGGGCGTGACACCCACGGACTTTAACTCCTACGGCGCGCGGCGCGGGAACCACGAGGTGATGATGCGCGGGACCTTCGCGAACGTCCGCTTCAAAAACCTCGCTGTGCCGGGGACAGAGGGCAGCATGGCCCGCATGGCCCCGTCCGGAGAGCAGACGAGCGTCTATGACGCCGCCATGCGCTACGCGGAGCAGGGGGTGCCCCTCATCGTCATCGCCGGGAAGGAGTACGGCACCGGCTCCTCGCGCGATTGGGCCGCAAAGGGGCCCGCCCTACTGGGCATCCGCGCCGCCGTGGCAGAGAGCTTTGAGCGCATCCACCGCTCTAACCTCATCGGCATGGGCGTCTTGCCCCTGGAGTTCGCGGACGGCCCCGGCACGCGCGAGGCCCTGGGCCTCACAGGCCTGGAGAGCTTCACCATACGCGGCATTTCCGCAGGCGGCTTGGTCAAGGCGCGGCTGACTCTCACTGTCACCTATACCGACGGGCAGACCAAGGAGGTGCCCCTGCGCAGCCGCATAGACACCGTAGCGGAGGAGGCCTACTGGAAGAGCGGGGGCGTGCTCCACTACGTCCTCGCGCGCCTGGCCAAGGTCGGCGCGGCAGCGGCGGCGTAAGGGCCCCCGTGCGCATCGCGCGCCTGGACGCGGCCGGTTTCGCCGACGCCCTGCCCTTCGTCCGGCCTATCGTGGCGGCGGGGGAGACCTACGCGCTGGTCCGCGGCTTCGCCTACCCCACGCTGGGGCAGGTGGACGTCCTCATTCTCCACCGGTTCTTGTGAGGGCGCGGCCATGGCGCGGGCCCCCGGGCGCACTCCCAGCTTTGCCACCCGCGCCGCCTGGGCGTGCGAGGGGGCCGCCCTGACTGCGCTTTTCTGGGCCCTGTCTCTCCTGCCCGTGGCCTGGGCGTCAGGCCTTATCGGGGGCCTGGCCCGCACCTTCGGCCCTTGTCTGCCCCAGAGCCGCCGGGCCGCAGCCCACATGGCCTGGGCCATGCCAGACCTCCCCGAAGGGGGGCGCAACAAGGCCATCGCGGACATGTGGGACAATCTGGGCCGCGTTATCGCGGAGTACCCCCACCTGCGTACCATCGTGGAGAGCCGGGTGACCGTGGAGGGGGCCGAGATTGCCCGCGCCGCTTTGGCCAGTGGCCGAGGGGCACTGTTTGTTTCTGGGCACCTGGCAAACTGGGAGGTTCTTGTGCCCTTCTTTATTCATATGACCGGTGCGCAAATGGCCCTGACGTACCGGAAGCCGAACAACCCTTGGGTTGCGCGCCTCTTGGCGCGCGCGCGCTGGACCTCTGGGGTGGAGCAGGCACTGTCCAAGGGCGACAGAGTTACCGCTCCCCGCTTGGTCCAGACCCTGAGGAATGGGGGCGTGGCGGGGATGCTGGCGGACCAAAAGTACAACGAGGGGCCCGATGTCCCCTTTTTTGGCCGCCCTGCGCGGACCAACCCAGCGCCCGTGCGCCTCGCGCGGCGGTATGGCGCGGCTCTTATTCTGGTGTCCATCCGCCGGTTGCCCTGCGCCCGGTTTGTGATTACCATCGCCGAACCTCTGGAGGTGGCGGGCCGCAGCGATGAGTCTGTTTTGGCAGACATCAACGCACACATGGAGAGGTGGATACGGGCCGAGCCGGGGCAGTGGCTCTGGCTTCACAGGCGGTGGGGGCGCAATGGATTTTGACCTTTTTGTTATGGGTGGGGGCAGCGGAGGCGTGCGCGCGGCGCGTATAGCAGCGCAGCACGGTGCCCGCGTGGCGCTTGCGGAGGCCTCTGCCTTGGGCGGGACGTGCGTGAATCTGGGCTGCGTTCCCAAAAAGCTGTTTGCTTATGCGGCGGACATGTCCACAGAGTTCGCTGCCGCGCCCGGTTTTGGCTGGGCTGTCACAAAGTGCCCCGCTTTTGACTGGCCCACTCTGCGGGATAACAAAGATGCGGAAATCGCGCGGCTGAACGGTCTGTACCGTAAGGGCCTGGAGTCGGCGGGCGTACAGATTGTCAAAGGTTTTGCGCGCTTTGCCGGGCCCCATGCCATAGAGGTCGGCGGGAAGACCCACACGGCGCAAAACATAATAATTGCCACGGGCGGCTATCCCCGCCGCCTGGGCATCCCTGGTGGAGAGCACGCCAAGACCTCTGACGATATGTTCCACTTGGACGTCTTGCCCCAGACCGCCCTGATCCTGGGCGGCGGGTACATCGCTGTGGAGTTTGCGCATATCTTGTCCGGACTGGGGGTCAAGGTGGACCTCATGTACCGCAGATCCCTGTTTTTGCGCGGCTTTGACGACGATATCCGCTCTGCCCTGGCAGAGGAAATGGCGCAGCAGGGCATCACCCTGCATTTCGGGCGAAACATAACGGAAATCTCAAAGACAAGCGATGCGTATCGCGTCCTAGACACGCAAGGGGACGAACGCGACTACGGCGTGGTCTTGGCCGCTATTGGGCGCGATGCCGCACTAGACATCGGCCTGGAAAACGCGGGCCTATCTGTTAACGCCAAGCGCATGCTGGACGTGGACGACCATTATCGCACACCCCAAAAGCACATCTTCGCCGTGGGGGACATCTCCAGCCGCTATGCCCTGACCCCCGTGGCCATACGCGAGGGGCACGCCGTGGCGGACTTCCTGTTCGCGCCGGGCAACCCCACGCCGTCTGTGAACTATGAGAACCTCGCCACCGCCGTGTTCTCTGCCCCGCCCATCGGCACCGCGGGCCTGACGGAAGAGCAGGCGAGGGCGCAAGGGTTGGATATCGCGATATACAAGACCCGATTCCGCCCCATGAAGAACACCCTGTCCGGCGCTCCGGAGCGCACGCTCATGAAGCTGATCGTAGACCGCGCCACGGACCGCGTTGTGGGCATTCACATGCTGGGCGCGGATGCGCCAGAAATGCTCCAGTGCCTGGCCGTGGCCCTGACCGCCGGGGCAACCAAGGGCGACTTTGACCGCACCATGGCCGTCCATCCCACGGCGGCGGAGGAGTGGGTGACCCTGCGCACGTCTGCGTAAGCCCTTGCCAGCCTGCGCGCGTGCGCGTAGGCTTGCGGACCATGGAGAATACTGCGCAAAGGCCCCTGTCCCCCTTCTGGTCCGTTATCAACCGGCAGAGGATGACCTCTGGCCTGTCCATCCTTCATCGCGCTACGGGCGTGTGGCTGGGCTACGGCCTTGTCATGTTTGCCTGGTGGCTCATCGCCGCAGCGCTGGGGCCGGGGTCATACGCCGTGTTCACTTGGTACTGCGGCTCACTCTGGGGCTTGGCCACCCTGGCCCCCTTGACGGCCATAGGGGCCTATCACGCCCTCAACGGCGTGCGGCACCTTATCTGGGACTGCGGGGGCCTCTTAGACCTAAAGGCCGCAAAACTGGGGGGCGTTGTGGTTTTGGCCGCCACGGCTCTTGTGACGCTTGGCCTGTGGGCGTACCTTATCCCGGTCTATTACCTGCCGAACCTCTATTACTAGGAGGGGCCGTGACTCCAGCCCTGTTCAACGTGGAGCGCTCGCTCGCCGGCGCGCGCTGGGTTTCGCCCCCCGTGGACGCGGGCGCGGCGCAGGCCATCATGCGTGCCCACGGCGTGCCGGAGGTGATAGCGCGCCTTCTGGCCGCGCGGGGCGTCGCCCCCGGCGCGGTGGACAGCTTCCTGGCCCCTACGCTCCGCCGAGACTTCCCAGACCCTTTCACCCTGGCCGGCATGGCCGAGGCCGCTGACCTCATGGCCGAATCGGTCATCGCCGGTCAGGCCATAGCCCTGTTCGGGGATTTTGACGTGGACGGAGCTACGTCCAGTGCTTTGCTGTGCCGGTTTCTGCGGTCCCTGGGCGTGGAGGCCCCGGTCTATATCCCTGACCGGCTGTCCGAGGGCTACGGCCCCAACGCCAAGGCCTTGCGGACGCTGCGTGCGCAGGGGGCGGACCTGGTGGTCCTCATGGACTGTGGCACCACGGCCGTCCAGGCCCTCCAGGCCGGGAAGGACGCGGGCCTGGCCCTCATCGTCCTAGACCACCACGACGCGAGCGGCCCCCTGGCCCCGGCGGATGTTATCGTTAACCCAAAGCGGGCGGACGACGCCTCGGGCCTGGAGATGCTGGCCGCTGTGGGCGTCACCCTCTTGTTCTGCGTGGCGGTGAACGCACAGCTGCGCCGCAGAGGGTTCTATGGGGGCCGCGCAGAGCCGCCCCTGCGCGACTGGCTCGACTTGGTGGCTCTTGGGACAGTGTGTGACATGGTGCCCCTCAAGGGCCCCAACCGCCTCCTCGTGCGCAGCGGGCTGGAGCGCATGGCGCGGACGACCAACCCGGGACTAAAGGCCCTGATGGAGGTCTCGGGCCTGTCAGAGGCGCCGACTGTCCGCGACCTGGGCTTTGCCCTGGGCCCCCGGATCAATGCCGGGGGGCGCGTGCACGAGTCAGACCTGGGTGCGCACCTTTTGGCCACCGACGATGCGGGCCAGGCGCTGGACATTGCGCATGCCCTGAACGACTGCAATGCCAAGCGGCGGAGCCTGCAAACAGCCATGGAAAAGGAGGCAGCGGCGAAGGTGCGCGCGCTGGGCCTGGACGGCGACCCGGTGATCGTGGTGGAGGACGAGGGGTGGCACCCTGGCCTTGCGGGCCTGGTGGCTGGGCGGCTGAAGGACCGGTACGCCCGCCCGGCGTGCGTTGTCACCTACGCCAAAAATGGGGAGGGCATAGTGGAGGGCCGGGGGTCGGCCCGCTCCGTGCCCGGCGTGCATATCGCCCGGGCCTTGGCGGCCGCAGTGGAGGCCGGTGTCCTGATCAAGGGTGGCGGGCACGCGGCGGCGGGCGGGTTCACGCTTGATCCCACCAAGGTGTCGGACTTGCGGGATTTTTTGTGCGCCTGTGCGCAAGAGAACGTGGCGGAGGAGGGGGGCCCGGAGGAGACCACCATTGCCGGGGCACTCTCTGTCCGTGGTGCGGGGCCGGACCTGGTGGCCCTGGTGCATGACCGCATAGGCCCCTTCGGGCAGGGACATGCAGAGCCCCTGTTCGCCCTGGGGAACGTGCGCGTCTGGGCGGCGGACGTCGTGGGCTCTGGCCACGTGCGCGTGCAGGTGGCAGACGCAGAGGGCGGGCCCCGTATGAAGGCCATTGCCTTCCGGGCCGAGGACACAGCGCTGGGCCAGGCCCTGCTGACCGCGGGCTCCCGCCCTATGCACATCGCTGGTGCCCTGGCCCGCAACGCCTGGGGCGGACGCGTGACGGCCGAGATGCACATCGCAGACGCGGCATTTGCGGGGCAAGCCTAACTTTCATAACACCCATACATATACGCCGTGGCGGAGGGGATTTCTCCGGCGCAGGAGTCTACGCGCTTGTACACCGGGCGCACGCCCGCGGCGTGGCGCGCGGTGCGGACCTGGGCCTCGTCCTGGCCGGTCAGGGCGGCAAGGCGCTTGTCTGAAAAGCCCAGGCGCTTGACCTCCTCCCAAGAATGAGGTTCGACCGGTAGGCCGCTGTCTTGTATGCGCTTTTCTTCCGATACAATACGTTCTATCCGCGCCAGGAACCACGGGTCCACACTGCATAGGTCGTGCACCTCTTCCAGTGAAAAACCCTCCCTAAACCCCTGGGCAATATAGAGAATTCTTTGCGGTGTGGGCTTGGCGATGGCCGCGCGGAGATTGTCTGCTGATACGGGGTCCAGGCCTGTCAGGCCCGTTTCCAGAGACCGCAGGGCTTTGTGCAGTGATTCCTCAAAACACCGCCCTATAGCCATGACTTCGCCCACGGATTTCATAGCGGTGGTCAGGACCGGGTCCGCGCCGGGGAACTTCTCAAACGCGAAGCGGGGGATTTTGGTCACCACATAGTCAATCGTGGGCTCAAACGACGCCGGCGTCCGGCCCCCGGTGATGTCGTTGCCCAACTCGTCCAGGGTGTACCCCACGGCCAGCTTGGCCGCCACTTTGGCGATCGGGAAGCCCGTCGCCTTGGAGGCCAGCGCGCTGGAGCGCGAGACACGCGGGTTCATCTCAATCACGATCATGCGCCCGTCGGCAGGGTTCACGGCGAACTGGACATTGGAGCCCCCGGTCTCCACCCCCACAGCGCGGAGGACTTCCAGGGACGCCGTGCGCATAATCTGATATTCCTTGTCTGTAAGGGTCAGAGCCGGGGCGACGGTGATGGAGTCCCCCGTATGGACGCCCATGGGGTCTATGTTCTCAATGGCGCAGATGATGATGCAGTTGTCGGCGCGGTCGCGCACGACCTCCATCTCAAACTCCTTCCAGCCCAGGAGGGATTCTTCTATAAGCACCTGGTGCGTGGGGGAGGCGTCCAGGCCCTCCTTGACGATGCGGGCGTACTCCTCCCGGTTGTACGCCACGCCGCCGCCCGTGCCGCCCAGGGTGAAGGAGGGGCGGATGATAGCCGGGAGGCCCACGGCGTCCATCATCTCGTGCGCCTCGCGTAAGGACGTGACCATGACGCTCTTGGCGGAGGCGAGGCCGATGCGGTCCATGGTGGCGCGGAACTTCTCCCGGTCCTCGGCGCGGTCAATCACGTCCGCCTTCGCGCCGATGAGCTCTATGGATAGGCGCGCGAGGGTCCCGTCGCGCTCCAGGGCCAGGGCGGTGTTCAGCGCCGTCTGCCCCCCCATGGTGGGGAGCAGGGCGTCGGGCTTTTCCTGTTCTAAGATCTTGGCCACCATGGCCGGGGTGATGGGCTCAATGTACGTCGCGTCGGCCAGGTCCGGGTCCGTCATGATCGTGGCGGGGTTGGAGTTGATGAGGACCACGCGATAGCCCTCCTCCCGCAGGGCCTTACACGCCTGCGCGCCGGAGTAGTCAAACTCGCACGCCTGGCCGATGACGATGGGCCCCGCGCCGATGATGCAAATGGAGTGTATGTCAGTGCGTTTGGGCATTTTTATGTGGCGTTACTCTTAGTTCTTCTAAATGGAATTTCAGACTTTATGACGTTTGCTTTACAGCCAGAATTTAAAAGCCAATTATAAATCCAGTCTCTGTCATTTAAATTGTTTGGACCAACAATAAAATCTTCAATAATTGAAGAATTATTATCATTGTATTGTATTTTAAATTTAGAATTTATAATATTGTTTTTTATATCAAAAAATTTATTTTTATGATTTTTTTCTCTTGAGTAGATTAGAAACAGGCGCCACTCGTCCTCATGGGAAAAAAATGAGTTTTTATATGATACTACAATCATAATCATGTAATCTACAGCAAGAGAGAAAAAATATCTATTTTTTGCCAGCCCTGACATGCTTCGGTTTTCTTTCTTGGTATTTATAATAAACTTATAAAGTTTTTCAAAATAATTTTTTATTATTGTTTTATACTTTTCTGTTTTATAGACAACCTTTATAAAACCAACGTTTGGAAATATATTGTGTTTAAGGGCAAGGTGTCTCTTTATTAAATTATTTCCATTAAATCCTATATTAACCCCATTTGCAGAATCTGCATACATGTTCCACATAGGCAAAGAATCTATTGATTTTTCTCCGGAAAAACACGAAACAAATATATCCCTTGGCCTTAAATCGCGAAATATACAAAACTGACTGTTTTGCGTCACAGAAAGCTGGTTCTCAAGTTTTTTTAAAAGCTGCTCTCTTTCTTCTCTTTCCTCAAAAACCAAGACACAAACATTTGCTAAGCAGTAGAAAAACATGGCTATATCGCCATTTTCTTCAGTGTCACATCTATGCCAAAATTCCTCCAGAATTTCCCAAGCAATTTCAAGTCCGCTTTTTATTTCTTTGGAATCGTTCATAAAATGAGCGTTTGTAAACCATATTTCATTTCCCTCTACTATGCTTTTTGCGGAATCCATTCCTGTATAGTGATAGAGTTTCTTGGGGATGGGGGGCGATTTGACACATTCTTTATGAATTCTCTTAAATAAAGCATTCATATCAGGCTCCGTGCTCTCCGTGCCCTCTGTGGTGAAAATCCTGTTCATCGGTCCCCCGTATAGTGCCACACGCCCCCCGTGCCCACAATCCGGCCTTCAGTCCTCCTCCTGCTCATACAACCGGAACCCGATAGGGTTTTTCGCGGGCTCCGGCAACCGCAAAAGGCGCTCCACGTGCGCATACAGGTTCGCAATCTGCCGATCGTGCTCGGCCACCTTGCGTGCCAGGTCCTCGTTTGTGGCCAGCATCTGGCGCAGGCGCACGAAGGTGCGCATAACGGCGATATTGACCTGCACGGCCCGGGGGCTGCGCAGAACGCTGGAGAGCATGGCAATACCCTCCTGCGTGAAGGCCAGGGGAAGCGCGCCGCCCAGCACCTGCCGCGAAGGTATCACATTTTGTGATACCAGGGCGCCCACCTCCGCCTCGTTCAGTTGAAACATGAAGTCCGGGGGGAAGCGGTCCGGGTTGCGCCGGACCTGCTGCCGCAGGGCGATGGCCTTGACGCCGTATATGTCCGCAAGGTCCCGGTCCAGCATCACTTTCTCCCCACGGATGAGGTAGATGGACGCCGCGATGCGCTCTATGGGGATGGAGACGGTGTCTTTGGGCATGTGGGGGCTCTCGCTGGGTATAGCCCCACACCCCCCCCATGTCCACCGCCGGGTGGGGCCTTGAAACGGCCTGCGGAGTTGTGGTGTTTGGGCCCGTGCGCGCGGCTGTGCTCCTCTTTTTTTGCCTGCTGGCCCCCGCTCTGACGCGGGCGGATGGGGGGCAGATCGCCCTGGCCCTGGCGGCCAAGGGGGCGTGGGCCGAGGCGCGCGCGGCCTCTATGCGGGCGGCGGACCCTCTGGGCAGCCGGGTGTTCTATTGGCTCATCTGCACCCAGAAGGGGGATGTCATCACCTGGCGGCCTGTGGATTTCACCAATCTTTCGGCCTTTGTGAAGGCCTCCCCCGGCTGGCCCCGCCTGGCGGAGATTGTCCTGATGGCCGAGGAGGCGATGCCCGATTCCCTCGCGCGGGCGGAGGTCTTGGCCTGGTTTGGGCAACACCCGCCACGGACGTCGCGGGGCATGGCGCGGTACGTGGACGCGCTCTTGGCCACGGGGCAGGGGGCCAAGGCCCGAGAGGTCTTGCGCACCTGGTGGGGTTCGGCCCTGCTCCCGCCGGAGGATCAAAAGGCCATATACGCCCGCTATGGGCGGCATCTGGACGCGGGGGCCCATATGGCGCGGCTGGACGCCCTGCTCTTCGCTGGGTATGACCAAAGTGCCCTGGCCCTGGCGAACTGGATGGGGCCGGGCTATCGGGCCCTGGCAGAGGCGCGTGTGGCCCTCGCGCGTGACAAGGCGGAGGTAAACGCCCGGATAGACCGTGTGCCGAAGGCCCTGCGCGGTGACGCGGGCCTGGCGTATGAGCGGCTACGATGGCGGCGGACGCGGGGGCTGGACGACGGGGCGATGGCGATTTTGGCAAACCCGCCCCCGGCGGACCAAATCCGCAACCCGGCCGCGTGGTGGAAGGAGCGGCACATTATGGTGCGCCGCCTTCTGGAGCGCCGGAACTACAGGGCCGCCTATGCCCTGGCCAAGGCCCACGGGCAGGCCCCGGGCTCTGGCCTGGCTTTTGCGGAGGGGGAGTTCCTCGCGGGCTGGCTGGCCCTGCGCTTCCTTGCGCGTCCAAGGGCGGCTTTTGAGCACTTTGAGCGGCTCTACTACGGGGTGTCTACGCCGGTCTCTCGCTCCCGTGGGGCGTACTGGGCGGGCCGTGCGGCGCGCGACATGGGGGCAGAGCCTGTGGCGCAGGCCTGGTTTGCCGTGGCGGCGGACGTGCCCATGCGCTATTATGGTCAGCTGGCTGCAGCCGAATTGGCCGCCGCGCGCGGGGCCCGGGCTGCGCCGAAGTTTTCCGTGCCGGAGGTCACGCGGGCCGAGGCGGCCCATTTTGTCCAGGATGACCGGCTGCGCGCGGCCCGGATGCTGCATACTGCTGGCCTGAACGGCCCTGCGGGGGAGTTCCTCCTGTCCTTTGCCAAGGCCCAGAGCGGGGCCGCCGCGCACCTGTATGCTGCTGACATGGCCGGGCAAATGGGCCTGCCCGCCGTGGCCATCGCCATCACCAAGCAGGCGGAGAGAAAGGGCCTGGCCATGGGTAAGAAGGCCTGGCCCGTGCTGCGCGGCGCCCGTGGCGGCGGGGTGGACAGAGCCCTCATCCACGCCATCATACGGCAGGAAAGCGCCTTTAACATCAGGGCTATAAGCCCTGCGGGCGCACGCGGCCTTATGCAGCTCATGCCCGCAACAGCGCGGGAGACCGCGGGTAAGGTTGGCCTATCTTACAGCGTGCGCCGCCTGACCACGGACTCCGCGTACAACATCGCCCTTGGCACTGGCTACCTGGCCCAGATGCTCCGCCGGTACGACGGCTCTGTGCCCTTGGCCGCAGCGGCTTACAACGCTGGGCCCGGCAATGTGGACAAATGGCTCAAGACCTTTGGCGACCCCCGCGCTGGCGCAGTGGGCATGATCGATTGGATAGAACTGATTCCCATCGCGGAGACCCGAAATTACGTCCAGCGTGTCCTGGAGAATCGCCACGTTTATCGCGCCCGGCTGAAAGAGTAACGTATCCCCCCCTCCCAGCAATTCCCCCCCCTCCCAGCAATCTGTCTTTAGTGGCCCGCTTCTGTGTCCCGATGCGCTGTGGATGCTCGCGCCATCCCCTCGTCTCAGCGCAATCGGCGACACGAAGCCGCACACCAAAAAACCAGGGTGCAGGCCGCGATCTTTGGAGGCTGCACAAAAACACGCGCGGCCCCGTTTACAGGCGCAGCAAAATGGGGCAACCTGCGCGGGCATTCGCACCGATTCTCGTCCAAACAGGAGGCTTGAAGCCCATGGCCCTATCCGTTGCCGTCCTCGCCGAAACCGCAAAGGGGGAGGCCCGCGTGGCCGCCACGCCGGAGACTGTGAAGAAGTTGACAGCACTGGGCTGCGCCGTGACGGTGGAGGCCGGGGCAGGGGCGGGCTCCCACATTGCGGACACCCTATACAAGGACGCTGGCGCGAAAATCGCCAAGGATGCTACGGGCGCCGTGAAGGGCGCGGACATCATTTTGCGTGTCGCTGCCCCGGGCGCGACGGAGGTTGAGGATTACCCAAAGGGCGCTCTCTTGTGTGCCCTGATGGCGCCACACGCGAACGCGGACGTTGTGGGGGCTGCAGCCAAGGCCGGGGTGAATGCCCTGGCTATGGAGTATATGCCCCGAATCAGCCGCGCGCAGGCCATGGACGTGCTTTCGTCCCAGGCGAATCTCGCGGGGTATAAGGCCGTTTTGGAGGCTGCGAACGCGTATGGCCGTGCGATGCCTATGATGATGACGGCGGCGGGGACGGTCCCCGCAGCGCGCGTGTTTGTCATGGGTGTGGGCGTGGCGGGCCTTCAGGCCATCGCCACAGCCCGCCGCCTGGGCGCGATTGTGAGCGCTACGGACGTCCGGCCCGCCACGAAGGAGCAGGTGGCCTCCCTGGGCGCGTCGTTCATCGCCGTGGAGGATGAAGAGTTCAAGGCCGCTGAGACCGCCGGGGGCTACGCAAAGGAAATGTCCGCAGAATACAAGAAAAAACAGGCCGAACTTGTGGCTTCGCACATCGCCAAGCAGGACATCGTCATCACCACAGCCCTCATCCCCGGTCGCCCCGCACCGCGCCTGATTACAGGGGACATGGTTAAGACTATGCGCCCCGGCTCCGTCATCGTGGATATGGCCGTGGAGAGCGGAGGGAACTGTGAGGGCTCCCAGGTCGGCAAGGCCGTGGTGAAAAATGGCGTCACCATCCTGGGTTATGCCGATTTGCCCAGCCGCCTGGCCGCCAACGCGTCGTCCCTCTACGCCCGCAATGTGCTGAACCTGTTGAAGCTGTTCATAGAGGAGGGGGGCACGCTGAACCTGGACAAGGACGAGGAGATCGCCAAGGCGACCCTCTTGACTCGCGACGGGCAGGTTGTGCACCCCAACCTGATAACGGAACAGAAAGAGTCCTCGCCAGAGGACAAACCTAAGACAACCCGCAAGAAAAAGGAGGCCTAGGACATGACCAACGCAATCCAATATGGGGCCGAGGCCCTGGCCGCGCAGGCGCAGGCCCTGGCGGACAACGCTGCCACCCTGGCCGCCCAGGCCGGTCATATGGCCGTGGAGGCCGGGGCCCATGCGGGGCCAGGCTTCCTCGTCACGGGCCTGACGGTCTTTGTGCTTGCCTGCTTCGTCGGCTACCACGTCGTGTGGCGCGTCACGCCCGCGCTGCACTCGCCGCTCATGGGCATCACCAACGCCATCTCCAGCGTCATCGTCGTGGGGGCCATCCTCGCCGCCGGCGCCCTGGAGGGCGGGTTCTTTGACCGCGCTCTGGGTTTCGTCGCCGTCGTGCTCGCCTCCGTCAACATCTTCGGCGGTTTCATGATCACGCACCGCATGCTGCATATGTTTAGGAAGAAGGGGGGGTAGGCGGCGTGCTTTTTCTTTTTCCAGAGGATGGAGGGTGGTACGTCCAGTTTGGCTATGCAGAAAGGGATTATCCGAAAGATGCCCTTTTAGGGCGCTTTCTGGGTCGGGGGCGTGTCCCACTGGAAGAACTGGTTGAAATAGAAAAAAAAAAGTTTTGGAAAGAGTTTTGATGGTAGTAGAGGTGAATGATATAGAAGCCATAGAGTTTCGTCAAGACCCCGTAAGTAACGGGTACTATTTGTTGGCATTTTTAAATCAAGATCAGAAAAAACAGATAAAAATCTCTCAATATGCTTTGGAGTTTAGCGGTTGGCATGATGTTGAAGAATATTACAGGAATCTAGAGCAACAAGAACAAAAAAATGAAATTTCATGAGAAGCTTAGTGTTTATTTATAGGGACCATTCCATATCTGAAGAGGAGTTCAAATCATGGAAACCATAGCCACCCTGGCCTACCTCGTGGCCTCTGTCTGCTTCATCCTGGCCCTGCGCGGCCTGTCCAACCCCGAGAGCGCCCGCGCCGGGGTCTTGTTCGGCATGGGGGGTATGGCCCTGGCCGTCCTGGCCACCTTGGGCCTGCCCCACGTGTCGTGGAGCGGCTGGGCCCTGGTGGCGCTGGCCATGCTCCTTGGGGGCTCTATCGGGACCATCATCGCGCAGCGCATCGCCATGACCGCCCTCCCGCAGTTGATGGCCGCGTTCCACTCTCTGGTTGGTCTTGCGGCGGTCCTGGTGGCGCTGGCCGCGTTCTATAACCCGGAGGCCTATGGTATCGGAGAGGTCGGGGACATCCACCTGCAGAGCCTGATTGAGATGGCCTTAGGGTTGGCCATTGGGGCCGTCACCTTCACCGGGTCCGTCATCGCCTGGGGCAAGCTGGACGGCAAAATCACGGGCAAGCCCGTGATCTTCCCAGGGCAGCACCCCCTGAACGCCGGTCTGGGCGTTGCCATGCTGATCCTGCTCGTCCTGTTCTGCGCCACGGGCTGGGCGGTGTGGCTGTGGCTCATCATGGGCATAGCCCTGGCCCTGGGGATTTTAATGATCATCCCCATCGGGGGCGCGGACATGCCCGTTATCGTGTCTATGCTGAACTCCTACTCCGGCTGGGCCGCAGCGGGCATCGGCTTTACGCTGCACAACAACCTGCTCATCGTCACCGGGGCCCTGGTGGGCGCGAGCGGGGCTATCCTGTCCTATATCATGTGCAAGGGCATGAACCGGTCGTTTCTTAACGTGCTTTTGGGCGGTTTTGGCGGGGAGCAAGCGGGGCCCGCAGCCGGGGAGCACGGTGACCGCACGGCCAAGATTGGCGCGGCGGAGGATGCGGCGTACCTGATGAAAAACGCGGAGCGGGTGATCATCGTGCCAGGATACGGCATGGCCGTGGCCCAGGCGCAGCACGCCCTGCGGGAAATGGCTGACGCGCTGAAGCACGCAGGGGTGGACGTAAAGTACGCCATCCACCCCGTTGCCGGGCGCATGCCGGGGCACATGAACGTCCTGCTGGCCGAGGCGAGCGTGCCGTACGACGAGGTGTTCGAGATGGAGGACATAAACCGCGACTTTGCGCAGGCTGATGTGGCGTACGTCATCGGGGCGAACGACATCACCAACCCGGCGGCGAAGAACGACCCGTCCTCGCCCATTTACGGCATGCCCGTGCTGGACGTGGACAAGGCCAAGACCGTCCTGTTCGTGAAGCGGTCCATGGGCTCTGGCTACGCGGGGATCGACAACCCCCTGTTCTACGCCGACAACACCTATATGCTGCTTGGCGACGCCAAAAAGATGACCGAGAGCATTGTGAAGGCGATGGAGTAAATGGAGAGGGGGGCGACAGGCCCCTCCGACGGGCGTATAGTAAACCCCCATGGCGCAGGCGGAGCCCAGTTTAGGTCCCGACATTCCCGACCGCTCGCAGCAGGGAGGGCGTGAGCCGCAGGTCAACCTCCCCGGAGAGCACCTTGCGGCAGACTGGGCCACGCTGGGCGGCCTCTTGTGCGCCATGGGCCTCATCGTTGCGGCCATAGGCATGGGGGCTGGGGGCGCCTCTTTCTTTAATCTTCCGGCTCTGCTTATCGTCCTCTTGGGCACCGCCGCCGCAACGGCAGTCTCCTACACGGGGCGGGAGATCTCCGGAGCCTGGCGCGTTATCGCGCGCAGCATCTTCAGCCGCATTCGCCGTGCAGACTTCCTGGCCCGCGCCCTCATGGACTTGGCCATCATCGCGCGCAAGAAGGGGCTTTTGGCCCTCATTGCACACGAGCGGGATCTGAAGCGGGAGCCCTTCCTGGCCCGTGCGGTGCAGCTGGTCGTGGACGGCTATCCGCCCAAGGACATAGAGGAGATTCTTGGGCAAGAGACGTATGCCATGGCCCAGCGGCACCGCCGCGCGGCCTCCATAACCCGGCGCGCGTCTGAGATAGCGCCCGCCATGGGCCTCATCGGGACTCTTGTCGGCCTCGTGCAAATGCTTGCGAACCTGACGGACCCGGATGCCATAGGCCCAGCAATGGCGGTGGCCCTGCTGACGACCTTTTATGGCGCGATTTTGGGGACGGTTGTGATGGGGCCTCTGGCCATAAAGCTGGAAAAGCGCTCGGACGACGAGGTGCTGCTCCGAACCTTGGTCACCACAGCCGCGCTGTCCATCGCGCGGCAAGAAAACCCCAGGCGGCTGGAGATGCTGCTTAATGCCATCCTTCCTCCGGCGGAGCGGATACGGTATTTTGATTGACCGCGCGCCCACCCAGCTCTTGCGGGGTATTGGGCGACGAGTTCCTTTGCGATTCCGTACCGGCTTACAAAGGTGTGATCATAGTGCAAGACTGCGCCCATGGACCTCCGCCCCGCTCTTTGCATTCTCGGTCTCTTGCTCTTGACCCTAGCGGGCGGCATGGCCGTACCGGCACTTGCGGACGCGGCCACGGGCAACGCGGACTGGCAGGTCTTCGCCGCGTGCGCGGGCCTGGCCGGGTTTTGCGGGGGTGCCCTGGCCATCGCCAACGCCGGGAGCGGCCTGACCCTTTCCATCCGGCAGGCCTTCCTCCTCGTTCCCTTGGCCTGGGCCACCGTCGCTGCTTTCGGCGCGCTGCCTTTCGCCCTGTCCAGCCTCGCGCTCTCTCCCATGGATGCCCTGTTTGAGTCCACAAGCGGCATCACCACCACCGGTGCCACCGTCATCACCAACCTCGACCAAGCCCCGTCGGGGATTCTCGTTTGGCGGGCCCTGCTCCAGTGGCTGGGAGGGATAGGCTTCGTCCTCACGGCTGTGGCCCTTTTTCCCTTCCTGAACGTGGGGGGGATGCAGATGTTTCGGTCTAATCTGGGGCAGAGCGAGGGCACAATGCCCCGGGCGGGCAGTTTGCTGCTTTCCCTGGTCGTGGTCTACGCGGCCCTCACGGCGGCCTGCGCCCTGGGCTATGCGGTCCTGGGCGGCATGGGGGGCTTTGACGCCGCCCTTCATGCCATGACCACGGTTTCCACTGGGGGCTTCTCCACCTCTAGCGCCTCCCTGTCTGCGTGGGGAAACCTGGGCACGCAGGCCGTGGCTGTGCTCTTCATGCTGGCGGGGAGCCTTCCCCTCCTTTTGTTGCTGAAGGCCGCGCGAGGACAGCCAGGGGCCTTGATCTCGGACCCTCAGGTGCGGGCCTTCTTGGCCACGGCGCTGTTCTGTTCTCTGGCCCTCGCGATCTGGTGCGTCTTTCACGAGGGGGCATCCCTTCCCAATGCGCTGCGCACAGCCGTCTTTCATACGGTCTCGGTCTTCTCCGGAACGGGCTTTGCCGTGGAGGCCGCCGGACCCTGGGGACCCTTTCCCGCGGCCCTCTTCTTTTTCCTCATGGCCCTGGGGGGCTGCGCGGGCTCCACCGTCTCGGGGGCCAAGGTCTTCCGCCTCCAGATCTTAACCGCTGTCGCCCGGGCCCAGGCCCGCCGCTTGCTTCACCCCCACGGCGTATTCCACCCGCACTATGGGCATCGTGTCGTCCCCCCGGATGTTCCTGCGGCCGTTATGGGCTTCCTATTTCTCTACGCCGGAACCTTTTTGGCTCTGGCTCTGGGCCTGTCCTTCCTGGGCTTGGACTTCGTGACCGCTGCCTCCGGCGCACTTGCCTCTGTGTCGGGCAGCGGCGTGGGGCTCGGCCCTGTCATCGGCCTGGGCGGGTCCTTCGCCCCCCTCCCAGAGGCCGCAAAGGGACTCCTGACTGTGGGCATGATACTGGGGCGCTTAGAGGTCTTGCCTGTCCTTGTTTTATTTGCCCCGCCATTCTGGCGCAGGTAACGCTTTGACGGCCAAAGCGGGCTGTGCTACTCCACGCACATGAGCATACGGGCGCTGCGCACAGGGATGGGAGCGGGAGTGAGCAAGGTCATCCTCTCGGCCTTTGTCGTCCTTATGATCGCAGGCCTGGTGCTTATGGATGTGGATTCCCTCTTTTCTGGACGGGGGCCTGCGTCTGGGCCGGGGATGGTCTTGGCCCGCGTGGGGGGCGAGCCGATCACGGCGGCGGACCTTGCGCGCGCCATGGGCCCTGCCCTTGCACAGACGGGACTCACGCAGCAGCAGGCCCACGCCTTCGGCCTCAGCCAGACCATGCTGAACAACATGGTGGCTGATCGCTTGGCCCAGCGTGCGGCCCGGCGTGTGGGCATCACCGTGCCGGACGCCGTGGTGGCTCGCGTCGTGGCGGAGCAGATCCGCACCGCCGCGCCGGGGATGAGCGAGAAGGCCGCGCTGGAGGCTCTGTTGCGCCATATGGGTCTTACAGAGGCCGCGTTTACGGACGCCCTCCGGGCGGACATAGGGGTGCGTCTCCTGGGCGCGGCCCTTATCGCGCCGCAGGTAAACACCCCGCCAGAAGCGCTGGTGCGGGGCCTTTACGCCCACGCGCACGAGGCTCGGGACATAGACCTTGTGCCTTTCCGAACTGCCGGCGCAGCGGAGCCTGGCCCCCCGCCAGAAGGGGCGCTGGAGGCGCTTTATGCCGCGCGCAAGGGGACCACGTTTGCCGTGCCCGAGCGGCGGGCGCTTCTCCTTGCGGAGGTCAATGCGCCGGAAGAGGGAGGCGTAGAGGCTCTCGTCGCGCGTGCGGATGCTCTGGATGACGCGATTGTGGCCGGTCGTGCTTTGCCCGATGCGGCTAAGGACGTGCCTCTGGCCCTTAGGGAGATTGCCCCAGTGGACGAGAGGGGCGAGGGCCCAGGGGCCGAGGCGCTGGATGCAGCGCTTGGGCCCGGCGCGGCAGATATCTTATTCACAGCCTTTGCCCTGACGCCGGGGGAGGCGTCGGCGGTCTTGGAGCTGCAGGACGACAAGGGAACCCCGCGCTTTGTGGCTGTATCGGTGGAAGAGGTCATCCCCCGTGGCTCTCAGCCCTTCGCGGAGGTTCAGGATGTGTTGGAGGCACAGTGGGCAGAGGATGCGCGCCGGGCCACGGCAGAGGCCGAAGCCCAAAAGGCCCTGGCGGCTCTGCGCGCGGGGGAGGTGACCCTGGAGGGGGTCTACAGAACCAGGGGCAACGGCGCGGGCGCGGTGAAGGCGATTCGGGGGCTCGAGCGGTCTTCACCGGCCCTGCCCCTGCCCCTTGTGCCCGAGGCCGTGCCGGCGGTGTTCGCCGCGCCGGTGGGGGGGTATGTGCTCCTGGACTTACCCCAAGGCCCAGCGGTGGCACACGTCCTTGATGCGCGTCTGCCGACGCAGGAGGACATACAGGGGGCTGACCTGGCCCCTGTGCGCGCACGGTTGGCCGAGGAGATGGCTGCCGAGACTCTGGCCATGGCCATAGAGGCAGAGCGGGCCAGAACCAGCGTGCAGACTTACCCCGGCCGCCTGGACGCGCTCTACGCGCCAGAAGGTCGCTAGAGCCATGGTTGTGCGGCGGTATTTCGGGACGGACGGGGTGCGCGGCGCGGCGAACGCAGCCCCCATGACTGCCCCTTTTGCTTTGCGCGTGGCCATGGCCGCCGCCGCCCACTTTGGCCAGGCTGGACAGAGCCCCCGCTCAGCGCGCCCTCGGGCGATCATCGGCAAGGACACGCGCCTCTCGGGCTATATGTTTGAGGAGGCCATGACCGCAGGCTTCCTGGCCATGGGCCTGGATGTCCTCCAGACCGGGCCCATCCCCACGCCTGCCGTGTCTATGCTCACCCGCGCCCTGCGCGCAGAGGTCGGCGTTATGATCTCCGCCTCTCATAACCCCTTCCAGGACAACGGGATAAAGCTTTTCGCCCCCGATGGGCGCAAACTCCCCGACTCCGACGAGGCTGCGATAGAGCGCCTCATAGACGACCCGGCCCTTGACGCTCGCCTGGCCGCGCCAGAGAAAATCGGCAAGGCCTCGCGCATGGAGGGGGCAGTGGGGCGGTATGTGGAGGCGCTAAAGGCCGCTCTGCCCAGGGGCCGGACCCTTGCAGGTCTGCGCGTGGTGGTGGACTGCGCCCACGGGGCCGCGTACCGGGCCGCGCCTCAGGCCCTGTGGGAGCTGGAGGCCCAGGTCATCGCCGTGAACACGGCCCCCAACGGTCGCAACATCAACGCCGGGTGCGGGGCGACCGCGCCCGAGGCTCTGGCCAAGGCCGTGCTGGACGCGCGGGCGGACGTGGGCCTGGCCCTGGACGGGGACGCTGACCGCCTCATCGTGGTGGATGAGGGTGGCGCGGTTATCGGTGGAGACCAAGTCCTGGCCGCATTGGCACTGTCCACCGGCGCGCGGGAGGTGGTCTCAACCGTCATGGCCGGAGCAGGCCTGGACGCGTTCCTGCGCGAGAGGGACGTCCGCCTGCACCGCACGTCCGTGGGGGACCGGTATGTGGCGGAGGCCATGGAGGCCACCGGCGCGCCCCTGGGGGGGGAGCCCTCTGGGCATATTATACTGCGTGAGCACGCCACGACCGGCGACGGCCTCCTCGCGGGCCTGCACACCCTTATGCTTTTGCAGGACGCAGGGGCCCCTGCGTCCGAGGCGCTGCGCTTTTTCGCCCCTATGCCCCAGGTGCTGGAGAGCCTCGCAGCCTCGCGCGCGGCCCTAAGCACTCCGGCAGTCCAGACCGCCATCGCTGCGGCCGAGCAGGCGCTGGCAGGGCAGGGGGGGCGCCTTCTTGTGCGCCCCTCCGGCACTGAGTCATGCATCCGCGTGATGGCCGAGGCACCGGACGAAAAGGCGGCCCAGTCTGTGGTGGCAAAGCTGTGCGCGTGCATCAGGCACAGCGCGCAAGGGAGCCCCAGATAGGCAAAGCCAGTCTTGCGCAACGTGCAAGAGGTGCGGGCGCTTTCCTGGCGCGCGTGGCGCTGGCCGCGCAGCGCCTGCAGGCCGGGCGCACGGCCTACCCGCACCTAAACGGCTCTCCAGTTGAGGAGCGGGCCCATACCGCCGCAGAGGCGCTGGAGGCCTGACCTATGTCTTGGCTGTATCGTCTGTCCCGGCGATCTCGCTGGCCTTTTCCACGACCTTGTCGATCAGGCCGAACTTGAGGGCCTCGCCCGCGTCCATCCAGCTGTCGCGGTCCATGGCCTTCTCCACGGCGGACATCTTCTGCCCCGTGTGGTGGACGTACAGCTCGTTCAGGCGGTGGCGCAGGCGGATGATCTCACGCGCCTGTATCTCTATATCTGCGGCCATCCCGCGCGCGCCGCCCGAGGGCTGGTGGACCATGATGCGGGCGTTGGGCAGGGCGAATCGCTTGTCCTTCGCGCCGGCCATGAGGAGGAGGGAGCCCGCGCTCGCGGCCTGGCCGATGCAGACGGTGGAGACCTCGGGCCGGATGTACTGCATGGTGTCGTACATGGCCAGGCCCGCGGTCACGACGCCGCCGGGGGAGTTGATGTAGAACGAGATGTCCTTTTTGGGGTTTTCCGACTCCAGGAACAGGAGCTGCGCGCAGACGATGGAGGCCACGTCGTCGTGGATCTCGCCGGTGAGGAAGATGATGCGCTCCTTCAGCAGGCGGGAGTAGATGTCAAACGCGCGCTCCCCGCGCCCGGTCTGCTCAATGACCGTGGGGACGAGGTAGCCGTTGTAGACGTCTATGGGGTCGCGTTCGGTCATGCCAAGACCTTACTAAGGCTATCCGCACGGAGCGTCCAGAGCAAACCCCCTTATCCCCAGCCTATCCACAGAAATTGGGCGCGTCATTGCTCTCTCGCCCGCACCCGCGCGCTGCGCAGGATCAAGAACCCGGCTGTACCGGCCACCAGGGAGCCCACGAGGACCGCCAGGCGCACCTGCTGCCCCAGGGCAGGGTCGTCGCCGAAGGCGAGGGTGCCGATGAACAGACTCATGGTGAAGCCCACGCCGCACAGGAAGCTCATGCCTAGAATGTGCCACCACGACACCCCCTCGGGCAGCCTTGCGAGGCCCGACCGTGTGGCCAGGAACGCCATAGCCATGATTCCCAGCGGATTGCCGAAGACGAGGCCCATCACGATGCCCAGCGGCAGGGGCTCCGCGAGCAGGCCGCCGCCCAGGCCCGCAAGGGGCACCCCGGCGTTCACGAAGGCGAACAGGGGCAGGACAAGCCAGGTGACCCAGGGGGCCAGGCCGTGCTCCACCCGCTCCAGGGGGCAGGGGCCGGGGCCGGCGCAGCGCATGGGGATGACTGCGGCCAGAAGAACGCCGGCCAGAGTCGCGTGCACGCCGGACTTCAGGACGCAGACCCACATGATGACACCCAGGACGATATACGGAGAGATCTTTTGCACCCTGGCCTTGTTCAGCGCCAGGGCGAAGAAGAACGCCGCCGCAGCCAGGCCTAGGCCCACGGGGGCCAGGTTGTCGGTGTAGAACACGGCGATGATGGTGATGGCCCCGACATCGTCTATGATGGCCAGCGACAGCAAGAGGGCCTTCAGCGCCGCCGGCGCGCGGGGGCCCAGGAGGGCCATGACCCCAAGGGCGAAGGCGATGTCTGTGGCGACGGGCACGGCCCAGCCCTTGATGACCACAGGGTCCGCGTAGTTCAGGGCGGTGTAGATAAGAGCCGGCGCGGCCATGCCTCCCACAGCCAGGAGCAGGGGAAGCGCGGCCCGGCGCGGGGTGCCCAGCACGCCCCCCAGGACCTCCCGCTTCACCTCCAGCCCGATGAGCAGAAAGAACAGGGCCATCAGGCCGTCGTTCACCCACAGGAGGAAGTGCTTGTCCAGGGTGAGCGCGCCCACCTGCACAACCACGGGTATGTGGAGCAGCCACTCATACGCCGGGTCCAGGGGGGAGTTGGCGACGAACAGCGCCGCCACCACCGCCGCGAACAGCGCCGCGCCCGCCCGGACTTCCGGGTCCTCCAGCGCGCGTATGTGGGGCCAGGGCATCACGGGGGGTAGCGTTGCACAGACCCCGCAACCCCACAAGGGCCCAAAGTGGGCCGCACACTGTTTGGTGCTGGCAGTGTAGGGCACCCCGCCCAGGGCAAACGGCCCCCCCGCGCCCTTGCCGGCCCCCAGGGATGGGGGGTAGGGTGGGGCCATGCGCACCTTCGCCCTCGCCCTCCTGTCCCTCCTCGCCCTCGCCGCGCCCGCGCGGGCGGAGGATGTGGATCCCTTGGACCCCTGCTTCGCGGTATACGACGTCGGGGACTACGCCGGTGCCGTTTCTTGTGTTCACCCCCTGGCCGAGGAGGGAAACCCTTGGGCGCAAGGGGCTTTGGGTGAGATGTATGCCAATGGCCGCGGTGTGCCTCAAGACTACGCCCAGGCGGTGGACTGGACCCGCAAGGCGGCGGAGCAGGGGAATGCTTGGGCGCAAGCCATTCTGGGTGAGATGTATCGCAAGGGCCAGGGCGTGGCGCAGGATTATGCGGAGGCCGCGGCCTGGACCCGCAAGGCGGCGGAGCAGGGCTATGACGTGGCGCAGAACAATTTGGGCGCGATGTATGCATTGGGCCAAGGCGTGCCGCAGGACTATGCGGAGGCCGCGGCCTGGACCCGCAAGGCGGCGGAGCAGGGCTATGACGTGGCGCAGAACAATTTGGGCGCGATGTATGCATTGGGCCAAGGCGTGCCGCAGGACGACGCGCAAGCAGTGGAGTGGTACCGCAAGGCGGCCGAGCAGGGGCATGCCCAGGCGCAGAACAATCTGGGCTCGAGGTATTACAATGGCCAGGGCGTGGCGCAGGACTATGGGGAGGCCGTGGTCTGGTACCGCAAGGCGGCCGAGCAGGGGAATGCTTGGGGGCAGTATAATCTGGGCGTGATGTATCGGGATGGGCAGGGCGTGCCGCAGGATTATGGGGAGGCCGTGGTCTGGTACCGCAAGGCGGCCGAGCAGGGGCTGGCAGAGGCGCAGGTCAATCTGGGCTGGATGTATCTCCATGGCCAAGGTGTACTCCAAGACTACGCGCAGGCTGTGGCCTGGTACCGCAAAGCGGCGGAGCAGGGGAACGCTTGGGCGCAGCTCAGTCTGGGCGTGATGTATTACAAAGGTGAAGGCCTACCGCAGAACTATGAAGAGGCCTATGTGTGGTGGTCTCTGGCTGCCGCGCAGGGGCATGCGGATGCAACAAAGCGGCGGGATGTGGCGGCAAGCCGCCTGACCCCCGAAGCCCTCTCCCGCGCGCAGGCGCGGGCGGCGGCGGAGCATGAACGGCTGAAGGAGCCGGCGCTCTGACCCCCCATTTCCCCCTTCCCTTTTGCCGCGGGGGCGTGTAGAGGTGTGCTCCTTATGGCGACACGAGACAAACCACCCGTACCCGCACCGCCGCGCGCCCTTGCCCGCGCCCGCGCCTACGCCGCCGGCGTGCGGGCCGAGGGGCGGAAGGTGACATGGCCCAGCCGGTCTGAGACTCTGGCCACCACGGGGGCCGTGTTTGTGATGATCCTCATCATGACGCTGTTCTTGTTCGCGGCGGACCAGGCCATGGCCTGGGCCGTGCGGTGGGTTATCGCCCTGGGGATGTAGCAAGGAAGGACACCATGGAAGACAGCGCACAACAAGAAGAGCAGGCATACGACGAGACCAAGCGGTGGTACGTCATCAACGCCTATACCAACTTTGAAAACAAGGTCGCCGAGGCCGTGGAGCGGGAGGCCGCGCGCCTGGGCCTTACTGACCAGGTGGGGCAGGTCGTGGTCCCGACGCAGAAGGTGACGGAGGTTAGGCGCGGCCAGCGCGTGGAGGGCACGCGCAAGTTCTTCCCCGGCTATGTCCTCGCGCAGCTGGACATGGACGACGCGCTCTGGCACATGATCAAGGGCATCCCGAAGGTGACGGGCTTCCTGGGCGGCGGCGGGCAAAAGCCCATCCCCATCTCTAACGCAGAGGCCGAGCGCATTCTGGGCCAGATGGCCGGGGCCGCGGAGGCGGGGGCCAAGCCCGTCTTGCTCTACCAGGTGGGGGAGGAGGTCGCGATCATAGACGGCCCCTTCGCCTCCATGACCGGCGTGGTGGAGGAGGTGGACGAGGACAAGGGCCGCCTGAAGGTCTCTGTCTCCATCTTCGGCCGCGCCACGCCCGTGGACCTGGAATACACCCAGGTGGAGAAGGCGTAAGGGGGGTCTTGCTTAGTGCGTTTTCTGTTCCTGGTTATGTTCCTGCTTCTCGCGCCTCTTGCGGTCCAGGCCGCGGAGCCCCCGGCACACATCAAGCCGGAGCCTATTACAGTGGACAACCCCGCGGATCTCGAGGACCTGAACGCTCTGCGGGCCGTCATCGCAGAAATATCGCAGTCTGTGACGGCCTGCATGGACGCCGGCGGCAATCCACAGGACTGTCAGTGTCAGAACTATAATAATATCAAAAATTTTAACGTTCTTTATCTTCAAACACTCGCGGCCCATCCCGAGTGGGAGGGGAAGATTGTATTTCAGAACAGTGTAAGCGAAGACGGCTATGCTATGGGTATAAGTACATCTTTCGCTGGTTTGCAGAGCCAGTATGAAGCCAATCACTTGCTGAAGTGCCCGTGAGGGATATGAGGATTTACCCCACATTGCCCTGCCTGTGAGCGACAGCGCCACCAAAATGGTATCTGGGCGGTGGCTGGGCGGTGGCCCAGCGGTATCCCGGTGGTGGCTGGGTGGTAGCAGGGCGGTATCACGGCGGTGGCTGTGCGGTGGCGTGTTTTGGGCACGTACGGCTAGCTATGCTTTTGACTATACACCATTTTTCTTCTGGAGGCAAGGGAAAAAGCTGCGGCGCAGCACGGATTTTGGGCCACGCACGCACGCCGCATTCGCGCGCCTCATCTTTTGCCCGCGCGTTGGTTGTGGCACTGTGGGGGGCCACGCCCATGACTCGCCTCGCCCTTGTCCTTTTGGCTCTGCTGCTCGCTGCGCCCCCGGCGTGGGCCGTGGAGGTGCGCCAGAGCCGTGGGGAGGGCTACACCCGTACAGTCTTCGCGTGGGGGGAGCGCGTGGCGTATGAGGCCGCGCGCGGGCCTGGCGGCCTGGAGGTGGCGTTCAACCGCGCGGCGGACTTGTCCCCAGCGCCGGGCTTTTCGGTCTCAGCCACGGACCCTTTGCGGGTGCTGTTCCCCCTCGCGCCGGAGCAGGAAGCGCGGCACTTCCGCCTGGGCGACCGGGTGTTCGTGGATATTTACGGTGATTCGCCGCCAGTGCCAGAGGTGCGGCCCACCAAGGAGCCAGAGCGGCCCTTGCCACGCGAGGTGCCCGCGCAGGCACCCCAAACACAGGACAGCGCGGCCACAAAGCCGCCTGGCACCGCAGAGCCGGCCTCTGTGCGGACGCAGCCGATTTTGCCTCACATTCTCTCCGTAGCGGCGACGCAGGCCCTGACCCTTGCGGTCTTTGCGGACGCGGGCACGCTGTTTGTCCTGGCTGAGCCACCGGGGGCCCTTATAGAGCCGCGAATGATTCCGCCCAGGGGCCAGCCCTCGGCCCTTCCGGAACCCAAGGCTACTGACCCGCCGCCGCCCGGCGCGCGGGCGTGGCGCCTGCCCCTCCCGCCCCCGGTTCCGCGCGTGCGGGTCCGGGGCGAGGGGATGTCGTGGGAGATTATCTTGGGTGCGGGCACGCCCCCACAATCCGAAAAACCCCCCACCCCTGGCCCCACGGCGGGGCCGAGCGGCGGTTTGGCTCTTCTTTGGCCCATGCCGGGGGAGTCTGCGGGTAGGCCCACCCGCCTTCCTGACACGCGAACGGGGGGGGCGGACCTCCTGATTGTGCCCGTTGCGGGCTCAGCGTGGCGCGTCCCTGCGGTGTGGGAACACCCACAGTTCACTGTCTTGCCCAGCGCCGTAGGCCTTGTGATTCGCCCGAAGGTGGACGACCTGGCACTGACCGTGACGGAGGAGGGGGTTGTTATCGCCCGTCCGGGGGGCCTGGCCCTCACCCCTCCAGGAGATAAGGCGGCCAGACCGGCTGCTTCCCCGTCGCTTGACGCGGAGGCCGAAAAGGGCCCCGTGCTGTACAACCTGTCCGCCTGGCGGGGCGGGACACCTGAGGATCTGGCTCCGGCCAGGATCCTTATCCTCGCGGGCACCCACGATGCGCCGGAGGCCGCGCGCGTAGGGGGCGTGCTCACCCTGGCCCGGATGCACCTGGCCCATGGGCGCGGGGCTGAGGCCCTGGGCCTTTTGCGCTATGCGGCGGCGCTGTCTCCAGGCCTGACCAACGCGCCGGACTTTTTGGCCTGGCGGGGCGCGGCTCTGGCTCTCACGCGGCGGAGCGCTGCAGCCTTTGCGGACCTCTCCACCCCGGCGCTGGACGGCTTCCCGGAGGTGGATTACTGGCGCGCCTTCGCCCTTGCGGACCTGGGGGATTGGCACCAAGCTGCGGCCCTGCTTCCCGCGCCGCCAGGCCCACTCCCACGCTATCCAGAGCCGGTGCGAACACGGCTTGCCCTGGCCCTGGCAGAGGTTTCTCTGCGTGCCGGTGCAGTGGATGAGGGGCAGGCCTTCCTCGCTCTGGTCCAAGTTCCAGAAGAGGGCCCTCTTGCGCATCCCTTTGGGGCGGCAAAGGCGTATCTTGCGGGTGAGGCTGCCCGGCAGCGGGGGGACGCGCGCGCCGCCCAGGAGGCTTGGGCTCCCGTCTTGGCGGGCGCGGACACGCTCTATCGGGTCAAGGCCACGCTCGCGGCCACGCGCCTCCTGCGGGAGGAAGGGGTACTTTCCTCCGGCCAGGCGATAGATCAGCTGGAGCGCGTGCGCTACCTCTGGCGCGGAGATGGGCTGGAAGCGCAGATTCTCCTCGCCCTAGGCGGGCTGTATTGCGATCAAAGCCAGTACGCCAAGGGCCTGACCCTTATGCGCAGGGCGGCGGCGATCGCCGCACACACGGACCTGGGGCAGGAAATTGTGGCGGAGATGGAGGCCCGGTTCACGGGCCTGTTTGGGAACAAAGAGCGTTTGGCGGCCCTGCCCCCACCGGAGGCTGCGGCGCTCTATGAGGCCTTTGGAGAGTTGGTCCCCGCCGGGCCAGAGGGTGATGCCCTGACCGCGGACCTGGCCGGGCACCTCATTGATGCGGGCCTGCTGGATCAGGGTGCGGCCCTCTTGGCCGGCCAGGTGGATCGGGGTGCGGCGGGCGAGACCGCCAGGCGCCTGGCGGCGGTGTACCTCATGGCGGACAAACCCGCCGAGGCCCTGGTGGTGCTGGATGGGGCGGATTGCGGCGGGGCACAGACCTGCGCGCGCGAGGTGGCCCTGCTCCGGGCCAAGGCACTTTCGCAGCAGGGCAGGCCTTCCGAGGCCTTAGCGAGCCTGGCGTCCCTACCCGACGGAGGGCAAGGGGAGGACGCAGCCCGCGCCCGAGTGGACATTGCCTGGCGGAGCCAAGACTGGGCCTCCGCTGCTGGGGCGCTGGATGACCTCCTGCGAGCCCTCTCGGCGCAGCCCATTCCGGGGCCAGAGCCCCCTGCGCCTGCGCCCGAGACTGCGAACCTGGTCTTGCGCCGCGCGGTGGCTCTGCGCCTTTCCGGGGAGGAGGGGAGGAGAGAGCTTGCGCAATGGCGGGCATCCTGGGGTCCGGCCATGGCGGGCACCGAGGAGGGCCCCGCCTTTGGCGTTGTCACTGACCCTGGCGTTCTGCCTGGCTCGGGATCTGTGCCTGGGCCCAGTCCGGCGGAGGATGCACGACTATGGCAGGAGACTCTCCAGGGGGCCGATCTCTTTTCGACCTTTCTGGAGCGGTATAAAAAACGGCAGCCGCCCCCGCCTCCCTGAGGCCCTGGACCCTTGGCGGGTCCTCGGTCTCTTGGCCGACTGCTATGGCAAGCCACTTTTCCAGCCCCCGCAAGTCGCTGTCCAGAGAAACCAAGACCCGGGCCGCAGCGTCTCGCGCGGCTTCTAGGCTCTCTTCGTCCATGGTGTGCAAGATGGCACACAGACGCGTCACCTCTGCCCGGCACCCTTGGGCGATGATCTGGCAGATGGCATGGATATTATTGTTAGGTGCGTGCTTCATAGCGTCCTTTCTTCTGCGATGTCGGCTGGCTTCGCTTGCAGGTAAAAAATAAGCCCCATTAACTTCTATACAATGCAGGGGCAAAAAGCAAGAGATTTTAACGCGATTTAGAAGCGCATAATTTTTTATTGCACAAACCGTTTTTTATTCTGCATAACTGTGTCTATGATCGCCCTAGAGCAGCGCCGGGCCGGGCGGGCACTTCTGGGCTGCGCGCAGCAGACATTGGTCCGCGCTGCGGAAAGGGGAGCGGCCTAACCCTCCCTGTCTGGAGGCACAAACAGATCCCGAATTGCCGCGAGAGCCTCGGCCAGGCCCCCCTCTTGGGTTTTTGCGAAGGCGCGGGCGCGGGCGCGGGCGGCGTCCAGGGCCTGCGAGTCTGAC
The DNA here is from genome assembly GCA_016757515.1 of Alphaproteobacteria bacterium. GTDB lineage: Bacteria > Pseudomonadota > Alphaproteobacteria > Micavibrionales > Micavibrionaceae > UBA10425. Next base: position 101,201 of record JAERIN010000002.1, read on the forward strand.
AAAAAGCGCTCTAGGGCCCGGACCAGGGCAGACTCATTCGGGACTTCCAGCGCGGCACCCGCCGCGTCCATAGCCGCGTAGATCGCCGCAAGGTTTTCTACCCTGGGCCCGTGCAGGGGGAAGGCCCCCAGGTGCGCGGCCTCCAGGGGGTTGTGCCCCCCGCCCCCGTCTGTGGACAGGGACCGCCCCACAACAGTCACGGGCGCAAGGCGGAACCACAGGCCCATTTCTCCCAGCGTATCGGCGATGTACAGGGCGCTACCTGGGTCCGGCGGCGCACCGTCTTTCCCGCGAAAGTGGCAGGACAGGCCACTTGCGGCGAGGTCGCGCGCTATGGACGCCCGCCGCGCTGGGTGCCGGGGGGCGACAATAGTCAGCAGGCCGGGCAGGCGTGGCGCAAGCGCGGCATGAGTGCGGGCGGCTATGGCCTCTTCTCCGGCGTGGGTGGACGCGTAGAGCCACACGGGCCTGTGCCCTATGGCCCCCTGAAGCGCCGAGAGGGCCGCTGGATCTGCGGGCAGGGCGGCGGCGGCGTATTTGAGGTTCACCCCGGCGCGGACGCACGCTGCACCCAGGCGACGTAGGCGCTGCGCCGCGGCGTCATCCTGCGCGAGGACAATGCGGAATGCGGACAGGGAGCGGGCCGCAAGGCCTGGGGCCCAGCGGGCCCAGCGGTCACAGCTTCGCTGAGAGAGGCGCGCGGACAAAAGGGCGGCGGGCACGCGGCGGGCGGCCAGAGCGGCGAGGGTGGCGGGCCACACCTCGGACTCCAGGAAGACGGCCGCGTCGGGCCGCCAGTGGTCCAGGAAGCGCCCAGCCCACCTGGGCACGTCCAGGGGGGCGTACTGGTGGACAGCGCGGCCCCTTGGCAGGCGTGGGGCCAGGGCCTGCGCTGCGGCCACCGTCCCTGTGGTGAGAAGGAAGGACAGGTCCGGCTCTTCCCCGGCCAGGCGCTCTATCAGCGTCAAGGCCGCTGTGCCCTCTCCCACGCTGGCCCCGTGCAGCCACAATAGGCGGCCAGGCGGGCGCGGGGTAGAGGGCACCCCCCGGCGCTCGGCCAGACGTGAAGACTCTTCCTTTCCGCAGGCCGCCCGGGCGCGGAGCCAGGCCCTAAGGGGCACCCCCGCCGCCGCCGTGAGGAGGGGGTACAGCAAGGCGCGCGCTCATCCCCTCCCGCGCGGGACGCACGTATCGCCTTTAGGCTTACACGAAAAGTGTCCGCAGGCCACGATGCTTTTTTTGATTAGGGGCTTTTTGACGCAGGCCGGATCACCGCAGTTGTCCTTCGTGCACACGACAAAGTCAGGGTCTGACTCCACAAGCTTGCATACGCTGTCGCAGGACGACCCACCACCACCCGCGTTTCCACCAGCGTTTCCACCGCTGCAGCCAAAATTTGGTATGGGGAGATCGTAATTCGTAACGAAATCAAGACCCAAATCCTGAGAGTTTATGCATTTGGTCATCCCAGAGAGTTGTCCTATAGCATCGTTGTTTATTTTGAGCCCAAACAGGCTGCCCGCAAGCTGCTTTATAACGCCCCCAAGAATCCCCCCTATCAGAGTCGACGGGTTCGTCAGGGCGGTTCCAAAGTCCGCAATGCTTTTGAATGTAGGGGTCAAGACAAGAGGCAGGCCAGGCTGCGGAAAGGCATTTGGGTTATTGGCAAAACTTGCGATGTTCCCCGGTACATCCGCAAAAAGGGCTACAGATCCTGTTCCTACAAGCTCGTTTGCCTTCCCATGCGCGGCCATGTAGCGATTGAATGCTTCCTCCGCAAGGCACTCCTGGCAAGCCTTCACGCTATCCGCAACGGGGCTCGGGGCAATGGCCGGCACAGCCTGGGCGGGCCCTGCGAGGCAGAGCGCGGCCAGGAGGGGCAATACAAACACGCGGTATAGCATCAGCAGGCCCTCCTATCGTGCAGCCAAAGGCGCGGTGCTGCCGGGGGGATTTGAACCCACGACCTCTCCCTTACCAAGGGAGTGCTCTACCCCTGAGCTACGGCAGCCTACACCGGGTTGAGAGAATAGGCAAACCTGCACACCTTTGTCCACGCCAGATTTTGGCCCTTGACGGGGGCGGGCTTTGGGGGCTACAAAGCCCGGCTTTAGGGAAGGAGCGCAGACCATGACGGGCTTTGCCATCATCCGCACAGGGGGGAAGCAGTACCGCGTGAAGGCGGGGGACCGCCTGCGTGTGGAAAAACTGCCCGCGGAGAGCGGGGAAATCACCTTTGGGGACGTGCTATACCTGGCGCCTGAGGGAGGGGCAGCGGTTGTCGGTGCGCCGACCATACCGGGCGCAGCCGTCACGGCAAACATTCTTGGCCCCGTGCGAGGGCCCAAGATCACCGTGTTCAAGAAGAAGCGGCGGCAGAATTACCGCCGGAAAAAGGGCCACAGGCAGGACCTGACCCTGGTGGAGATTGTGGGCCTAAGTGGGGCCGCGCCTAAAGCCAAGACAGAGGCGAAGAAGACGGTGCAGAAAAAGGAGGGCACAGGCGATGGCGCATAAAAAGGCCGGCGGGTCATCCAGGAACGGGCGCGACACGGCGGGCCGCCGCCTGGGCGTGAAGCTCTATGGCGGTCAGGCCGCGCGCGCGGGCAGCATCATCGTGCGGCAGCGCGGCACCAAATACCGCCCAGGGCGCGGCGTGGGTCTGGGCAAGGACCACACAATCTATGCCCTTATGGACGGCGCGGTGCGCTTCACCCGCGCAGGCGATGGGCGCGCCGTGGTGCATGTTGTGGCCGCACATTAAAAGGCCAAAAAAAGGACAAATGCACTGCGACCGAAATGGCGCTGGTCTTGTTCCAGTGTCACGGCTTATGCGGATGACGTGCGCCGCCTCTCTAGCGGCCTACCTCCAGAGCGTTTGCGCAGACCCGTGACGGCAATAGCGGAACCATCATAGCGCGCGCCCTATGCCTATGTGTCCGGCGGTAGGGGCGGTTGACGCTGTGGCCACGTCGGCCCCAGGTCTGCCTCGCTGCGGGCAGCTGCCCCGGCTTGCGCATGCCTCACATATATATATCGACCAAAACACCTCCGGTTGTAGGCACTATGCACTCAGTTCGCCCCCCCGGATGGGTGTGAAGAAATTTGTCTGCATCTCAGAAAACGGCCAAAAACAAGGCGTCGGCCCAGGCAGACTGTGACAAAAAGCCCACGGTGCACAAAAAATGTGGGGCTGCGGCGGTGTTTTGGGTTTTGGGGTATTGCGCTGCGCGCGTTGTGTGCGCACAATCACCAATTGTGAAAGGCGCGGTGGCCGCACCTCGCTCGGACGCGACACGCAGGTGCCCTTCAAATAGCGAAAACGGTGAGCACAGGATTCCGATGAAACACATTCTTATAGCGCTTTTGAGTGCAGCACTGGTTCTGGGTTGGGTGCAGACGTCGGAGGCGGCCTCCGGAAAAGACCTAGAGGTTTTGGCCAAGGCTGTGGGATT
>JAERIN010000011.1 GCA_016757515.1 Alphaproteobacteria bacterium
CGCGCGCGCGACCCAGACGACCCCTTCCGCCTCATGGGCTTTGGGCACCGGGTGTACAAAAGCTATGACCCCCGGGCGGAGGTCCTGAAGGCGTCGTGCCACGCGGTGCTGGAGGACCTGGGCGTGCACGGGGACCCGCTCCTGGACCTTGCGCTAGAGCTGGAGCGCGTGGCGCTGTCCGAGCCGTACTTCCTGGAGCGCGGACTCTACCCCAACGTGGACTTCTACTCCGGCATCATCCTGCGGGCCCTGGGCTTCCCGCCCAGCATGTTCACGGTCCTGTTCGCCCTGGCGCGGACCACGGGCTGGGTGTCGCAGTGGAAGGAGATGATGGAGGAGCCGAGCCAACGCATAGGCCGGCCCCGCCAAGTGTACACCGGGGCCACGGCCAGGCCCTTTGTGCCTATCGGGGAGAGGGAGTAGAACTATGGCCCGTGTATTGCTGCTTGCCTGCGCTTCCTGGTATGCCTTTCCGCTGCGCCAGCGGACGCCGAGCACGCGATCGATATATCGAAGTCAAAATACACAATTGACCTGGAAAAGGGTCGCGGCAAGGGCAAGATCTGTAGCAATTTGCATCAAGAGCTATCCCTAAACAGGGCCTCCAGGTCGCCGGGATCCGCCAGGCTCTGGCGTCGCTTTTTGAGGGTGCCGAAGGTTTTCTAGATAGGATTACGGTCCGGTGAATAGGGCGGCAGGGGCAGGAGGCCCTTCTCTATTCAGCGCTCTATGGTCATGGCCGCGTTTGAGCCCCGAAAAAGCAGGGGTGCCAGCCACTCTTTGCCTCTCTGGGCCATGATCAGTGTCGTCTTTTTGTGCGCTCTCTGAGGTCTAGGGAGTAGGTCATGCGCGAATCATGGCGTGAGATATTCCTTAATGCAAAGTGCTATAATTGAGTCCTGAGCCTAGTCTAAGGCCATGCCCCCCTCGGGGTCAGGGTCCCGCGGGACAGGCCGGGCTGCCCTCGTATGCGGGTAAAGGCGAGTATGGCCCCGGCGGTGAGGGAGGCGGACAGGAGGGCAGAGCCGCCGTAGCTTAGGAACGGGAGGGTTGTCCCCTTCGCGGGGATGAGGGCCAGGGCGGAGCCCGCGTGCGTGGCCACCTGCACCCCCAGGAGGGCCAGGAGGCCCCCGCCCGCGAGAACGGCGAACATGTCCTGCCCGGCGGCCAGGCGGGCGTACCCCCGCCAGAGAATGAGGGCGAACAGCGCCAGGACGGCCCAGACGAGGACGGCCCCCATCTCCTCCCCCGCGACAGCGAGCATGAAGTCCGCATGCGCGTCTGGCAGGCGGGCCTTCACTGCGCCGTGCCCTGGGCCCACGCCGAAAAAGCCCCCGCTGGATAGGGCTTCCAAGGACCGGTCCACCTGGTATGTGTCCCCCGAGGCCGGGTCCCAGAACCGATCCACACGACTGCGCACGTGGGGCAGGGCGTGGTACGCCGCCACGAGGCCACCCGCGCCCGCCGCGAGGCCAAAGCCCGCCAGGCGCAGGGGGGCACCCGCGAGGACCGCCACGGCAGCCACGGCAGCGGTGATTTGCACGCTGCTACCCAGGTCCGGCTGCGCGAGGAGGAGCGCGACGGTCACGGCCCACAGGCCCACGGCGGCACGGCGCCCCCATGTCAGGGACACCCCATAAGGGCGCGTCACAGCCCAGGCGGTCACAACGATGAGGGCGGGCTTGGCGAACTCCGACGGCTGGACAGACTGCCCCGCGAGGGAGAGCCAGCGTTGCGCCCCCTTGACCTCGCCTCCCGTGAACAGAACGGCCACCAGGCCTGCGAGCGCGGCCACGAGGAGGAGGCACGCTCCGCGACAGAGCCACCGGGGCCCGAGCGCTGAGAGTCCCAGGACCGCAAAGGCGCACGGGCCCAGAAGCACTGCATGCCGGAATAGGAAATAATAGGGCGGTAGGCTAATGCGTTCGGCCACCGTTGGGCTAGCTGTGGCGACGAGCATAAGGCCCAGGAGCATCAGGGCCCCAAAGGCCGCGAGGGAGACGCGGTCCACCGTCCACCACCACCGGGCCAGGAGAGAGTCGTCCGCTCTGGAAAAAGCGCGGGCCATGCGTGGCGCACCTTAGGCATCCGGGCCGGGCCCCACAAGTCACACAGTGGATTGGGTGATGGCCTGCTCCACGGCGGCGCGGGCGGCCTCAACGGCAGAAGCGTCCCGCCCCCGGATAACGACCTGTACGCCCATGGAGCGGCGCCTGTGCGCGTCAAAGTGGGGGTAGGAGCCGATGTTCACGCCCGCGTGGCCTATCTGCACGGCTTCTAGCGCGGCGGCGATGGCGCTCTCGGGCTGGGTCGTGTCCACAGTGGCCGTGAAGACCTCCGGCCCTGGGGGGATCTCGGACAGAGCGGCGGCCAGCATAGCCTCCATGATCGCGGGCACACCGGCCATAACAAAGACGTTGCCAAGAGCAAAACCCGGTGCGCCCGTGAGGGCATTGCCGATGAGGCGGGCCCCACGGGGGACAAGGGCCATTTTGCGCCGCGCCGGGGTCAGCTTCGCCGGGTCCCCGTAGTGTGCGGCCATGAGGGCCACGGCCTCCGGATGCTCCGTGAGGGGCGCGCCCAGGGCCTTCGCCACCGCCGCAGCGGTGATGTCGTCGTGCGTGGGGCCGATGCCCCCAGAGGTGAACAGGTACGTATAGCGGGCGCGGAGCGCGTTCACCGCCTCCACAATCGCGGCCTGCCCGTCCGGGACCACCCGCGCCTCGCGCAGAGCGATGCCGTGCGCGGTGAGCAGCCGCGCCGCCGTGGTGGTGTTCACGTCCCGCGTCCGGCCCGAGAGAATCTCGTTCCCGATGACCAACACCGCTGCCGTGGGAGCATTCATGGGTGCAGACTAGGACCGGTTGAGGGCGCTGTGAAGACCCCACACAAACAGAGGGCATCTCGGGCTCTTTGGGGCCGCGACTCATCACTTCTCTTGACAGCGCCTCTTGCGCTCGCGCATTCTGGGGCCAGACAGGCCCCGCTGCGGCGGGGCTTTTTGTTGCAAGGAAGGAGGACGCACATGGACAAAGTTCCGATGACTCCGGCGGGGCACGCGGCGCTGACGGCAGAGCTGGCCGACCTGAAGTCCGTCCGCCGCCCGGCGGTCATCGCGGCCATCGCCACGGCGCGGGAGCACGGGGACCTCTCGGAGAACGCGGAGTACCACGCGGCCAAGGAGCAGCAGAGCTTTATTGAGGGGCGCATCAAGGAGCTGGAGGGCGCACTGGGCGCGGCGCAGGTGGTGGACCCGGCGGACCACGCGGGTGAGACTGTGGTGCGATTCGGCGCGCGCGTGACCCTGGTGGACGAGGAGACGGAGGAGGTGGCGGAGTATCAGATTGTGGGCCCGTACGAGGCGGACGCAGATAAGGGCCGCCTGTCCATCGCCGCGCCGATCGCCCGCGCCCTCATCGGCAAGCGGCAGGGGGACAGCGTGACGGTGCGCAGCCCCAAGGGCGCGCGGTCCTACGCCATTGAAAAGGTGTGGTACGCGTAAGGCCCCCTATGCGGCCCCGCGCCCCAGCCGCGCCCGCTCCGCCGCCGCCCGCGCCTTTGCACGAGAGAGGGCGGAAGGGGTGAGTTCTGATGCCGCAAAATACCGTAGCTTTGCCGCATCCTCATCTCCCTGCGCCGCCGCGAGGGAGAGCCACACATAGGCCTCCCCATAATCCTGCGGTACGCCACGGCCCATGCCATACATCATGCCCAGATTGTACTGCGCCTGGACATACCCCTGCCCTGCTGCCTTGCGGTACCATTCCACCGCCTGCACATCATCCTGCGCGACGCCATGGCCCTTGTCATACATCACGCCCAGATTGTTCTGCGCCTCGGCCAACCCCTGCTCCGCCGCTGTGCGGGTCCAGGCCACCGCCTGCCCATAATCCTGCGCCACGCCCCGGCCATTGTGATACATCCCACCCAGACTGTGCTGTGCCTGGGCCAGTCCCTGCTCCGCTGCCTTGCGGGTCCAGGCCAGAGCCTGCGCATCGTCCTGCGGCACGCCTTGACCTAAAGCATACATCAGGCCCAGATTGTGCTGTGCCATGGCAAACCCCTGCACCGCCGCCATGCGGAAACAGGACACGGCCTCCCCATAGTCCTGCCCAACACCTTTGCCATCCCGATACAGCACGCCCAGGTTGTACTGCGCCTTGGCGTCTCCGGCTTCGGCCATAGAGAGGAGCTTGGCCACGACCGAGGCCCTGATACGGCCCCACACAAAAAGGGCAACACCGATAAGGGCGACGGCGATGAGGGCGAGGGTGAGGGCGTCCATGGTGGCCCCACACTACCGGTTCGGGCGGGGGGCGGCAAGGTCCACACGCCAAAGGGCCCCCGTGGGTACGAGATTGAGAAGGTCTGGTACGCGTGAGGCCCCACAGGGCGGACAAGGCCCGTGACACGGCCCCGCGCCGTGGTGTACACCCTGGGCCCATGCTGCAGTCTGACGAGTGTGCACCATCCGACCGAGAGAAGGTCATCATCCTGGGCGGCGGGCCGAACCGCATCGGCCAGGGGATCGAGTTTGATTATTGCTGCGTGCACGCGTGCTATGCGCTGCGCGCGGCGGGGTTTGAGACCATCATGGTCAACTGCAACCCGGAGACCGTCTCCACGGACTACGACACCGCCGACCGCCTGTACTTTGAGCCCCTGACGGCGGAGGACGTGCTGGAGATTGTCCACGCGGAGTCCCACAATGGCAATTTGCGGGGCGTCATCGTGCAGCTGGGGGGCCAAACGCCCCTGGGCCTGGCCCGCGCGCTGGAGGCCGAGGGCGTGCCGATCCTGGGCACGTCCCCGGACGCCATAGACCTAGCAGAGGACCGGGAGCGCTTCCAGCGCCTCCTGAACGACCTGGGCCTCAAGCAGCCGCCCAACGGCATCGCGCGCTCCGCCGAAGAGGCCGAGACCATCGCGGGCGGCATCGGCTTCCCCCTTGTCATCCGCCCCTCGTACGTCCTGGGCGGGCGGGGGATGGAGATCGTGCACGACATGTCGGGCCTCAAGGCCTATATCGGCAGCGCCGTGCGGGTGTCTGAGGGCACGCCGGTCCTCCTGGACCGGTACCTAAAGAGCGCGATTGAGGTGGACGTGGACGCCGTCGCGGATGGCGAAACCGTCTATGTTGCGGGGGTGATGGAGCACATTGAGGAAGCTGGAATCCACTCCGGGGATTCGGCCTGCGTCCTGCCCCCGCACTCCCTGACCGCGAACATTGTGGACACGCTGAGGGCGCAGACTATAGCACTGGCCAGGGCCCTGAATGTCCGGGGCCTTATGAACGTGCAGTTCGCTGTGCGCAAGGGGGAGGTGTATATTCTTGAGGTCAACCCCCGCGCATCGCGGACTGTGCCCTTCGTCGCCAAGGCCACCGGTGTGCCCGTGGCCAAGATCGCCGCGCAGGTTATGGCGGGGGCCCCGCTATCGGGTCTCCTGGCGCACACCCTCGCCCCCACAGAGGCCAATGGCTCAACACACTACGCCGTCAAGGCCCCGGTGTTTCCCTTCAACCGCTTTCCGGGGGTGGAGCCCCTGCTGGGGCCCGAAATGCGCTCCACCGGGGAGGTCATGGGCTGGGACGCAGACCTGGCCCGCGCCATGGCCAAGGCCCAGATCGGTGCCGGGCAGGCCCTGCCCACGGGGGGGACGGTGTTTCTGTCCGTGCGGGACGAGGACAAGGCCGCCCTCACGCCCATCGCGCGGGACCTGGCCGCCATGGGCTTCGCCCTCATCGCCACGGGGGGCACCGCGCGCCACCTGGCCGGCCAGGGCCTTTCCGTCGCCCGCGTAAACAAGGTCGCCGAGGGGCAGCCGCACATCGTGGACGCCATGATCAACGGGGACGTGGCCCTGGTCATCAACACCACGGCCAAGACTGCCGCTGCCGTGGCCGACGCGCACAGCCTCCGCCGCGTGGCCCTGATGCACAAAATCCCCTACTACACCCTCCTGACCGCCGCGTCCGCCGGGGTGCGGGCCATCGGGGCCCTGCGCGCCGGTGGGATCACCGCCACGCCGCTGCAAAAGGTGCACGCGGGCTGAGCCGCGCCCCGCCGCGCGTTTTGGCCCGGAGCCGATCAATGGCCGGGTCTGGGGCCCAGATCTATGCTGCACCGCAGCATAACACACCCCCGTATCCGCGCGAAAATGTTGTATACTCAATATCCTGGGAAGGGCCCTAGAACCCGGGAAGCGCCCGAGTCGCGCCACCGCCGTGATACCGCCCAGCCACCGCTGTGATGCCACCGTGATACCGCCCGGCCACCGCCCAGCCACCCTCGCGCTACCGCTGTGCCGCCATTGTGGCTGCACCCGGCGGGCCCCGACGCGCGCTTTTTGTGTTGACTTGGGGTGTTTTTGTGTGGAATGTCCACATGGGTATCGGAAATCTTAGAGAAAGGAAAAGATTATGGCAGAATGGAGTGCAGATAAACCCACCAGAGCTGGGCAGGGCTCTGCGGTGCGCCTTTTTAGGGATGCTTGCCTGCCTCAAGATGATGGTGAAACCCCAACAGACGCATGGATTGATTTGCATCCAAAGAGCGCATTTCCCAGTTTTCGCTTATGCCTTCAACTCATTTGTGATCAGATGCGATCTGCATATCGCATAATTGAAGATATGGACAAACTTGGCCTTTTGGAAGATTTTGAGCGCCATGAACTAGAATTGATCCAGGATCTATTCTTTGATAGAGAAAAAAATATGGACCAAAGAAAGGTCTCCCAATCTGTGGCAGCCCTGACAGATGAACAAATAAATAGCATCCCTTCTTTAATAGAAGAGTATATTTCAAAATTGCTAATGCTAAATACAAGAATTTCATCTATAAATGGACCGACCTTTGATAGAGATTCATTGAATGCTTTTCTGGGAATGTGCATACGTTCCCTGAGAACAATGGCAGTAAAATTTCCAGATACGCTTAGACAATGCAGACAGGCCGCGCTTGCAGAACAAGAGGGTGCTGATAGGGAAAATGAGGGCAAACCCGGCCCTACCTCTGAGAAAGCGTAAGCCAAGCCTCCCGCATTCTGCGACAGCCAGGCCCCTACCCCGGCGCGACGACAAACCGGCCCATGACCACGGCCCACAGGATCAAGAGCCCCGCGTCGCGGTTGGCCGCGAACAGGGCCCCTGGGTTCCGCCAGGACAACACCTGCCACGCGAGGTGCGCCCCTGCGGGCACGAGCCACAGGGGGTGCACGCCCGAAAGGGCCACGAAGGCGAGGGTCAGGGCGTAGCACGCGCCCACGAAGGGCCTGGCCCAGCGCCCCAGCGCGCGGGCGGAGGACTTGACCCCGGCGCGCGCGTCGTCCGCCGCGTCCTGCCGGGCGTAGATGGTGTCATAGCCAAGCGTCCAGCACGCGGCGGCGGTGTACAGGGCGAACGCCGGGGGCGCGAGGGTGCCCGTGCTGGCGGCCCAGCCCATGAGGGCCCCCAGGTTGAACACGGCGGCGAGCACGACCTGCGGCCACCAGGTGACGCGCTTGGCCAGGGGGTAGAGGGCGATGAGGGGCACGGCGGCCAGGCCGATGGCAATGGTGAGGGCGTTGAACTGCGCCAGCACCAGCGCGCCCACCAGGCCCAGGCCTCCCGCGAGGGCCAGAGCGGCGGGGACGGACAGCGCCCCACGTGCCACAGGGCGGTCTGCGGTGCGGGACACGCGACGGTCTATGTCTCTGTCCCAGGCGTCGTTGACGGCGCAGCCCGCGCCCCGGACGGCTACGGCACCTATGGCGAAGAGGGCCGCGCTCCCCAGCGTGCGTGGGCAGGTGGGGCAGGGCGCGGCGGCGAACAGGCACCACCACGCAGGCAGTAGGGCGAGCCAGGTGCCCGTGGGCTTGTCCAGGCGGGCGAGGCGGGCGAGGGCGTGCAGAGTTTGGCCTTGCATCACGGCGCACAACACTATATGGGTTGTCACCCCGGGGGAAGCCGGGCCGACACGCGGGAGGGAACAAGACCATGAAGGCAGACACGCACCCTGACTACCACGAAATCACTGTTGTGATGACCGACGGCACGATCTACCAGACCCGCTCTACGTATGGGGAGCCTGGGGCGACCTTGAAGCTGGACGTAGACCCCCTCACGCACCCGGCATGGCAGGGCGGCGTGGCGCGGGTTGTGGAGCGCGGGCAGATGGACAAGTTTACCCGCCGCTTTGGGGACTTTGTAACGTCCTCCAGCAAGAGAAACGACGAAAAGTCCGCCTAACCTCAGGACTCATCACAGCCACCAGGTGACCGTGGCGGCCAGGCGGGTGGCCGCGCGGGCCGGTGTGGACGCGCGCGTGATGGGCGCGCAGGATTTGGCTGCACCCGCCTGAGGCCGCCCCCTTCATGTTGCTTGCGCTCGGCGTGTAAGGAGGCTAGGGTCACAGCGGTTTTGTCCTGTTTTTCGCACGCGCCCGGCCCGCCGCCATGCTGATCCACCTGCCCATTGCGGAGATGAGTGTGTCGGCGGTGGAGATCATCGCCCTGGGGGGCGTGGTGGGCTTCTTGTCTGGGATATTCGGCGTGGGCGGCGGCTTCCTGACCACGCCTTTGCTCATTTTCCTGGGCCTCCCGCCTGCCGTGGCCGTGGGGACTCAGTCGTGCCAGCTTGTGGCCTCCTCCCTGACGGGCACTTTGGTCCACCTCCGCCGGGGCAACGTGGACACGCGGATGGGCCTTGTGATGCTCGGGGGCGGCCTTCTGGGAACTGTGGTGGGCATAGGCATCTTCCGCATGCTCCAATATTTTGGTCAAATAGACCTGGCCCTAGGCATTTTGTACATCCTGTTCCTGGGCGGCGTGGGGGGCGCGATGCTCTTGGAGAGCGCTATGTCTCTGGCCCGCCCCCGCTCGCCCCTGGCTCAGGCCTGGGGTGACAACTGCCGCCCTCGCTTCCACCGCCTGCCCTGGCGGATGCACTTCCCCCGTTCCCGCTTGGCCATCAGTGCTTTGGTCCCTGGCGGGATCGGCTTTGTCGGCGGTTTACTCGTATCCATCATGGGGATTGGGGGCGGATTCTTGCTAGTTCCGGCGATGATCTACATCCTGGGGATGCCCACTCTCCTTGTCGCGGGGACCAGTCTGCTCCAGATCGCGGTGACTTCGGGGCTTGCCACGGTCCTCCACGCTACAGCGAACGGGACGGTGGACATTGTCCTGGCCGCTCTCCTTGTCTCGGGAGGGATTCTGGGCACGCGCATAGGGGTTGGCGCCTCCCGGCTCGTCACCGGTGCCACGGCCAGGGTGTGCCTGGCCATGCTCATTCTGGCTGTGGCGGTGGCCATGGGGCGCGACATGTTTATTGGTCCGACGGACCCGTTCTCCGTTGCTGTGCGGGGGGTGTAGGTCATGTGGCGCTGTTTCCTTGTGCTCTTGGTCCTGCTTTTCCTGCCGATGGGGACGGCTGCCACGGCGGCTACGGAGGGTGAGGGGGCCTTACTCATTGCGGTCTCGACGAATCACGTGCGCGTGGATACCGGCTTCAAGGGCGGAGAGATTACTATTTTTGGCGTCAAGCACGCCCCCGGGGAGATCGCCGTGGAGATTATCGGCCCCCAACGGACAACCATTGTGCGCCGCAAGTCCAGAGTCTTGGGCGTTTGGGCGAACACAGACTCTCGGACCTTTAAGGCCTTCCCCCAATTTTATGCCTACGCACTGTCACCCGGAGCGCGGGAGCAAAACCACTGGGTCGGGACTGACGCCATTCTGATCCCCCCCGAAAGTCCAGAGGACAGGGCTTTTCGCGACGCTCTCATCCGATACAAGCGGGAGCGCGGCCTCCTGCCTGAGGGGCCTATTCGACTTACATACCTGTCTGCGGACACCTTTGTTGTGCGCTTTGCGCTTCCCCCCGACGCTCCTGTGGGGCGATACGCTGTGCGCGCAGTGCTCCGCCGGGACGGGCAGAAGCTGGGAGAGTTCCAGGATGCCTTCACCCTCGACCACATGGGTCTTGCAGGCATGGCGCGGACCTTTTCGCGGGAGCAGCCCTGGGCCTATGGCCTCATTTGCGTTATAATGGCCACGCTTGCGGGCTGGGGGATGAGCGTGATCAGTATACGGCGATAGGCGCTAAAAGACGGAAAGGACCACGGCGATGGGCGAGGACGTGCAAGGCAGAATCTTCTTGGTGGTGGTGGACGAGACGCCGGAGTTCCAGGCAGCCCTGGCCTATGCGGCGTGTCTGACCCAAGGGCGGACTGGGACGCGGCTCGGACTCCTGAAGGTTTTGCCGCCTTTGGATTTCCAGCACTGGGGCGGGGTAGAGGCCAGGGCCGAAGCGGAAGCCAGGGCCGAAGCCGAGCGCATTCTGGGTGGGGCAGCCACCCGGGCGCAGGATGTGTGCCCCTTGGCAGAGCCACCCATCTTATACATAGAGCGCGGTACCCCGTGTGAGGCAGTCCGGGCTGCACTCAACGCGGACCCGGCCATTGTTCTGCTCATCCTGGCCGGGCACGCACAAGGTGCGGAGGTCGCCCCTCTCGTCGCGCACTTTACGGGGCGGGGCATGGCGCAGCTCCGCGTCCCGGTGGTGGTGGTTCCTGGCCACCTAACGCACGAGGACATTGAGGTCCTGCTGGATGGCGGTCACCGTGGGGGCGTCAAGGCCTCTTCTTCCGGATAGAGCACCGCACGGGTCCGCCCGCCCAGGATAGTGGCCGTGCCCGTGACCGGGTCCACCCGTGCACGCGGGCCTGTCACCCGTGCGCCTCCCTGCACCGCGACTACGCCCCCTTCGGCCTCCAGGGTGCGTATAGCCATCTTCCCGCCCGCGTCGGGTGCCAGGTGGGCGGTCATCCGGGGCGCGGTGACCCAAGAGTCCGCCGTGTGGGTCAGGCGGGCCTGCCCCTCAGCGACAAAAACTCCCCGCTGTGTGTCATAGGCAAAGGCATCTCTGGCGGTGAGTGTCTGTCCCTCTGGGAATATCGCCCTCAGGCCTGGACCGGACATCCGCGCGCGTCCAGACCTTACGTTGTAGTGTCCGGCGGCACCTTGGGCCTGCGCGTCGCCGAAGGTCGCCACTACGAGCCCCCGGGCCTCCAGGGCCATGAGGACAAGGCCCTTACCTTGCTTGGATTCATACAGGGCTTCCAAAACATTTGCTGCCACGCGGGCCTTGTCCTGCGCTGCAGTCGCGTCACCGGTGGCGACAAAGCGTTGTTCTTTCCTGTTCCAAGATATGGAGTCTTTTGCTGTCACGACCACATGTGCACCGTCCTTTGGGGTCAGGAGCAAGCGCCCGGGCCCTGCAAACGTCAGAACCTCTGTACCCAAGACCCCGTCCAGGCCTGTGGCCGTGAGGGTGAGTGTGGGGCCCGCCACATCCACAGGTTCTGCCCCATGCGCGGCCTGTGTGACCAGGTCCAGGGTCAGGACAGACGTCTGCAGCGCATGGTCGTCTAGGTACAAGGTGACGCCCTGCAGGAGATCCAGAGTTTCCGAGCTTGCGTCATAACGGCCCAGGCTCGCTGCCGCTGTGACCTCCCGCCCGTCTGGCAGGGTAAGGCGTGCCTGGGGAGCCTCTAGAAGGACGGGCGCGTCCTTACCCGCGTCCTGTAGGGCGCGATCGGCTGTCACGACGTAGGGCCGTCCCTTTGCGTCCCGGCTTTCGTAGCGCGGGTCAAAGAGGGTGTTGTCCCAGGCCTTGTCCGCCGGGAGGACCTCCGCCACGGGCGGCGGGGAGTAGGGAGTCTTTCCCTGGTTCCAGAGCACAAGGGTGGCGAGAAGGGCCAAGGCCAAGGCCGGGAGGGCTATGCGCGTTACCCGCACGCGCCACGCCCTGGCGTGCCAGTCCCGCTGGCGCTCCTGCGGCCGGGCAAGGAGGTCGTAATGGGGCAGAGGACCACTTACTCCTGCGGGGTGAGGCGGCGGCGCATGCCCCGGCGCGGGGGCGGCTGAGGCACATCCTCGCCCGCATTTCCTTCAGGTGCGGCGTGGCGCGGTGCAGAGCCGTCCCGCCGTCCGGCCTTGTGTTCCGGTATGGGCAGGGGTTTTTGCGTCGCGCCCGCACGCTCGCTTTTGGCCATGTCTATCTCTAGCCGCGCCAGAGCCCGGCGCAGCTCATGCGCCGCCTCGGCCAGTGCGCCCCGCTTTCCCTCGTCGCGCGGGTCCGCAGTCCAGGCCTTCCAAGCCTTAACGCAGGTCGCTCCGGCAGCGGTCAAGCGCTCTCCAGTTTCGGTGTCGGTCATCGCACGGGCCCTCCTCACGGTTTCGCAAGGCGCAGCGTACCGCACTCCCGCCCTGACCGCAATGTGGGGGGGCCGTGACTCCCTGGAGATTTTGCCAAAGTGGGGGTGTGGCTTTGTGTCATAGACGGCCATTTATCACGAGACACACCCAAACGGCACACTTACCCGCGTTTGTGCTGTTCCGCCCGCAGGGCGGCCTGCGCGGCAGCCAGACGTGCGATGGGCACGCGATAGGGAGAGCACGAGACGTAGTCCAGGCCCACAGCCTCACAGAATGCGATGGTCGCGGGGTCTCCGCCATGCTCTCCGCAAATCCCCAGCTTCAGGCCGGGGCGGGTGCTGCGACCCCTCTCGGCGGCTAGGCGGACCAGCTCTCCCACACCGTCCACGTCCAGAGAGGCAAACGGGTCCCGCTCCAGAAGGTTGCCCTCCATATAGGCCGGCAGGAAAGACGCCGCGTCGTCCCGGCTCATCCCAAAGGTGGTCTGGGTCAGGTCGTTGGTGCCAAAGCTGAAGAACTCTGCCCCTTCGGCGACTTCTCCAGCGCGGAGTGCGGCCCGAGGCAACTCTATCATAGTGCCGATGAGGAACTCTATCCGTTTACGTTTCTCGGTGAAGACCGCTTCGGCCACCCGCTCCACCAAGGCCCGCATGTGCTCCATCTCCGCGCGGGAGGAAATGAGGGGAATCATAATCTCTGGTTGCGTACCTGGCACTTCCAGCGCTGCTTCCAGGACGGCGCGAACCTGCATTTCGTATATTTCCGGGCAGGTAATGCCCAGGCGGCACCCCCGGTGGCCAAGCATGGGGTTGGCTTCGTGCAGCGCGGCTAGGCGTTTGTGCACGGTCTCCTCCGGCAGGTGCACCGCGGCTGCAAACGCGGCGATGTCGTCCGGCGCGTGGGGCAAAAACTCGTGCAGCGGGGGGTCCAGAAGGCGTATGGTGACGGGCAGGCCTTCCATGATGGAGAATATGGCCACAAAGTCCGTCCGCTGCGCGGGCAGGAGGCGGCCTAGGGCGTCCGCGCGCCCCTGGGCGCTCTCCGCGAAGATCATCTCTCGCACGGCCTGGATGCGCTCAGGGTCAAAAAACATGTGTTCCGTCCGTGCCAGGCCTATCCCCTGTGCCCCGAAATCGCGGGCCGTCTGCACGTCCTCTGGCGTTTCGGCGTTGGTGCGCACGGCCAGGCGCCGTGCGGCATCGCCCCAGGACATAAGGGTGCGGAATGACTCCGACAAGTCCGGCTGCACCGTGGGTATGGCTCCCGCGAAAATCTCCCCCGTGGAACCGTCAATGGTGATGGTGTCCCCCTCCCGCAGCGTGCGGGGGCCCACAGTTATGCTGCGTTGGGCGTAGTCTATATGCAGAGCCCCGGCCCCCGCGACGCAGGGCTTGCCCATCCCCCGGGCGACAACGGCGGCGTGGGAGGTCATGCCTCCCCGCGCTGTTACAATGCCCACGGCGGCGTGCATCCCGTGGATGTCTTCGGGGGAGGTCTCCTGCCGGCAGAGGATGACGTCTAGACCCTCTGCATGCCGGTCTTGGGCGGCCTCGGAGGTGAACACGATGGCCCCGCACGCCGCGCCTGGGGAGGCGGGCAGGCCCCTGGTCACCACGTCCCGTGGCGCGGCGGGGTCTAGCGTGGGGTGCAGCAGCTGGTCCAGGCTCGCGGGGTCCACGCGCAGCACGGCCTCCTCCCGCGTGATAAGGCCCTCGCCAGCCATGTCCACTGCGATGCGCACCGCGGCGCGGGCGGAGCGCTTGCCGGTGCGGGTTTGCAGCAAAAACAGGCGGCCCTGTTGCACCGTGAACTCCAGGTCCTGCACGTCGCGGAAGTGGCGCTCCAGCTGCTCCCGCACGACGCACAGCTGGGCGTAGACCTCCGGCAGTGTCTCGCCCATGGCGTCTATGGGTTCGGGCGTGCGGATGCCAGCCACAACGTCCTCCCCCTGCGCGTTGATGAGATATTCGCCGTAGAACACGTTCTCGCCCGTGGAGGGGTCGCGGGTGAAGGCCACGCCGGTCGCGGAGTCGTCCCCCATGTTCCCAAAGACCATGGCCTGGACGTTCACGGCGGTGCCCCACGCGGCCGGGATGTCGTGCAGGCGGCGGTATGTCACGGCGCGCGGGGTCATCCAGCTGTCAAACACTGCACCGATGGCACCCCAGAGCTGCTCATGCGGGTCCTGGGGGAAGGGCCGCCCAGCTTCCCGCTGCACCAGGTCCTTGTAATCGCGGATGATGTCCTGCCACGCCTGGGCGGTGATGGCGGTGTCCTGGCTGATGCGGGCGTGGCGCTTGTACCCGTCCAGGATGTCCTCAAACGCGTGGTGCGGCACGCCCATGACGACGTTCCCGTACATCTGGATGAAGCGGCGGTAGGAGTCCCAGGCGAATCGGGCGTCGCCGGAGCGCTGCGCCAGGCCCTCAGCCGTCGCGTCGGTGAGGCCGAGGTTCAAGACGGTGTCCATCATGCCGGGCATGGACGCGCGCGCGCCGGAGCGGACGGAGACCAAAAGGGGGTTTGCGGCGTCGCCGAATCGCGCGCCCATGGCGGACTCAAGGGCGGCCAGCGCGGCGGCGACCTCGTCCTGCAGGCCGTCGGGGTACGCGCGGTTGCCCGCGTAGAACGCGGTGCAGACCTCGGTGGTCAGGGTGAAGCCGGGGGGGACGGGCAGGCCCAGGCGGGCCATCTCGGCCAGGTTCGCGCCCTTGCCGCCCAGGAGGTTGCGCATCGTGGCGTCGCCGTCCGTGCGGGGGCCGCCGAAGGCGTAGACAAAGCGCGGGGCGTGGGCGGGTTGCGCTATGGCTGTGGCGGGCATGGCGGGCTCTCCTTGTGCTTGGGGCCCCGGAATAGCGCCTTTCGCCCAAAAGGTCAAAACAAAAGGCGCGGCCCAGGTTCCCCCCAGGCCGCGCCCCAGTTTTGGTCGTCAAGCCAGCTTAGAAGTTGACTTGCGTACCCAGGAGGAGGGTCATGCCGTCCAAGTCTTCTCCCAAGGTAGCGGGGACTGTGTGGTCCACATAGCTCAGGGAACCGCGGAAGGTCATCCCCGGGGCGTATTGGTAGACCACACCGCCCGTGTAGCGGTCGGTGTCTAGATCGCCGCCAGCAGACACTTTCTCAGACTGATTAAGATAGGACAGGCCGAACTTGAAGGGGCCGGTGGTGTAGTCCGCACCGACAACCCAAGTTGTCTCGTCACCATTTGTCTTTTTGCCTTGGTTGTCTTCTAGGTAAGCGCCGCCAAGGCTGAAGGCTGCGTATTTGAGATTCAGGCCAACGTTCCACACGTCCCGATCATCCAGCTCCCCCACAGTGTCTTTTTCCTGCAGATCAACCCTGGAGTAGCCACCGCCGACGATGACGCCCACGTTTTGGAACGCCCCATCATACCGCAGAGCGGCCTCATAGGCAGAGCCGTATGCACCGGCCACTTTGTCTGTGCCGAACCCAAAGCCAGCGTTAGTGGCAGAGTCGTTCAGGGTGGGCGTATAGGACAGACCCACTTGCAGCCCGTGGTCCTCGTGCATGCCGAACTTGGGCGAGAGGTAGGTGACCTTTTGGCTGTAGCCGGTGGGGTCCTGGGCGTAGTCCAGACCGTTCGCCATGGCTTCTGCAAGGGCAACGTCACCGACCACAGAGGTGTCGTAGTTAAACGGCGAAATGTACTGACGCACGCCGTCGTAGTTCTCATCGGCGGAGGGCGCGGCGACCTGCAGCAGGAACGCAGCACCATCTTCATTACCGAGGTTCACGCGGCCCCAGTTCTCGGAGGAGAAGTAGAGGTAGGATTCCTCGATGTTACCATCGCCGTTGTCGACGTCGGCTTCAAAGTGCGCCCCGATGGTCAGGTTGTTGTCCAGGGTGGTCTCGCCGCCGACATGGATTTCGCTGTCTTGCAGCCAGTCAATGTCGCGGACTTCGTAACCGGCTTGATTGCCGGCTGTGCCCGGGTCTGTGTCTTTGACTTTGCTTTGGTCAAGGTAGCCGAGGTAGCCTTTGAAATAGCCACCCAGCTCCAGCTGGACCCCGCCTTCCTCGGCGTGTGCCGGGGCGGCGAGAGCCAGGACGGCCACAGCGGCCGTGCTGAGAAGGATTTTTTTCATGGGATTGGTCTCCGTAAGAAGTGTTGAAAAGAAAGGTACTAACAAACGTCCCCCGGAATCCCAGGGAACACGGGCATTAGACCCCCAGTTCCCGTGCGCGTCAACGGGGTGCGCGGCGCGGCTACAACAATTTTCCGGCGCGCGTGGCATTTGTGCAACAGGTCATGCCGGCGCGCGTGTGCTATGATCTCCCCATGCTGAACCTCGCCCCCTTTGTGCGCACCCTGAACGGCGCACCTGTGGCTGTTCTGGGCCTTGGCCGCTCGGGCCGGACCGCCGTCCGGGCCTTGGTCGCAGCGGGCGCGCGCGTCTGGGCCTGGGATGATGCCGCGAAGGCGCGCGAGTCGGTGGGCGCGGCCTATGTAAGGGACCTCGCGGGCGTCGGCGCGTGCGGGGCCCTGGTGCTCTCCCCCGGCGTGCCGCTAGACCACCCCGTGGCCATGGCGGCGCGCGCGGCGGGGGTGGAGGTTCTGGGGGACATAGAGATTTTGGGGCGGCTCGGCCTTGCCCAGAAGATCGTTGCCATCACGGGCACAAACGGGAAGTCCACCACGGCCGCGCTCACCGCCCACATCGCGCGGGCCTGCGGGGCGGACGTGGCCCTGGGGGGGAACATCGGCGCGCCCGTGCTGGACCTGGACGCGCCCAGGGACGCGTTTGTCCTGGAGGTCTCGTCCTTTCAGGCGGACCTGTGCACGCGATTCGCCCCGGACGCGGCGGCCCTGACGAATCTGGAGCCGGACCACCTGGCCCGGCATGGGAGCTTTGCGGCCTATATTGCCGCGAAGGAGCGCCTGTTCCGGGGGCCGGGCCTGGCGGTTATAGGCGTGGACGGGGCCGAGAGCGCCGCGTTTGCACGCAGGGTAGCCGCGAATCGGCGGGTGGTGCCGGTGTCTGTGGAGCGGGCGGTGGAGGGCGTGTGGGTCCGTGCGGACGGGGTCCTGATGGACGGGGGGCAGGAGATAGCCGGCTTGGAGCCCATCGCCACCTTGAAGGGGCGGCACAACTGGCAGAACGCGGCGGTTGCGGCGGCCCTGGTGATTCATGCCCTGGATCTGCCGCGCGAGGGGGTGGCGCGGGCGCTGGAGACTTGGGGGGGCCTGCCGCACCGGCAGTTCTTGGTGCGCAGGGTTGGGAACGTGGCCTACGTGAACGACTCGAAGGGCACGAATCTCCCTGCCACGGCCACGGCCCTGGCCGCGTTTGACACCATATACTGGATCGCGGGCGGCGCGGCGCGAGAGGTGGATCTGGAGCCCCTCGTGCCCTACCTCCCGCGCGTCCGCCATGCCTTTCTCATGGGTGCGTCGGCCCCGGCCCTGGCCGCGTTCCTGGAGCGGCACGGGGCGCCCTACACGGCGTGCGAGACCCTGGCCCCGGCCGTGTCTGCGGCGCACGCCGCCGCGCAAGAGGGCGGGGGGCCTGCTACGGTCCTTTTTTCCCCGGCGTATCAGTCTTTTGATCAGTTTCGGGATTTTGAGGACCGGGGGGAGCA
This sequence comes from Alphaproteobacteria bacterium, assembly GCA_016757515.1. Classification (GTDB taxonomy): domain Bacteria; phylum Pseudomonadota; class Alphaproteobacteria; order Micavibrionales; family Micavibrionaceae; genus UBA10425. Next base: position 17,800 of record JAERIN010000011.1, read on the forward strand.
GTTTGCGGCTCTGGTGCGGAGCCTGCCCGCAGGGCCTCTGGCCCAAAATCCACGGGCTTGACGGGCCGGCCCGCGCGGATGAAGGCCTCCATCTGCGCCTGCCGCCCCGCGCTGCGCCGCGCAAAGTCTTTGTCTGCACCGAACTTCACCACCCGCACCAGGTCTGTGTAGGCATCGCTCCACACCACCGCGCTGTCCGGTAGGGGGAGCCACCCCGCCGCATCCAGACGCTGGGCCATGGGTCCTGGGGGCGTGAGGGCCACCCATTCGCTGGGCGCGACCAGGGGGTGCCGCTCCGGGGGGGTGTAGTGCATGCCATAGGCGGCAAGGCCCAGGGCCCGCGCCGCGCCGGCCAGGGGGGCGCGCAGGTCCAGGTACCGGTTGCTGATGTGCACCAGAATTACCCCGTCCGGGGCCATGCGCGCGCGGTAGGCCATAAGGGCCTCAAGGGTTATGATGTGCGCCGGGATGGCGTCAGAGCTGAAGGTGTCTATGACCATCAGGTCGTAGCGCGGGCCTGGCGGCATCCCCTCCACCACCAGGCGGGCGTCGCCCAGGAAGACGTCCCCCGGCGGGCACAGGTCCAGGAAGGTGAAGTGCTCCCGCGCCACGCGCACGACCAGGGGGTCTATGTCCACGAAGTCTATGGTCGCGTCCGGGTACAGCCGAGCGTAGCAGGCGGTGGAGCCTGCACCCAGGCCCATGACCAAGACCCGGCCAGGCTGCGTGGCGGCGAAGGCGCTGTCCAGCGGGCCGTCCGGGGCGTAGTACGTCAGGGGCACGGCGTAGGCCCCCGCATGCTGTATCTGCATCCCGTGGACGGTGGAGCCGTGCTTGTAGACCCGCATCTTTGCGCCCGGCACGTCGGGTACGGGGGCGTCATAGACCGTGGAGACGCCAAAGACGTTGCGGGCTTGAAACACAGCGCTGGCAGGGGTGAGAAGGAGCATCACCGCACCGGCCACCAGGAGGCCCGCCGCAGCCATGAGGCGCGGGCGGAAGGCCGCCACCCATGCGCCGCCCGCAAAGACCCCCCACGCTGCGCGGGCTGTGTACGGCTCCACTGTGGGCACGAGGGCCCCTGCCACCAGCAGCGCAGGGGCGCACACAACCATCGCCACCGCCCCCCATAGGGCCAGGCGCCGGACGTTCGGGCTTGGCTCGGTCCTGTGGCGCGGCATGAGGAACACAGAGAGCAGCAGCGCTCCCGGGAATTCGGCTGGGGCGGTAAAGATGAGGGGTGCGATGAAGGCGTTGAACGCCCCGCCCAGCGCGCCGCCCAGGGCCAGCATGAGGTAAAAGTCCGTCAGGTGCCGCGCCGGGGGGCGCAGGGCGACCAGCCGCCCGTGCAGGGCCAGGGCCGTGACAAAGAACACTACCAGCACCGCGCCGATGTAAAGGAGGAGGAGCCCCGTACTCCCCACCGCCATGCCCTTGATGACAAAAGGCAGGAGCAGGGCCACCCCAAAGGGCTGCCAAAACCCCAGGGCGGCCAGCGGCAGGCGCACGCTCCGCGCGAAGGCCAGGATGTGCGTGGTCAGATAGAGCGCCAGGGGCACGACCCACAACATGGGCACCGCCGCTACGTCTTGTGTGATGTGCGCGCTCACTCCCGCAATCAGGCTGGCCGGCACCGCCGCTAGGGCCAACCAGGCTGCGCGCTGGCGCCAGGTGACCTCCCGGTGGAACAGGGTCCAGCCTATCCCTGGCTGCGCCAGAACGCGGGCCCAGCCGCGCCGCGCGGGCCACGCTATGCAAGCGGCTACCAGGCCCCCCACCGCGCCGTAGACCAGAGCCCAGGCCCAGGCCTGCTGCGGCAAAGCGGCCCATGGCTCAACCAGGAGGGGATATCCCAAAAGACCCAGGACGCTGCCCGCGTTGCTGGCCGCGTAGAGGTGGTATGGGTCGGCCTCGCCCGCTGCCGTGAAGAGCCTTTGGAGTCCCGGTGCTAGAGCCGAGAGCGCCACAAAGGGCACACCCACCGAGAGGGCCAGGGCCACAAAGACTCCCCACGGGGTTATGCCCTCTTGCAGCGGCGCGGTAGCAAACGCCACGGGCAGACCCGCGCCCGCAAGGGCTAGCAAGGCCAAGAGGGCCAGGCCGTGCGCCAGGGGCGATAGGCGGGACAGGAGGTGCGTCAGGCCATAGCCGGCGAGCAGGGCCGCCTGGAAAAAGGCCAGGGCCACGACCCAGCCCGCCGGGGCCCCGCCCACGTGGGGCAGCATCATGCGCCCGACCATGGGCTGCACGGAAAAGGCCAAGACCGCCGCGAGCGCGAGAGTCGCAGCGAACAGCGCGCCTTGGAAGCGAGGGGTGCGTTGAGATGTCATGTCCTGAGGGCAGGGTATGCGGGTTTTGTAGAGAAGGTCTAGTGGCTCCACTGCGCAGGGTTCCCAAAGGGCTGCCCTTCCCTTTTGGGCGTCCCTGGCCCATTATGCCACCCACACACAACCAAGGAGAGCCGTCGCCATGGCCTCTATACCTACCACCATCGCCATAAACGGCTTCGGGCGCATAGGGCGTCTGGCCGCGCGGGCCGCGTTTGAGACGGGCCGTACGGATGTCCGCCTGGTGGCCGTGAATTCGCCCGCACCTCTGTCCACGCTCCGGCATCTGCTGCGCTATGACAGCGTCCACGGACCTTGCCCCTTTGCGGTAGAAGGCGCGGATAACGCCCTGATTATGAACGGTCAGCGTGTGGCGCTCTCCCACGGGCGGGACCCAGCAGCGCTGGACTGGGCCGGGGTTGACGTTGTGTTGGAATGCACGGGGGCGTTCAACACCCGTGACGGAGCAGCAGGACACCTCACCGCCGGTGCCAAGCGGGTCCTTATCTCCGCCCCTGCTAAGGGGGAAGATTTCACTTGTGTTTTCGGAGTGAATGACGCGAACCTTAAGGCAGAGCACAAGGTTGTCTCTAACGCCTCGTGCACCACGAATTGCCTGGCCCCTGTGGCGAAGGTTGTGCATGAGGCGTTCGGCATAACCTCCGGATTCATGACCACAATACATGCCTATACGGGGGATCAGAACCTGGTGGACGCCACGCACAAAGATCTCCACCGCGCGCGGGCTGCGGGTATGAACATGGTGCCCACCTCCACCGGCGCGGCCCGGGCCTTGGGGCAAGTTCTGCCTGCCCTGGCGGGCCGCCTGGACGGGGTGGCGATACGGGTGCCCACGCCGTGTGTATCTCTTGTGGACGTAAAGTTCGTTCTGCAGACCCCAGCGACGGCAGAACGCATTAACGCAGTCTTTTCCGAGGCGGCGGACGGCCCGATGCGTGGCGTTCTGGGCGTGACGGACGAGCCTTTGGTGTCGGGCGACTTCACCCATAGCCCCCTGTCCGCCGTGGTCTCCCTGCCCGGCACGACGGTCGTGGGCGGCACCCTGGCCCGCGTGGCCGCGTGGTACGACAACGAGTGGGCTTTTGCCTGCCGGATGCTGGATGTGGCGGCGCGGATGGGGCGGCTGTCTTGACGCCCCTTTTGTGGCGTTAGGCGGAAGTACGCATGCCTCCAAGCGCGGCCAGGAGGCGTGCGCGGGCCGCCGGGAGCCCCCGCGTGTCCTGCGCGAAGGCCCGGTGCTCCAGGAAATAGCCTGTCAGGGCCAGGCCCCCCAGGATGTCTTCGGGGGCGGGGGCCGCGCGCTCGGGACGCAAAAAGCCTGGAAGTTTCAAGAGTTTGGCCTCGTACGGCTCTGCCTGTTGCGCGCTTACCGCCCGCCCGGTGCGTGGCGAGACGTGGGTCAGGGGGCCATCCCCGCCCGCCGCGCAGGCCTCCAAATCTAGCGCAAAGCCCAGGGCGTCCAGCAGTTGTACCTCCCAGAACACATACGCCGCAGGCCACAGAAGCCAGGGGTCCACACTTTCCTCGCGCGATATAATGGACAACAGGGCGCAAAGGCCCTCAAACGCGCCGGGCGCTGGCTCTCTCTCGGCCAGGCCCGCGTCCAGCAGGGCGCACGCGCTGGCCAGGGCCGCCAGGCGCGCCGCGTCGTGCCCCAGAAGGGGCGCATGGGCCTTAAGCGGCTCTAAAGACAGAGTGCCCAGGAACTCCGCCCCACGGGCCTGCCACCGCGCGGCGGCCAGCGTCCCAGGCTCCAGCGCCGCTCTAGAGCCGTATACATAGCCCGCCCGCTTGCCCCGGTGCGCCGTCAAGACATGCGCTACGGCTCCCTCCCCGTACGGGCGGGCCGAGAGGATTATGGCTTGATCTTCCCACGCCTCCATAGATTGGGCATGTGTAGCATAAACGCCGCAATGCTGCGAGGCGGGACTTGATCGCGCGGGGGCGTTTTTCTATAGTGGCCCCACGATGACCGCGCAGCGCCCCACCCTTATGCAAACCCTCCGCGTCTTTCCGGAGGGGTTTATCATCCCTGGGCGCTTCGGGGGCCTGTCCTAAGGGCCCTCTCAGCCGCCCCCCTCCACCACAATGCCGGGCGGCCATTTCACCAAAAACGACTATGGCCCGCCCGATCCCACGAATCGGAGCCGTAAGACCATGACTAAAGACACAAAAGACACCGCCACCTACCGCGACGCCCTGGCCTTTGCTTGGCGCTATTGGGCCCGCAGGCCGGGCCTTATAGCCACGAGCCTGGCCATGATGGTCGCCGCGACGGCGGTGGACGCCGTGTGGCCCCTGTTCACCGGCGGCCTGGTGGACGCCCTGGCCAGCGGCGCCCCGGGCGACGCACAGGCCCTGCGCGCCGCGGTGGGCAACCTGGCCGTGATCCTGGGCCTGGGGGTGGTCTACCATGTCCTGCACAAGGGCAGCTTTATCCTCTTTGGCCGCTACCAGGCCAAGAACATCGCCCTCATTCAGCGCGACATGCTGCGCACGGTGCACGGCTTTTCCACCCAGTGGCACGCCGACGCCTTCGCCGGCGCCACGGTGCGCAAGATCACCCGGGGTGCGTGGGCGTTTGATATGCTCTCGGACAACCTGTTCCTCGGGATTTTGCCCGCGGCCGTGGCCATGGTGGGGGTGAGTGGGATGCTGATCGTCCTCATGCCCCCGGTGGGCGTGTTCACCGCGGCCATGTGCGCGGTCTACATCACTTTGAACGTGTGGATCACGGTGCGCATCACGCGCCCCCTGCACGACGCGTCGGCGGCGGGCGACACCCGCCTGGGCGCGCGCCTGGCCGACGTGGTTACGGGCAACGCCATCGTCAAGGCCTTTGGCACCGAGGCGCGGGAGGAGGCGCGCTATGACCGCCTGGCGCGGGCGTGGCACCTGCGGGCGCAAAAGGCCTGGAACACCAACGACGCGTGGCAGTTCGCCACCGCCATGGTGCGCGAGACCATGATCGGCGGCATGTTCGCCATCACCCTGTGGCTGTGGTGGCGGGGGCAGGCCACGCCGGGGGACATCGCCCTGGTGCTCACGGCATTCTTCATGATCGCCGCGCGCATCTGGCACATCGGGCAAAACATAGCGGACCTCCAAAAGGCCGTCTCAGAAATGGCCGACATCGTGGCCTTCCACCGCCGGGCGGAGCTCATGGCCGACGCGCCCGGTGCTGTGCCCTTCCGCCCCGGAGCCGGTGAGATACGGCTGGAGTGCGTGCGCTTTGGATACCTAGAGGGGCGCGAACCGCTGTTCGATGGTCTGGACCTGGCTATACGCCCAGGGGAGAAGGTGGCCCTCGTGGGCCGCTCCGGCTCGGGCAAGACGACGCTCATTAAGCTGATACAGCGCCTGTATGACGTAAACGGAGGCGCGGTGCGCATAGACAGTCAGGACGTGCGCGACGTAACGCAGGCCTCGCTGCGTGCGGCCATCGCTCTGGTGCCGCAGGAGCCCGCGCTGTTCCACCGGAGCATAGCGGCGAACATCGCCTATGGCCGCCCCGGTGCTTCCCGTGCGCAGGTCGTGGAGGCAGCCAAGAAGGCCCACGCGCACGCTTTCATAGAGCGCCTGCCCCAGGGCTATGCCACCCTGGTGGGGGAGCGCGGGGTCAAGCTGTCGGGCGGAGAACGCCAGCGCGTGGCCATCGCGCGAGCCATTTTGGCCGACTGCCGCATTTTGATCCTGGACGAGGCGACCTCCAGCCTGGACTCGGTCTCTGAAGGCCACATCCAGGCCGCGCTGGAGGCCCTGATGTCCGGGCGGACGTGCATCACAGTCGCGCACCGCCTGTCCACTGTTCGCGCTGCAGACCGTATCCTGGTTATGGACCGGGGCCGCGTGGTGGAGGAGGGCACGCACGTGGACCTCCTTGCGCACACCGGCTCTGCCTACGCTGCCCTTCACACCGCACAGGCGTTTTACGGGTGATGAGGGCGTGTGCTATGCTCTGGCATCATGGGAAAGGTGTGGAATGTAGGCGTAGCGGGCCTGGGTGCTATGGGCCGGGTAGTGGCGGGGGGTCTGGCGTCGGGGGAGTTGCCCGGCATGCGCCTGGCCGCCGTGGCGGAGGTCTGCGCAGAAAACCCTTTTGATGTACCAAAGGTGGATTTCTGTGCTCTAGCCTTGGCCTGCGACCTGGTGTGTGAGTGCCTGCCCGCCGCAGCGGTGCCAGACTTGGCGGCCGCCTGCCTGCCCGCCGGTACAGACATGGTGGTCATCACGAGTGCAGCGCTCTTGCTGTATCCGGAAATATTAGAGGCGCACAGAGATTCGCGTGCCCGCATCTTTGTCCCTAGCGGGGCCCTGGCCGGGATGGACGCGGTGCGCGCCCTGGCCTCTGCGGGGGCGGTGACCGGCGCGCGTCTTGCCTCCACCAAGCCCCCGGCGGGCTTTGGCCGGGCAGATATTGTGGACAAAACGCGTATATTTGCGGGCAATGCGCTGGGGGCTGCGCGCGCTTACCCTGCGAACGTGAACGTGGCTGCTACTCTGACCCTGGCCTCTGGTCTGCCGCCGGAGGCGGTGGAGGTAGAGGTCTGGGCGGACCCGGCGGCCACCGGCAACACGCACGAGATCCGGGTGGAGAGCGCGTTTTCGGTCGTGACGGCCCGGGTGGAGGGGCAGCCCGACCCCGCGAACCCCAAAACGAGCGCCCTCGCGGGGCGCAGCGTCCTGGCCGCCCTGCGCCGCCTGACCGCCCCCCTGGTGGTGGGGTAGCGCTATGCACCTACCACCTAAAGCCTTCTACCTCATCCGCCACGGGCAGAGCACGGCCAACGCCCAGAAGTGCGCGGCGGGCGGGGGGCTGGACGCGCCCCTGACGGACGAGGGGCGGGCCCAGGCTGCGGCCGCGGCGGCGCTCCTGCGGGGTCTGGAGCCCCGACCGGGGGCGGTCGTGCACTCCCCCATGATCCGTGCGCGGGACACGGCCGCGCCCCTGGCCGCCGCGCTTGGCCTGGCCCTACACCCCGTGGAGGACCTGCGCGAGCACCGCGTGGGCGCGTGGGAGGGCATGGCCTATGACGCGTTCCGCCCCCTGTGGGCCAGCGGTGCCACGCCCCCCGGCGGGGAGTCCCACGCGGATTTTGGCTATCGTGTGCGCGCGGCGCTTGGCGCAGTTCTGACACAGTTTGACACACCACTTGTGGTCAGCCACGGCGGGGTCTTTCGCGCCCTGGGTGCTCTCTATAGCATTGAAATAGCAGGAATCCGAAACGCTACACTGTACCACTTCGCCCCCATCGCGGCGGCCTTCCCCTGGCGTGTCACCCTTGTGTCAGAGGCAGGGCCAGAGCGCGCCGCGTTTTGCGGTGATACGGAATGACGCACTATGACCCGTCTTGGCGCAGCTCTGAAGCTGCCAGGGCTGCGAACGCGCGTGCGCGGTGGCTGATGGTGTCCTTCTCGGCGGGCCCCATTTCGGCGAAGGTGCGGGTGTCCCCGACGGGCACGAAGATGGGGTCATAGCCGAAGCCCTGCTCCCCGCGCGGAGGAAACGTCAGGGTGCCATCTACGCGCCCCTCAAACACCCGGCACCGCCCGTCGGGCCAGGCCAGAGCCAGAGCACAGATGAACGCGGCGGCGCGGTCTGTCTGGCTGATGAGAGCCTTCTCCAGCCGGCGCATGGCGTGGGCGAAGTCTCGCCCCGCGGACGTCTCGGCCCAGCGCGCGGAGTGTACGCCCGGCGCGCCGCCAAGCGCCGCCACGCACAGGCCGCTGTCGTCCGCGAGGGCGGGCAGGCCGCTCTTCCGCGCGGCCGCCAGGGCCTTTAGCCGCGCGTTCCCGGCGAAGCTTGTTTCTGTCTCCTCCGGTTCAGGTAGGCCCAGCTCCCCCGCAGACACGCACGCCACGCCGTATGGGGCCAGCAGCGCGGCCATCTCTGACGCCTTGCCCGGGTTGTGCGTGGCCAGGACAACGCGCTCCATCACTCCCCCCGCAAGGGTCGGGCAAGCAGTGCATCCATGGCCTCCTTTACGTCCAGTCGCCCGGCGATAAGAGCCTCCACCGCCGCTGCGATGGGCATGTCCACACCGTGCCTATGCGCAAGCGTCAGGGCTGCTCCGGCAGCGTGTGCACCCTCCGTCACGGCGGCGCGGCCCTCCAGAACGTCTGCGGCGGCATGCCCCTCGCCCAGAGCGTAACCCAGGGAGAAGTTGCGCGATTGGAGGGAGGAGGCTGTGAGCACGAGGTCCCCCACGCCCGCGAGGCCCATGGGGGTGGCTGGGTCTCCCCCGCAGGCAGCGGCCAGGCGGGCCATCTCCGCCAGGCCGCGGGTGAGGAGGGCAGCGCGCGCGCTCTCGCCTAGGTCACGCCCGGCCACGACGCCGCAGGCGATGGCCACGACGTTCTTCAGTGCGCCGGCCAGGGCCACGCCCATCACGTCTGTGGACAGGTATGGGCGGAAGGCAGAGGCGGCCAGGGCGGCCTGGAGTCGCGGGCCGGCGTTCGGGTCTGCGCAGGCCAAGACCACGGCGGTGGGCAGACCGCGTGCGACCTCCCCCGCGAAGCTGGGTCCGGACAGCACGGCGACCGGCGCGGCGGGGCAGATTTCTGCGGCGATGGCCGGGAGGAGGACGCCCGTGTCCCGCTCTATGCCCTTTGCGGCCAGGATGAGGGGGGTGTCTGTGGGGCCGATTTTGGTCAGAAGGTCCCGCGTAGCTTGGGCTGGGGCGGCGAGAACGAGGATGTCTGCGCGGGCCACCGTCTCGGCTAGGTCTGCGGTTGCCTGCACGCCCTCGTGGAGCAGGACGCCCGGAAGGCGCAGGGTGTTTTCCCGCTCGCGGGCTATGATATCGGCCTGCTCCGGGTCGCAGGCCCAGAGGATCACCTTGCGACGCGCGCTGGCGTAGAGCTGGGCCAGGGCCGTGCCCCAGGCCCCCGCGCCCAGGATGCCGATGGTGAGGTTCTGTGGGTCCATCCCTCTATATATACCCGAGGCGTCACACCGGTGAAAGTCAGATCGGGCTACTGGGTGCTCGCACTGCCCTTCGGCGGTGTGGTGCCCGCACGCTTCTCGCGTCCCGGGTTTTTCACGGGGGCGGGGGTTTTGTTCAACAGGGTGACGCTCCCGCCCGCGGCCTCCACTGCGGCCTTTGCGGGGCCGGACGCGCCGGTGAGGGTGAGGTTCAGCTTGGCCTTAAGCTCACCCCCGCCGATGAGGCGCACGCCAGCGCGCACGCGGCGCACGACACCGGCGGCCAGAAGGGCGGCCTCGTCTATGGGGTTCTTGGGGTCCAGGCGCTCTGCGTCCACGGCGGCCTGGAGCCTGCCCAAGGTGACCTCCGCATGGTGCTTGCGGAAGGGGTTGGTGAAGCCAGATTTTGGCAGGCGGCGGTAGAGCGGCATCTGCCCGCCCTCAAAGCCGCCAAGCGCCACGCCCTCGCGGGCCTTTTGGCCCTTTTGTCCCCGGCCACAGGTCTTGCCCTTGCCGGAGCCTATGCCCCTGCCAACGCGCATTTCGTTCTTTTTGGCACCCTCGGCGGGCGCGAGTTCGTTGAGTTTCATATTATTTTTCCTCCACGCGCAGCAGGTGCGCGACCTTCGCGATCATGCCGCGCACGGCGGGCGTGTCCTCCAGCGTCCGCGTGCGGTGCATCTTGTTCAGGCCCAAGCCCACCAGGGTCGCCCGCTGTGCGGCAAGGCGATTGATGGGGGAGCCGGTCTGGGTCACCGTCACGGTTTTACGTTTGTTCATCGGCCAGCTCCTTTGACTCTCTCCGTCCGGCCAAAATGTCTCCCACGCGCTTGCCTCGGCGCGCGGCCACAAGGCGGGGGCTTTGCACTTGGCGCAGGGCCGCGAAGGTTGCGTTCACCATGCTGTAGGGGTTGTTGGAGCCCAGAGCCTTGGCTACCACGTCCTGCACGCCCAGGGCCTCGAAGACGGCGCGCATGGGGCCTCCGGCGATGATCCCTGTCCCGGCCGGGGCTGCGCGCATCATTACACGCCCCGCCCCCTCGCGCGCCACGATATCGTGGTGGAGAGTCCGCCCGTCGCGCAGGGGCACGCGGATCATGCTTCTTTTCGCCTGCTCTGTTGCCTTGGTGATGGCCTCGGGCACCTCGCGCGCCTTGCCGTGCCCATAGCCCACGCGACCGTTGCCGTCCCCCACGACCATGAGGGCCGCAAACCCAAAGCGCCGACCGCCCTTGACCGTCTTGGCCACGCGGTTGATGCCCACAAGGCGCTCCAGGTACTCTGGCCCCGCGTCCCGCTCGTCTCGTCTTTCGTTCCGTGCCATCGGTCTCTCCCGTTAAAAGTTCAGTCCGCCCTCGCGCGCGCCCTCGGCCACCGCGCGCACGCGCCCGTGATAGAGGAAGCGCCCTCGGTCAAACACCACCGCCTCCACGCCAGCGGCCCGGGCCCGCTCGGCTAGGCGCTTGCCCACCTCGCGCGCAGCCTCCACAGCCCAGCCCTTGCCGGACTCGCGCCCGGCGGGTTCCAGGGTGCTGGCTGCGGCCAGGGTGCGGCCGGCGAGGTCGTCTATAATCTGCGCATAGATGTGCCGCCCCGTCCGGTGCACAGACAGGCGAGGGCGCACCGGGCGCCTGGCATTGCGGTCTATGTTCACGCGACGTATGGCACTGCGGGTGCGGAACGCACGCCGCTGCGCCGGTTTGGTTCTTGCGTGCGTCTGAGCCATTATTTTTTCTTCCCTTCCTTCCGCACGATGTGCTCGCCGGCGTAGCGTATGCCCTTGCCCTTGTACGGCTCTGGTTTGCGCAGCGCGCGTATCTCGGCCGCGACCTGGCCCACCTGCTGCTTGTCAATGCCGGTGAGGGTGATGGCGGTCTGCTTGTCCACCTCCACATTCACCTCCTTGGGCACGCTGTAGCGCACCTCGTGCGAGAAGCCCAGGGAGAAGGTCAGGTTCTGCCCTTGTTGGTTCGCGCGGTAGCCGACGCCGTGGATCTCCAGCTTTTTGGTGTAGCCCTGGGTCACGCCCTCAACCAGGTTGGCCACCAGAGTGCGCATCGTGGGCCAGATCTGCCGGGCGAAGGGGGTCGTGCCCCGCGGGCCCAGGACAATCTGTCCGTCCTTGAGGGCCACGGACACGTCGTCGTGCACGCGCACGCCAAGCTGGCCCAGCTTGCCCTTTACGGACACGTCCTGCCCGTCCACCTTGGCCTCCACCCCATCGGGGATCGCCACCGGGTTTTTACCTATGCGTGACATAATTCAAAAACCTACTCCGCTTTGCCTGAGTACCACTTTATATCTGTAATCTCTGGTTCTTCGTGTAATATCTGCTTAATCATATCGAGTAGCGGACGGGCCTTGTCTATGCTGGGCTTTTTCCTGCCGAACCAGCCCCGAGCAAGAGGCACAACAAAACACATCCACTCATCATCCAAAACTTTACCCTCAGGTCCTCCATCCATATTACCACAGCAAATGTGAAATTCTTCACCTTCTTGTGTCTGATAACATAATAACCATCCCCAGTCTTCGTGTTGAGGGTACGAAGTCACAATGCCCCTGTCAGAAAGATTCCTACACAACCAGAAAGCCAGTTCTGCCCCATATCTGCCCGGATTAACCTGAGATGCTTCAGGCAGAAAAGGCCTAAACAAGCCTGATTTAAACTCTACTTCCGTCTCCATCTTTAATACACCCTACACAGCACTTCCCCGCCGACGTTGGCCTCCCGCGCGGCGCGGTCGGTCAAAATCCCGCGGGGGGTGGACACGAGTAGGACGCCCAGGCCGTTGTAGAACCTGGGCATGTCCTTAACCTTCTTATACACGCGGCGGCCGGGCTTGGACACGCGGTCTATCTGCCGGATGGCGCCCGCGCCGTCGGTGTACTTCAATTGGATTTCCAGCACGGCCTTGTTCCCGGGCAGGTCCTTTTTCACAAAGCCCCGGATGTACCCCTCGGCCTTCAGGGCGACGAGGACGGCTTCGCGCAGGGTGGACCAGGGGCAGACCACGACGGACAGACGGGCCATCTGCCCGTTCCGGATGCGGGTGAGCATGTCGCCAAGGGGGTCGGATAGTGCCATTTGTCCTCCTACCAACTAGACTTCGTCACGCCGGGGAGCTGCCCCAGCTGCGCCAGATCCCGTATCGCGATGCGCGACAGGCCAAACTTGCGGTAGTATGCGCGCGGCCGCCCGGTCAGGCCACAGCGGTTGCGCACCCGCGTCTTGGATGAGTTTCGGGGCAGGTCCGCCAGGGCCAGCATGGCTTGGAACCGCTCGCCCGCGGGCTTACTCATGTCTTTCATCGTGGCCTTCAGGGCCGCGCGCCTGGCCGCATACTTCGCCACCAGCTTGCGCCGCTTTTTGTCCCGCTCAACCATGCTTACCTTGGCCATTGTGCTCTCCTACTTCCGAAACGGCAGCTTAAACCCGGCCAGGAGGTCCCGCGCCTCCGTGTCCGTCCGGGCTGTGGTGCAGATCACCACGTCCATGCCCCGGATTTTTTCCACCTTGTCGTAGTCAATCTCCGGGAAAATAATGTGCTCCTCAATCCCCAGGGCATAGTTCCCACGCCCGTCAAAGGCCTTGGGGCTCAGGCCGCGGAAGTCCCGCACGCGGGGAAGGGCGATGGTGATAAGCCGGTCCAAAAACTCGTACATCCGCGCGCCGCGCAGCGTGACCTTGGTGCCGATGGCCATGCCTTCGCGGATTTTGAACGAGGCGTTGGACTTACGGGCCTTTGTGATCACAGGCTTTTGCCCGGCGATGAGGCCCAGGTCGTTCGCGGCGGCGGTGATGAACTTCCGGTCTGTGGTCGCCTCGCCCACGCCCATGTTCAGGACGATTTTGGTCAGGCGCGGCACTGCGTGCGGATTCGCGTACCCGTGTGCCTTGGTCAGCGCGGGGGCAATCTCTTGTTCGTAAAGGTTTTTATAGCGCGGTTGCATTATCTTTGGTTCCTTGTCATTCCGGCGTATGCCGAAATTAGGGGTTTATCCTTTTGCTCCTCGGTCCCGGCTTTCGCTGGGGCGACATTCTTACAGCGTCTCTCCTGATTTCTTGGCCACCCGGACTTTTTTTTCATCTTTTAGCACTGTGTACCCCACCCGCGTGGGCGCACCCGTTTTGGGGTCGGCGAGGGCGACGTTCGAGATATGCAAGGGGCGCTCCACGCGTTCGATCCCCCCCGGGCCTTTTTGCGAGGGCTTTACGTGCTTTGTGGCGATGTTCACCCCGGCCACGACCACGCGCCGCTCCGTCGGCAGGACGCGCAGGACTTCGCCTCGGGCCCCCCGGTCCTTCCCGGTCAGGATCACGACCTGGTCGCCCTTTTTGATCTTGCACTTCGCGCGGCTCATAGTACTTCCCCAGCCAAAGAAATAATCTTCGTATACCCCTTACCGCGTAGCTCTCGCGTCACGGGGCCAAAGATACGGGTGCCCACGGGCTCTCCCTGGCCGGTGATGAGCACGCAGGCGTTTGTGTCAAAGCGTATGGTCTCTCCGCTGGGGCGGTTCAGGCCCTTGGTTGTTCGGACGATAAGGGCGCGGCGGACGTCGCCCTTTTTGACGCGGGTGCGGGGCAAGGCCTCCTTCACCGTGACGACCACGACATCGCCGATACCGGCCGTACGCCGCTTAGAGCCGCCGAGCACCTTGATGCACTGCACCTCCTTCGCGCCGGAGTTATCGGCCACCAGCATGCGGGACTGCATTTGGATCATGACGCGTCCTCCGCCAAAACGGTCCACCGCTTGGTCTTGGATATGGGCGCGCACTCAACAATGCGCACGCGCTGGCCCTGTTGGCAGGCGTTGCCTGCGTCGTGTGCAGCGTATCTTTTGCTGCGCTTGACGTATTTTTTGTAGATCGGGTGCATGAAGCGCCGCTCGACCAGGACCGTCACGGTCTTGTCGGTCTTGGTGCTCACCACCTGGCCCTCCAGAATGCGCTTAGGCATATCAACTTACTCCACGTCTTCCACAAAAATATATGAATCTTTTACAAAGGACAGACGATACACTTCCCCGTCTTTAAAGAAATGAACAATCTCCAAAATCTCGCCGGGAGAATCTCTCTTTTCCAAGGCAATAGATCTTTCTCCGCTCTCAACCTCAACATAAGGCACGAGCGTCACCAAGAAACCGCTCCTGCGGACAGGTTGTTTGCCGTCCACACTCATAACCTTGTATCCGGTGTCCGACTCAGACTTAACCGCGACGTCATTTATAAAGGCAGCCGCATACGTTGCGCCCCCAAAAAATAAAAAGGACATAAAAAACAAAAGAGCAAGAGGGTATCTTGGCATCACGCGCCCTCCTTCTGCTGCAAAATGGTCTTAAGCCGCGCGACCTCGCGCCGGGCGCGGCGGATCTCGTGCGTTTTCTCCAGCGTCCCGGTCTGCTTGGCAAAGCGCAGGTTCACCTGTTGTTTGCGCAGGTCCAGCAAGGCCGCTTTCAGCGATGCCGGGTCCTTGGTTTTCATTTCCGCCGCGTCCATCTACGTCGCCCCCCCGCTTGCGCGGCCCACGCGGGCCACGAACTTCGCCTTTATGGGCAGCTTGGACGCCGCCAGGGCCAGGGCCTCGCGCGCCACGGGCTCCGCGACGCCCTCCATCTCAAACATGATGCGCCCCGGCTTCACGCGGCAGGCCCAAAACTCCACGGAGCCCTTGCCCTTCCCCTGCCGGACCTCCAGGGGCTTTTTGGTCACGGGCACGTCGGGGAAAATACGTATCCACACCTTCCCCTGCCGCTTGATGTGCCGAGTCATGGCCCGCCGGGCGGCCTCAATCTGACGCGCCGTCACGCGCTCGGGCTCCAGGGCCTTCAGGCCAAAGGACCCAAAGGCCAGGTCCGTGCCACCCTTCGCCGCGCCGTGGATGCGGCCCTTATGCTGCTTCCTGAACTTGGTCTTCTTCGGCGAGAGCATCGCTGTATCCTACACAAAACAAAAACGGCCCGGTGGACGGCCCCCGTTTTCGGGAGAGTTTCCACCGGCTTTCCTCAAACCTGGGCGGGGTGTACACCATCGCCCCGGGCCTGGCAAGGGGTTTTTGGCATTTCTCCAGAAAGATTCCAGAAAACTTGACAATATATTTTTTCCTCTGTAGGATGGGGGCATATACCAGTAGAAAGTCAGCCTAAGCCGAAGAGAAACTAATAAAAAAGGAGACAAAAGATCATGATGACCCCCCCATGGAGAGCACGATTTCAAAAGCAATGCAAGAGGTCTCTGGGCCCGATTCCCTGTTTGCAGCGGCTCAAGCGTTAGAGGGGACAGGAGATTATCTGCAAGCATTAAAACTATATAACGAGGCTCACAATGCTGGACACCCCGAAGCGCGTGCCCAAGTTGGGGTTATGCTTATGATGGGACGCCTTATTGGCCAGCAAGTTGATATACCAGAAATCGGAAGGGTTTATGGGGATTTTCACACAGAGTCCAAAGAGGCAGCGCACCGTATATTTGAAAACCAAGAAAGGCGGGGCTCCGTGACGGCCAAATTCTGGATGGCCAGACATTTGGAGGATTTTCTTATGGACCTCTCTCCGCAAGCAAGGAGGCGTTATGAGAATGCAAGAGATGGAGGGTACACACCTCCAAGCCGAGAATTTATGTCTGAATTAGCTACGTCAGTATACGACAAGACACCGTCCTCGCAACAGCCAAAGCATGCCAGGGCGCTTTCTTCTTAGCCACGCGGCATCCCGCCCTGCTGCTCCTGTCGCCGCTTGTCGTGCGCCATCGGGTCGTGCTCCAGGATGTCGCCCTTGTACATCCACACCTGCACGCCGATCATGCCATAGGTCGTCTTGGCCTCCGCAAAACCATAGTCAATGTCCGCGCGGAGGGTGTGCAGGGGTACGCGCCCCTCGCGGTACCACTCGGTCCGCGCTATGTCCGCGCCGTTCAGGCGCCCGCTCACATTCAGGCGTATGCCCCCCGCGCCCATGCGCATGGCGCTCTGCACGGTCCGTTTCATGGCCCGGCGGAAGGACACCCGGCGCTCCAGCTGCCCCGCGACGTTTTCGGCGGCCATCTGGGCGTCTATCTCGGGCTTGCGGATTTCCACGATGTTGAGGGAGACGTCCGCGCCGGCACGGTTTTTGATGTCCGCGCGGAGCTTTTCAATGTCCGCGCCCTTTTTGCCGATGATAAGGCCGGGGCGCGCGGCATGGATGTTCACGCGCATGGTGCCGCCCGCACGCTCAATGATGACCTTAGAGATGCCCGCTGGCTTCAGGCGCTGGTGTATGTACTTGCGCAGGCGCAGGTCCTCCAGCAGCTTTTGCGGGTAGTCGCGACCCGCGTACCAGCGCGAGTCCCACGTCCGGTTTACCCCCACACGCATCCCGATCGGATTGGCTTTTTGTCCCACTTTTTAGGTGTCCTTTTCCTGTACAACGATGGTCAAATTGCTAAAGTGCTTGTGCACCCGCGCCCCGCGTCCGCGCGCGCGGCAGCGAAAGCGTTTCAGGGTCATAGCGCGGCCCACTGTGGCCTGGGACACGACCAGGGCGTCTACGTCCAGGCCGTGGTTGTTCTCCGCGTTGGCCACGGCGCTCTCCAGGGTTTTGCGCACGATCCCGGCCACGCGCCGCTTGCAAAACCGCAGGTCCGTGAGGGCGCGGCCCGCAGGCTTGCCCCGGATGAGCGCGGCCACGAGGTTCAGCTTCTGCGCGGAGCCCTTTATCTGCTTCGCGAAGGCCCGGGCCTCGTTCTCTGCCGCCTTTTGTGCGTTTTTTTCCTGTCCCATCAACGTTTTTTCGCCTTCTTGTCCACGCCGTGCCCGCCGAAGGTCCGCGTTGGCGCGAACTCGCCCAGCTTGTGTCCGATCATCTGGTCGGTGACCAAGACGGGGATGAACTTTTTGCCATTATGCACACCAAAGGTCAAGCCAATCATGTTCGGCAGGATGGTGGAGCGGCGTGACCATGTGCGGATGACGCCCTTGATCTTGCCCTCCAGGGCGGCCTCCACCTTGCGCAGAACGCTGCGCTCCACAAACGGGCCTTTCCAAACTGAGCGGGGCATTACTTCTTCTTCCTCCTACGGATAATGTACTTGTCTGTGGCCTTGTTCCTGCGGGTCTTGTAGCCTTTGGTGGGCTTGCCCCAGGGGGTGCAGGGGTGCCGCCCCCCGGCGGACTTGCCTTCGCCGCCGCCCATGGGGTGGTCCACTGGGTTCATGGCCACACCGCGCACGCTGGGCCGGCGGCCGAGCCAGCGGGAGCGCCCGGCCTTGCCCAGGGTGGCGTTCATGTGGTCGGGGTTGGACACAGCGCCGACGGTGGCGATGCAGGCCGCGGGCACGCGGCGCATCTCGCCAGAGGCGAGGCGGACCTGGGCGTAGTCGCCGTCCCGGCCCACGAGCTGGCCAAAGGCCCCGGCGGAGCGGACCATCTGCGCGCCCTTGCCGGGCTTCATCTCTATGTTGTGGATGATGGTGCCCACGGGCATATTCTTGAGGGGCATGGCGTTGCCGGGCTGCACGTCCACCTTGTTCCCCGCGATGACGGTGTCCCCGGCCTTCAGGCGCTGCGGCGCGAGGATATAGGCCTGCTCCCCGTCGGGGTAGGCGATGAGGGCGATGAAGGCGGTGCGGTTGGGGTCGTACTCCAGCCGCTCCACGGTGGCGGGGACGTCGCGCCGGGCGCGCTTCCAGTCAATCAGGCGGTAGCGGCGCTTGTGCCCTCCGCCCTGGTGCCGGGCGGTCATGCGGCCCAGGTTGTTGCGCCCGCCGGTGCGTTTGAGGCCGGTGGTCAGGGCCTTGACGGGCCCGCCCTTATGCAGGTCGTCGCGCACGACCTGGATGAGGCCGCGCCGACCGGCGGAGGTGGGGTTTGCTTTTTTAAGTGCCATCAGACGCCTACCTCCGTATCAATGCTGTGCCCCTCGGCCAAGGTCACGATGGCCTTTTTCACGTCCACCTGCCGCCCCCTCACGCTGCGAAAGCGCTTGGTCTTCCCCTTTTGGATGAGGGTGTTCACGGCGGCGACCTTCACGCCCCAGATGGCCTCCACGGCCTCGCGGATGCGCGGCTTGGTCGCGCCCATCTGCACCACGAAGGTCACCTGGTTGTGCTCCCCGCCCATAGCGGTCTTCTCCGTCACGCGCGGCGCGCGGATCAGCTCGTACATCCACTCTTTCACGGCGGCGGTCATGCGGAGATCCTCTCTACCAGGTCTGCCACGGCCTGCTTGGTCAGGACCAGCGTGTCGCGGCGGAGGATGTCATACACGTTCGCGCCCTGGGATGGCAAGACGTCTATGCGGGGGATGTTCGCGGTGGCGCGGGCAAAGTTGGAGTCCACCTCTGCGCCGGGGACGATGAGTGCGCTGGCCAGGCCAAGGGCGGCCAGGGCTGCGGCCATGGGCTTGGTCTTGTGGCTGTCAGCGATGGCGGCGTCCAGGATAAGCAGGTGGCCTCTCGCAGTCTTTGCGGACAGGGCGTGGGCCAGGGCCAGGCGGCGCACGCGCTTGTTCAGCGCGATGGCGTGGGAGCGCGGCGTGGGGCCGTGCGCGACGCCGCCGCCCACGTCTTGGGGCCTTTTGAGGTCCCCCGCGCGGGCGCGGCCCGTGCCCTTTTGTTTCCAGGGCTTCCTGCCCGTGCCGCGAATCTCGTGGCGGCCTTTGACCTTGTGGGTCCCGGCCCGGCGCTTGGCGCGCTGGTAGGTCACCGTGGCGTGGATCAGGTCCCGGCGGATCTCGGTGATGCCGAACACCGCGTCGGGGACGTCAATTTCTCCCGCGTCCGCGCCCTCCAATGTTTTCACGGGGAGTTTCATTCTTGTGCCCCTTCTTCTTTCTGTTCTGTGGCTTGTGGGTCGGCTTCCTCTGCGGGTGCACTCTGCACCACCTTCAGCGCTGCGGGCTGGGGCGCCTCCGCGGGCAGGGGCTTTTTCACCGCATCGCGCACGAGGACCCAACCGCTCCGCGCGCCCGGCACTGCGCCCTTGACCAAAATCAGCCCGCGCTCGGCATCCACCTGTACGACTTGGAGGTTCTGCACGCTCACGCGCGCGGCGCCCATATGCCCGGCCATGCGCTTTCCCTTAAAGACCTTACCGGGGTCTTGGCACTGCCCCGTGGAGCCGTGGGAGCGGTGGGAGATGGACACGCCGTGCGTGGCGCGCAGGCCGCCGAAGCCGTGGCGCTTCATGGCTCCGGCGAAGCCCTTACCGATGGAGGTGCCCGTGACGTCCACGAACTGCCCGGGAACAAAGTGCGCGGCAGATAGCTCCGTCCCGGCCTCCAGGGTGTTGCCCGGGGGCACGCGGAACTCAGACAGCTTCTGGCGGGGGGCGACCCCGGCCTTGGCGAAGTGGCCGCGCTGTGGCTTGGTTGTGCGGGCCGCTTTCCGTGTCCCGGCACCCAGCTGGAGGGCGGTGTAGCCGTCCCGCTCCGCGCTGCGCACGGCGGTGACGTGGCAGCCGTCGACCTTCAGGACCGTGACGGGCACGTGCCGCCCGTCCGCGTCGAACACGCGGGTCATCCCCTCTTTGCGCGCGATAAGTCCGGTTCTCATGCCTCTTTCTCCACTTCTTTCAAGTGCGTGACGCTGGACTTCAGGCCCATGGCGGACTGCACCTGATCGCTCACAATTCCAAAGATCCGCTGCTGGTCCGCCTGATTTTCGCAGGGGAACTGCACCCAGTTGTCATAGGTCAAGACGATCCGCACGGCCCACCAGCCGTCGTCCGGGTTTTGGACCTTTTGTACGCACAGAATCTCCGAGGACAGAACCATCTGCCCGTCAAAGAACACGATCATTTTGGGAGCGTCCGTCACTCGTCCTCACTTTCCTTTTTGGGAGACTCTGCCTCCGGCCCCTCTTCGCGGGCGAATATGGAGCGCACGCCCAGAGCTGTCTGTATCTCCTCGCTTACGGCGGCGAATACGTCGTCAAGCTCCTCCTCGTCCGCGCACTCAAAGTCCATGCCAAAGTCCACGCCTGCGAGCCATATCCGGGTCGTGAAGTAGCCGTCCTTGCGGTTGCAGATGCGCTCAACGGCCCGGATGGCGTCGGCACGGACTATCTGACCGTTGAAAAACACAATAAGCTCTGGGGGTCTGGCCATGGGGGTGCTCTCCTATGCTGCGACCTGGTCTACTTTGATTTCCACGTCCACGCCCGCCGCGAGGTCCAGTTTCATCAGGGCGTCTATGGTTTGCGGTGTGGGGTCCACAACAATGAGGACGCGCTTGTGCGTGCGGCGCTCAAACTGGTTTTGGGTCTTTTTGTGGACGTGCGGGCCGCAGATGACAGAGACGATCAGCTTGCGCGTGGGGATGGGCACGGGGCCACGCACCACTGCGCCCGTGCGCTTGGCTGTGTGCACGATCTCCTCGCACGCGGTGTCTAGGACGCGGTGGTCAAAGGCCTTCAGGGTGATGCGGATGTTTTGCATAGTTTTATTGTACCTTAAGAAAGCGCATTTTAATCTCGCCAATTTTGGACTTCAGTTCGTCCATATCCGCACGCAGGGCGCGCAAATGCTCTAGGACAATCTGAAAGCAGTTATCCTCAGGCATTTTACATTGGTTTTTATCAGACATGCATCTCTCCTTTCAAAGGAACGTAATCTTTTCTTCTCTCTACTCCACAATCTTGGTCACGACGCCGGCGCCGACGGTGCGCCCGCCCTCGCGGATGGCGAAGCGCAGGCCCTCATCCATGGCGATGGGGGCGATGAGGGTGATGGTCAGGCCGGTCACGTTTTCTCCGGGCATGACCATTTCGGTGCCCTCGGGCAAGGCCACCTCGCCTGTGACGTCTGTTGTGCGGAAGTAAAACTGCGGGCGGTAGTTAGAGAAGAACGGGGTGTGCCGCCCGC